>CAYSAY010000003.1:0-93940 GCA_964429215.1 uncultured Gammaproteobacteria bacterium | reverse complement strand
ACCTGTCGGGTCGGCGCCGAGCGCCGACCAAGCGTTTATCCCATCTCCACGGACTAAAACAGCCATTTAAAACAAAATAAAGTTGATATTATTTGACCTATTGATACGGATTATTTACGGGCGTATAAATGATAGTAGTATGACTACTAATGTAAATAATCCAAGTTTCCAAAAATTTTTCCTGTATGCCAGAAAGTCTACTGATGTAGAGGATATGCAAGTTCAATCAATCGAAGGTCAACTTGATGAACTCCATTTACTTGCCAAAAGAGAAAATTTGACGATTGTAGAGGAATTTATTGAGAAACAATCAGCAAAAATTCCAGGTCGTCCAATTTTTAATAAAATGTTAGAAAGTATTGAAAAAGGCCGTGCCAACGGCATAATTTCATGGCATCCAGATAGACTTGCGAGGAATAGTGTAGATGGTGGAAAAATTATTTATTTAATAGATACAGGAAAAATATCTGCCCTCAAATTTAATACCTTTTGGTTTGAACCCACTCCTCAGGGAAAGTTCATGTTATCAATTTCTTTTTCTCAAAGTAAGTATTATATTGATTCACTTTCAGAAAATACTCGTCGTGGGTTACACCAAAAAGCAAGAAGTGGTTTCATGCCGTGTAGATCTCCACTTGGATATTTAAATGACAGTAGAAATAAATCAATAGTTGTTAATAAAAAAGTTGCACCATTAATTATTGAAGCTTTTGAAAGATATAGTAAGGGAGATACTCAGTTAACGGAGATTTCTTCCTTTTTGGCATCAAAAGGTATTATTACCTCCAAAAACACAAATTTAAGAATTGATAAAACTAAAGAATTACTTTCCAACTCCTTTTACTACGGAGTTTTTAAATATGGAGGTGAGGTATATGAGGGTAGATATGATCCAATTATTTCAAAGGCTCTTTTTGATAAAGTCCAAGAGGTTTTGAAAGCAAGAAATAAACAATGGCAGTATGCCAATGTAGAACGTATTCCAAAACCCTACCTTGGACTTTTAAGGTGTGGTGAGTGTGGAATGATGATTAGTGGAGAACTTAAATCTAAATACTATAAAAATACAAATCATCATGTTGACTATATGTACTATCACTGTACTAAAAAATGTAAAAATATTAAGTGTAGCCAAAAATATATTAGAGACATAGACCTTGATTCCCAACTCACCACACTCATCAAAAAGTACACTTTGAAAAAGACTTGGGCTAATCAGATGCTATTAAAATTGAAACAAGAAGAATCTGACATATCCCAATCTTGCCTTGATGTTATTAGTATTAAGAGAAAGGATTTAGAACAAATAGACATTAAACTAAAATTATTGTTAGACAGCTATCTTGATCAGATAATAGACAAGGATGATTTTCAACAAAAAAAGTTTGAGTTAATGTCTAAAAGAAAAACAATAGAAGAACAAATCCTTTCTCTTAAAAATAGTCATGGCAGCTGGATCGAACCTATGAGAAATTGGATCATTGAAGCCAGTAAAGTAGATCAAATAATATCAACCAACAACAAAGAGCAAATAAAGGTACTCGCCTCAAAAATCTTCGGCTCGAACCTCTTCCTTGAAAACAAAACAGTCCGTGGAGATGGGATAAACGCTTGGTCGGCGCTCGGCGCCGACCCGACAGGTCGCTGTATTGTGCCAAGGCTAGGATTCGAACCTAGGTATCCTTACGGAGCCTGTTCTACAGACAGGTGCATTTGACCACTCTGCAACCTTGGCGAATAGTGACAGTGTATTATATCAATTCTCCCACGCTTCTACTAGGTCTTTATAATTTTCCTTAATATCTAAATAATCTTCTTTAAGTATTAATTCAAGTTTTGTAGTTGGAAATATTTTTCTAAATAATGTATCTCTCGTTTTGGAATATTCTCCCATGAAGTTTTTTACTTCGATATAGGTGTTAAAATCAGGTAGGTAAAAGTCTGGCCTATATGTATGTTCACCTAGATCGAACAATTTCGGAGCATATTCCCATTTAAGATTTATTAAATTGTATACTCTTGCAACATTAGCTTCCCAAGTACTATAAAAATTTATATTAGAGTCAATATCTTTCCGAACTCCATTTCTACCTTTTGATGCCTTAGCAGATGTCGTAAGCCTACCGGTTATACTTATTGCACAACTGACGCTACAATACTTCTGTCGTTTAGCTATGTAGGGAATTAGAGCAACTGACTTACCACAATTTCTGCAAATTATCGAAATTCTAACTTTTCGTTCAGGAAAATAATGGATGGGCGATAATTTGACTGACTCTGAAATTTTCTGTCTTGTTTTAAATGATTGTATTCTTCCAGAATTATTAACATGTGCAGCGCAACTTTTTGAGCAGAATACTTTATGGTCATAAGGTTTTACAAAAAATATATTTAAACAGGTTCGATTTTTGCAATTTCTTTCCACCTTAGAATGTATTAAAGAATTATGGAGCCCTTTCTTCCAATTTAAACGAGTCTTTTCAGATTGAATTCTCCTATATTCAGGGTCGTTATAAAATGAGTAGGGCATAAATAAAATATATTACGAAGTATAGCCGAAGTCAATATCAAATTAGACCGTATTCTCGATGAGCCAAGGGCGAGGCTTGAACTCGCGACCTGACGATTACAAATCGTCTGCTCTACCAACTGAGCTACCTTGGCCTAAGGAATCCTATTATATCAGAAAAATGGTCCCATCTGAAAAGAGTCTCGGTGAATTTCCTGAATTGCTTCAGGTGGGTGAACTGTTAATAACCATAACAGCTATCAAACTATGTCCTCCCAATTCATCGATTTGTCAGGAAAATCTGACCTTAACTCTAAGCAAACAGGACCGTCTATATTGTAACAGGTCGCTTCAAGGAATGAGAATAACTAAAAATAAATTTATGACAGGAGAGATAATCTGAGAGATTAAAGAAGATCCTCCAAATGAAGGTAAAATTAAAAAGATAAGTAAAATTGTACCAAATCGACCCAAGAAACTTTCTACATCATATGCATATTTTTTAGGTAATATTCCTACAAGGATCTTTCCGCCATCAAGTGGGTGAATAGGAACAAGATTAAATATCGCAAGAGAAACATTCAAAATTATAAAAGGAACTGCAATTAATGAAAATAAGGGATTAATTCTTCCTAGAAATGAAGCAAGTAATGCAACAATTAAGTTTGATGCAGGTCCTGCAAAAGAAATTAAAGCAGAATCCCTACGAGGGTTTTTAAGATTGTAAGGATCAAATTCAACTGGTTTTGCCCATCCAAAAGGGATTACAGGAGCTCCTAGAGCACGCATAATAGATAATGCTAAAAGTAATGTAGTACCAACTGGATCATAGTGAACTAGGGGATTAAGAGATAATCTACCCATAAGCCTAGCCGTGGGATCTCCCAAACGATCTGCCATCCAGGCATGAGAAGCTTCATGAATTGTAATTGCTACGACAAATGCTAGTATCCAAATTAATATCATTGAGATTTAAAGTAATTACTAGTATAATGCATCCTTAGGCGTATGTCATTTACTTGCGAAAATTGCTTAAAGAAAACTATGTTCGGGTCATCACAAACCCATGGACGAGGTATTGCTGGTAAAAGATGGAAGAAAAGAGCACAAGAAACTAAAAGAACTTTTGCACCAAATATCCAAAAATGGCATGGCATGAAGCTATGTACTGCATGTATTAAGAAGTTGAGAGTTACTCAATAATTATCTTTGGTTATTTTTTCACTTCCCCAAGGACCTACACCCTTTCGAACATATCTATGCAGTCCCGCAGTTTCGTTGTTGCTGAATGGCAAAGTACCTTTAATTGGAAGCTTTTTGACATCCAAATTGTATTTTTTCACATCACCAGCCTCTCCAGCATAAAAGATCCTTAAAAATGATCTTAATGGTCTAAAACCTCCAATTGTTCTTTTTTGGGATGCTTTACGCTCCATATTAAAAATGTATTTTAATGTAATTTAAAATTAAATTCCAGTCAATCCATATGCACCCTTAAATTGTTTCCATGTAGTTGGTTTTTTGCCTTCAAGTTGTACTTCATCAAGTTCTAAGTATCCAGACTCAGGATTAATATGTGAACTTATGATTTTTAATCTTTTTTCTTCATCGCGAATAGTTATTTTAGTCCATGCAATAGGCCAAAAGCTCATAGCCTTAATAAATCTATTAATAGTTTCAGCACTTGGCGTTAATGCGTAGTTTTTGAGAAATCCTACTGTCCATTCCGCTTTATTATCATTTATATCCATTGCATCTTGAATAAAATTAGATGGAATAAACGCATCCTCTTTTTTAATCATTGTAGTAAAAGTAGCTTTTGTCTCATCTTGTTTTTTAAGTTTAATCTTCCCATCTACATAGGCAGGAATCATTTCCAGTAGTACCTGCGCTGAATTCTCAAACAATCGAGATCTAAGTGACTCGTTTGTGTCAGTTTCTAAAACTTCTTCTTTAAATTGGGTAAGGATAGGGCCAGCATCAAGTTTATCCACCATTTTAATAATAGTTACACCAGTTGGATTTATACCAGAAATTAAAGTCGCCTGAATAGGTGAACTTCCTCTAAAGTTTGGAAGAAGCGAAGGATGAATGTTAATTATTCCATGAGGAAACAAATCAATGACAACCTGAGGAACGATCATTCCAAAAGATGCACAAACCCCCATATCAGCTTCAGGTAGTTCGCTATATTCAAAATATCTTGGAATATGCTTTTTGAATGCCCAACCATCAACTGCAGAATAAGTTAGCGTTTTTTCTCTCCCCATAGGTTTAGGGGATTGAGTAACAACTGCAACGATCTCATGATATTTGTGTAATTTATCAAGAACTGGAATTACATAATCAGGTGTTCCAAAAAAAATAATACGCATTATATGTTTACCTCCTCCCACTCATCATCATGTCCTAGTTTATATAGTTTCTTTTTTTGTTCTAATAATCGGTCTACAAATAAAAATCCATTTAAATGGTCGATTTCGTGTAACATTATTTGGGCATCAAAGTCTTTAAATTCTTCTGTTATTTCATCTCCTTTTTCGTTCAAATATTTAATTGTTACAGCAGATTCTCTTTTTAACGGACCGTAATAGTGGGGAAGTGATAAACACCCTTCAAGTATCTCGCTCTTCTTAGTACTTTGTACTTTGTACTTAGTACTTTGCAACGCAATTATTTCAGGATTTATAATAATACGTTTAAGGCTTTTAAATGCTACTGCAAAAACTCTTAGGCTTTTACCTATTTGAGGTGCAGCAAGACCAACTCCTTCAGGGTCTTTTTGGACAGCAAGTGTGTCTTTTAAATCCTGAATTAAACTTAATATCTTTTTATCAAGTTTTGCTACAGGCTTACTTACTTTTCTTAAAACTGGGTCACCTGACTGCACTATTTTTTGTATCATAGCTATATTGTATCATCTTTGAGGCTATTTTAATTCCAATAAATATTTTTTTGACAAATCGTCCTTAGAATCTATTTTGTCTAAGATGTAGGTAAACTGTTCTATTGCCATTTCTTTCTCTCCCATATCTTTATAGACTGAACCTAGAGCAAATCTACCATCTTTATAATTAGTTTTTAATTCGATCGATTTTACTAAATTTTGTATCGCTTCTTGATTCTTGTTTGTTTTAAGTAATACAATTCCAAGTTGGTAATAAATCTTTGGATCATTTGGTGTAATTTTGACCGCGTCCTTTAAAGTCTTTTCTGATTTGTCTAAATAATTCTGGTTAAATGCAGATAATTTGTAAAAAACATTAGCTTGTGTCCTTTTAAAGTTTATATTGTAGGGAGCGAAATCAGTTGATACATTACTTTCTTGAATTGCAAGCTTTATAAAATTTGAAGCCTGATCTTCCTTTTTTTCTTCACCAGATCTTACAGCGATTTCGCTATCAATGTTAGAAGCTTCAGACCAAAAAATAGGTTCATTTTTTGAATTTTTAATTGCCATTTCTATTAATGTTCTAGCCTTTGTTGGATTACCTTGCCTGCTTAATGTTTTTGCCTGTTGGAAATAAATGTCAGCCTGCCAATATGAGTGAATAGAGAATAGGATATAAAGAGTTGCTATCAAAGCAGTCACGATAAAAATAAATTGAGTTTCGTTCAGTTTTTCAGACTTAGAATTATTTTCTAGCCTTTGATCACTAATCGCTATCGCAAATGCAGGAAAAATATAGAATAGTAATGACACAGCTACAACGGAAAATCCAAAAAAATTAGAAACGAGAATTGCAACATAGCCTGCTAATAAATCAAATCTTTTTGATTTAAATAGTATAAAAATTGAATAATAGATAACACTAAAGTAAGCTAAAGTTCCAACTATCCCAGTTGTTGCAAGATAGTTTAAAAATTCATTATGAGCTTTGTTGTATATAAAGTCCCATTCAGAAGTTAAATTGTGTCCTATTGGTTTAAACATTGGAAATGAAAATGCAAAAGTTTCAGGACCAGTTCCTAAAATCGGGTATTTTTTAAATACTTCAATTGCTCCAAGCCAAACATGTTTTCGAATTGTACCCGACTCTGTACCACCAGTTTCAAGTGATGGACCCTGAACAGCTGCTGATTGTTGGACATTTGCAGTTGGCTTGCCTAAAATAGCGAAAGACAAAAATCCAAAGACTAATAGCTGTATTGCAAAGAGTTTTATATGTTTAAAATGATCTTTCCAGAACACATATCCCCATAAAATAATTGCTTCAACTCCAAATGCTAAAAATCCTGATCTAGATCCTGTAAATAATAATGTTACAAAGAATAATAGTGAGGTCAAACTATATATCAAGCGCTTAACGCTAGTCTCTTTGATTGCTAATAACCATGTAATGGGAATGAGTGCAACTAGTAGTGCGGCTAACCAATTTGGTTGACCCAGAGTAGAAAAAACCCTTGATTGAACATCTTGTATCCAGCAAGACTCTTTCCACCCCATACCCATAAGCCCACAGGTAGAAAATGTACCAAAGTGTTCCAAAACAGCCATCACTGAGGCAATAGCTGTAGAGATGAGAGAATAGCGTATGGTAGCCTGAGTCTGCTTTGCAGTCATGTTGGACACAAATGCCCAATAAAGTACTGCATAACAAAGTTGAGTGTATAAACCTCCATTAAACCTAGAGTAATATCCTAGTAGCGAGGTTCTTGAATCAATTGAAAACAAAGTGCTAAGCAATAAAGTAAATAAATAAATAACTAGTGGAATATCTAGAATAGTCTTTTTAAAAATAATTTTTTTTGACTTAATATTATTAATAAACCAAAATAATGCTATGATAGTCGTGAAACCATAGAGTACTATAACCTTATTGAATTCAAACAGTTCTGAAGTGCTTTTGTAAAAGGTAAGTGGAATTACAAATAATAATATGTTAAAAAGTACTGGAATCATAATATATGTTTAAAAGTATACCAAATCCAATAAATCTTATCTTAGGGTTTTTTTCAACTGACCTAGGAATTGACTTAGGAACTGCAAACACTTTAGTTTATATAAAAAATAAAGGTATTGTTATTAGGGAGCCATCAGCTGTAGCCAGACACAAAAAAACTAAAGAGATATTAGCGATTGGAAGTTCAGCCAAAAAAATGCTGGGACGAGCTCCGGGTAATATAGAAGTAGTTCGTCCTCTAAGAGATGGAGTAATTGCAGATTTTGATGCTGCTTGTTCAATACTATTATATTACATAAAGAAAGTTCACGAAAATGGAGGAAGCATTCCACGAATTCCTCGACCGCACGTAGTTATTGGTATTCCTTCCGGTGTTACAGATGTAGAAAGAAGAGCAGTGGCAGACGCAGCAATTGATGCCGGGGCAAGAAGAGCAGACTTGGTAGAAGAACCAATGGCGGCAGCAATTGGGGCTGGGCTTCCAGTAGAAAATCCAGAAGGATGTTTCATAGCTGATATTGGAGGAGGAACTTCAGAGATTGCTGTTATTTCACTTGGAGGAATTGTAATAGGTAGATCCCTTCGTGTTGCTGGAGATGAAATGGATGAAGCAATAATAAATTATGTCAAACTAAAATACTCATTACTTTTAGGTCAGCCATCGGCAGAGGCAGTAAAAATTGCAATTGGTTCTGCGATTAGTTACGACAAACCAAAAACATATGTTATTCGCGGTCGAGATTTAGAAAATGGATTACCAAGATCGATAAAGTTAACAGATAGTGAGATTAGAGAAGCATTAGGTCCTATAATCCATGAGATTATCACTGGTATTTCAGATACTCTTGAGGAAACACCACCAGAATTAATTTCAGACATTATGGAAAAAGGAATTTATCTTGCAGGTGGGGGATCAATGATTCACGGGATAGATAAAGCAATCTCGGATGCTACCAAGATGCCAGTATATATTGCTGATGATCCTTTAACTTGTGTAGCAAGGGGATGTGGAAAGCTTCTTGAAAATCCCTCCTTACTGAACAAAATCAGAATAAGTAGAGGCAAATGAATTTTGTAGTATTATTAACTGATGCAAACGCTAGCTAATTCTAAATCAGAACAATCTTGGTTTTCTTGGTTTTTGCGTGGCATTTTAATTTTAGGTTTTTTAGTATTGATAGGTAGACTTGTTGATCTCCAAATTATCAAAGGCGAATATTATCGAAATTTATCAGAGGGGAATCGTATTGATAGAATAAAAATTAAAGCTGAGAGAGGAAAAATATTGGCACGTGGGGGAGAAGTTTTAAATGGCCAAGATTTTGCCCACCTCACTGGTTATTTGTCAGAGACTAACGCCGATGAGTTGGGTAAAATTGATTCAAAGTGTATTGAAAATGGTCCGTATAAGTTAGGGCAAATTGTAGGGAGAGGTGGTCTACAAGAACAGTACAATTGTGTATTGTCAGGTATTGATGGAGAGGAATTAATTGAAGTAAACAGTCTTGGGGAAAAAATTAGAAGTATTGGAACTAAAAATGCAATTAAAGGAAATGATTTAGTTACAAATATTGATTATTCATTGCAAAAAGCGATTGCTAAAGAGATGAATGATAAAACAGGGTCAGTTGTTGCAACTGACAAAAAAGGAAGAGTTCTTGCACTTTTTTCATCACCAAGTTTTGATCCAGAAAATATTTCTCCCAGCTTAACCGATTCCAATTTGCCTTTGTTTAATCGGGCAATAGGAGGACTGTATCACCCTGGGTCGATATTTAAACCTCTCGTGGCAATCGCCGCACTCGAGACTGAGAAAATTGATAAAAATTTTAGATATATAGATAATGGAGTTGTCACCGTTGAAAGTATGTATGGTAATTATTCATATACTAATTGGTACTTTACCCAATATGGTGGTAAAGAAGGTGAGATTGATTTGACAAAGGCGCTAGCCCGTTCGACTGATACTTTTTTTTATAAAATTGGTGAAGCAGTAGGAATACAAGGACTAGTAGATTGGATGAAAAAATTTGGATTAACTAAGCCAACTGATATTGATGTTGGCGGGGAAATATTATCACTAATTCCCACACCTGACTGGAAAGAAAAAGTAAAAAAAGAAAAATGGTTTTTGGGTAATACTTATCATTTTTCCATTGGGCAAGGTGATCTAGCTTTAACTGCGGTAGGAATTCACAGAGCTGACCTAGCAGTAGTAAATAATGGAAAACTTTGTAGTTTAAAAATTGTAGGGGATACTGAATGTACACAATTGAAAATTAAAAAAGAAAATTTAGAGTTAGTAAAAGAAGGAATGAAAAAAGCATGTGCGACTGGTGGAACAGGGTTCACCTTTTTTGACTTTGCAGAAAAACACAATGGACTAGAAGTGGCATGTAAAACAGGAACAGCTGAAACTAACGAAGATGATAAAACTCATGCATGGTTTTTTAGTTTTGCCCCGATAGAAAACCCAGAAATAGTATTAACTGTAATGGTAGAAAAATCAGGAGAAGGATCAAAAGTTGCAGGCCCAATAGCAAGAAAAATAATGGATGAATACTATAAACAATAGTCTGTACATTTTAGGAGAGATGAAAGACGTAGACAAAAGGGCAGTTGCAGTTGTCGGTTCTAGGGAAATGAGCGAAAGAGGGAAGAAATTGACTGAATCATTTGTAAAAGTTTTAGTCGAGAATGGCATTACAATTGTTTCAGGTTTAGCAAGAGGAACTGACACTATAGCTCATGAGTCGGCTTTAAAATATGGTGGTAGAACCATAGCGGTTATGGGACATGGGTTAGACATAATTTATCCTCCAGAAAATAAAAACTTAGCAGAAAGAATAATAAAGAATGGCGCTTTAGTTTCAGGATTTGAATACGGCACTAAACCACTCCCTCAAAATTTTTTAGCTAGAAACCAATTGATAGTTAAGCTATCTCTTGCTGTTTTGGTAGTTGAAGGAAAAAGAAGGTCTGGTACAATCTCCACCGCTAATCATGCAGGAAATGAAAGTGTAGAAGTCTTTGCAATTCCAGGCAGTGAAGCGACTGATTATTTAATTGAAAATGGTGCAAGTATTGCTAATACACCACAAGATGTAATACAGTATCTAGACAGTTTGTAAAAATATGAAGTTCACATCGAAGATGGAACAATAAATCAAAATAAACATATGAAGTTCATAATTGTAGAGTCACCAACAAAAGCAAAGACACTTTCTAAATTTTTAGGAAGTGATTATCTAGTGGATTCAACAAGAGGACATATTATGGATCTTCCAAAGAGTAAGTTATCAATTGATATAGAAAACGACTTCAAACCAGAATATCTTCCGATAGACAAAAAGAAAGCAACTATTACCGACTTAAAGAAAAAAGCAAAACTATCTACAGAAATTTATATTGCTACTGACCCGGACCGTGAAGGAGAAGCAATAGCAGGTCATGTTCAAGAAATATTAACCTTAAAGAAAATGCCTTACAGTCTGAAGCGTATAAGTTTCCACGAGATTACTCAAAAAGCAGTGGAAGAAGCAATCGCAAATCCTTCAATCGTTAATCAGGATTTAGTTGATGCTCAAATTGCAAGAAGAGTATTGGACAGGCTAGTAGGTTACAAGCTTTCCCCACTACTTTGGAAAAAAGTAAGAAGAGGCCTATCAGCAGGAAGAGTTCAATCAGTTGCAGTTAGATTAATCGTAGAAAGAGAAAATGAAATCAAAGCCTTTAAACCTACAGAGTATTGGGAAATATATGCGACAGTTAAAAGTGAAAAGTTGAAAGTTAATAATTCATTCCAAACACAATTAGTTAAGCAAGAAATTAAAAACAAAACTACTGCTGATAAAATACTTGCAGATTTAGAAGTTGCAAAATATAAAGTAGCAGATGTTAAGAAAAGAGAAGTAAAGAAAAATCCGTATCCGCCATTTACTACATCCACAATGACACAAGCAGCTTCAAGGATGTTTGGCTGGAGTGCAAAGAAAACTATGTCTGCTGCACAGAAATTGTATGAGGAAGGTTTAATTACATACCACAGAACCGACTCTTTAAATCTGTCAGTTGATGCAGTTAACGTCGCGAGAAATTATATAGAAAAAACTTATGGAAAAGAATATTTACCAACAAAAGCAATTGTGTACAAAACAAATAGTAAATCAGCGCAAGAAGCTCACGAAGCAATTCGTGTAACTGATGTAAATCGTGAACAATCAACAGTGGACAGCGAATACGGTGAACAAAAATTATACGATTTGATAAGAAGAAGATTTTTAGCATGTCAAATGGCCCAAGCAGTTTATGCTGAAACTACTATTGATGTTGAAGCAAGCTTGCTACCTGCTACTAGCTACTTGCTACGTGCTAGTGGACAAATAATGAAATTTGACGGATGGAGGAAGTTGTTTAATATTGACAAAGAAATAGTACTTTTACCAGAGGTTAAAAAAGAAGAGGATTTAACTAAAGAAAAAGTTTGGGGAGACCAAAAGTTTACAATGCCACCAGCAAGATTTAACGAAGCATCATTAATAAAAACACTTGAAAAGTTGGGGATTGGAAGACCTTCTACTTATGCTCCAATTATTTCAACAATACAACTACGTGCATATGTTGAGAAAAAAGAAAAGAACTTTTTTCCCACAACAATTGGATTTGCTGTTACTGAATTTTTAACTACTAATTTCCCTGCAGAATTAGAATATGGTTTTACTGCTGGAATGGAAGAAAATTTGGATAAAGTCGCACTTGGAAAATTGAAATGGACAAAGTTAATGTCAGAATTCTGGAAACCATTTTCAAAGAAATTAGAAAGTGTCGAAAAAGATTCAGTTAGAGTTAAAATTGAAACTGAAAAGCTAAATATGGAATGTCCAGATTGTGCAGCCGCCCGCCTCGCCGGAGACGAGTCGAGGCAAGGTGAGTTGGTAGTAAGAACTGGTAGATTTGGAAAGTTTATCAGTTGCTCTCTTTTCCCAGAATGTAAACATACTGAAAAGTTTTTGGATAAAGTAGGAATCAAATGCCCTGATTGTAAAGAGGGAGATGTAATAGTTAAAAAAGCAAAAAGAGGAAACTTCTTTGGTTGCTCCAGATATCCAGAATGTAAATATGCTTCATGGAAAAAACCAACTGAAGATAGTAATACAGTAACTCAATAAATCAGTGATTCAGTAAGTCAGTAATACAATAAATCAGTAATTAATTAACACAAACAAAATTAATTCAGTGATACAATAAATCAGTAATTCAAACTATGGATTATAAAACTGCTGAACTTCAAAAGAAATTATTAGAAAGAACGTTTAATTTTTCTGAAAGGTTAATAAAAACAGTTGTTAAGTTACCAAATAATTCAGTTAATTTAATATTAAGAAAACAAGTAATTAGATCTGGAACTTCAATTGGAGCAAATTATAGAGAAGCTTGTGAAGCTGAATCTTCAAAAGATTTTGTACATAAAATAAGGATTTCGAAAAAAGAAAGTCGCGAAACTGAATATTGGTTAGAATTAATACTAAGAACAAATTCTAGTTCAATCAATATTTTACAAGATTTGGTAAGTGAATCAATAGAATTTACAAAAATATTTTCCTCAATAATTAATAAATTTAAGTAAGTTTTTGTTCTATCTGAATCACTGACTTAATGATTTAATGAATTAATCGTGTTGTACTAGTAAATAGGAAGATTATCTTTGACAGACTGATATCCGATAAGATATCATAGATTATGATAAAAAAAGTAGTTAAAAATACAAATTTTGATGAATATCTTGCAGAACAATTAAAAGATCCTGAATTCAAAAAGGAGTGGGATAGGCTTGAACCTGCATATCAAGCTCAAAGAGCATTAATTAGAGCTAGAATTGATGCAAAAATGTCACAAAGGCAACTTGCAAAAAAAGCAAAAACAACTCAGGCTGTAATATCAAGAATAGAGAATATGACAGTTAGTCCTTCAATTGGTCTTTTGCAAAGGATAGCAGAAGCATTTGGAAAGAATTTAGAAATTAAGTTTAATTAATTAATTTACTTGGAACAAGCTACTTGTTATATTTCACTACTTCAGTATTAATAAACTCCAATTTTACTTTTGCCTTTTTGAACATTTCTTCACTTTCTTGTCCTGCATGGTATTTATTTTGAGAAACTATTCTAACTACTCCTGTATTAATTAGTAACATTGCACATGTTCTACAAGGAGTCATGTTTATATAAACTGTAGCACCATCAAGAGGCACTCCACGTTTTGCAGCTTGGCAAATTGCATTCTGTTCTGCATGAACTGTTCTTACGCAGTGTTCTGTAATATGACCATCCTCATGAATCATTTTTTTCATTTGATGACCAACTTCATCACAATGAGGGAAACCCTTAGGAGATCCAGCATAACCTGTAACTAAAATTTGTTTATCCTTTACAAATACACAAGACGCGTGACCTCTATCACAAGTTCCACGTTTGGAAACAGTGTTCATAATTTCCAAAAAATATTCATCCCATGATGGGCGAGTGTCTTTAAATTTTGTTTTTGATTTCATTATATATTTCTGCTAGTTGTGAATTAAAATATTCTATATCTTTTGTATTAATAATTGTATAGTCAGCCATGGCAATCGTTCCGCCTTTGTTTAAATTTTCAATTTCTGAATAATCTCTTGTTTCTGCCTCGTCTCTTGTAGCAGGTCTATTTCTTAAATCTTTATCCGACTCTTTTAATATACGTTCTGATAATCTTTTATATCTTAATTCTGGGGGTGCATATACTGCAATTGTAATAAAATTTTCTCCAAATTCTTTTTTCAATACTTTGTATTCTTCAAAACTATAAAGTCCATCACCAAGAGTATCACCATTTTCTAGTAATTCTTTAAACTTAGGAAGATTTAATATTGCATACGCAGCCATTCCATATTTTTTTCTAAATTCCTCACGTATTGGTCTTTCATTTGCCTCAATTGGTTCAAGTCCTCTTTTTTTAACTTCATCCAAAGTTATTTGACCAAATCTCAAAAATTGAAATCCTTTTTTGACAAAATAATCAGAAGCCACACTTTTTCCTGAACCAGTCAGACCAGTGATACAAACTAATTTTTGCATTACTATTTTTACCAACTAGAAATGAAAAAGGGAAGTGCTAAAATGTTTTTTAATGACTAAAACAAAAGTATTTCTATCAGGTTCTGTTGCAGCGGGAAGGGATTTTGCTGACAATATAAATATGATTTCAAATACTCTAGAAGAATTAAATTGCAGGATTGTTACTAAAGGGAGTGTGGTTAATACCACTAAAAGATTTACCAACTCCACAACTTTAAGTGGAAGAAAAAATATTATGAAAAGAGATAAAAGGTGGCTACGAAATTCTGATTTAGTTGTACAAGAAGTTTCCCAGTATTCTCACGGAGTAGGTTATGAGCATGCCTATGCAGAATCACAAAATAAACCAATTTTGATGTTACGGCACAAAAGTCTTGATGGTCAAAGATATTCTGCTTTTTTAGATGGTACAGATTATAAAAAATTTATGTTTTCTTTTTACGATGAAGATGATGTAAAATTAGTTTTAATAAAGTTTTTTAAAAAATATGGATTTTGACGAATATCAAAAAAAGTCTTCAAGTACGGCAGTGTATCCTGACATTGGTCATAATTTTATTTATCCAACATTAGGCCTGGCTGATGAATCAGGTGAAGTTGTAGGAAAGATCAAAAAAGTAATACGAGATGACGGTGGTGTGATGACTGAAGATAAGAAATTAGAGATTAAAAAAGAATTGGGAGATGTGCTTTGGTATTTATCTCAGCTAGCTACTGAATTGAAAATCAAACTTTCAGAGGTAGCTGAAGCAAATATCGAAAAACTTGCCTCAAGAATGGAACGGAATGTACTTCATGGTAGCGGTGATAACAGGTAGTCTTGAATATTTGCCCATTGAAGTTTTTGTTTTGACAGACTATTTTGTGGTATGGCAGTTGATAGAGTAAATTTAAAAAGATTGGACCTCTCTCGAAATGAAACACTTCGTCCTATAAATAGAGGAGCAGAGGAATGGATGGGTGCAGTAGTTCCAGTTTTAGATCATGGTTTTGTATACCTTGTAGATTATCAAGGAACAGATCAATCAATCGAGGAGGCTGCAAGAGTTTCGTATGGTGAAGGAACTCGAAAAACAAGTGAAACAAAAGGACTTTTGCGGTATTTGATGAGAAATGAACATACTTCACCATTTGAAATGGCCGATATCAAATTTCATGCAAAAATGCCTATTTTTGTAGCACGGCAATGGGTGAGACATAGAACAGCAAGTTTAAATGAATATTCTGCTAGATACTCAGTAGTTAAAGATGAATTTTATATACCTGAACCAAGCGTAATTTCTGTGCAATCAACGGACAATAAACAAGGTCGGGGTGGTGTTTTAAGCCCTGAAAAAAGTGAAGAAGTAATTATAAAATTACAAGATTTTTATAGAAGTTCAAATGATTTATATACACTTTTACTTGATGAAAACGGTGGTTATGGTTTGGCTAGGGAGTTAGCAAGAACAGTTTTACCAGTCGCTAGCTATACTGAATGGTATTGGAAAACAAACTTGCATAATATGTTACATTTTCTAAAACTTAGAATGGATCCACATGCACAATACGAAATTAGGGAATATGCAAATGCTATGGCAGAAGTTATTAAGGATTCATTTCCAATCACTTGGGAAGCATTTAGTGACTACCAATTAAATGCTACAAAAATTACTGGTCCTGAAAAAGTAATTATTGTCGACATGCTTAAAAAACGTGGAGTCATCTTTTCTGCCGCGGAGGTCGATCAAACAGCAAAAAATAGTGGTCTTAAAAACAAACGAGAAATTGAAGAACTAACGGATAAAATTGATAAATTTGGATTATTGGAATAATTATGGCAAAAGCAAACGGACTAGATGGTTTATATATCGTAACTGATGGAATAATTGGTTGTGGTAAAAGTGCACAAAATAAAGAATTAAAGAGGCATCTCCCACTAGATTTTCCTCAAGCTGAACTTCTATTTACTTATGAACCGGGTGGAAACGCAGAAGCAGATTTGTTAAGGCAAAAATTAAAACATGAGAAAATGTCGCCTGAAGAGGAAATGAGACTGTTTGCAGAATCTAGGTCAATCACTCTTCCACAAGTTGTAGCCCCGGCACTTTCTAGGGGGGGTATTGTCTTGTCAGACAGAAGTGTAACTACAAGTTTAGCTTATCAAGCTTTTGGTAGGGAACTAGGGATTGCCAAAGTCTGGGAAGCAAATAAATTTGCAGTGAATGGAATTTTCCCAGATTTAATAATTTACATGAATGTTGGCAGGGAAACTTGTTTTAAACGTTCAAGAGGTGAAGATCCAGATAAGTTTGACAGTGAAGACGAAAGGTTTTGGGACAGGACGATTTTAGGTTACGATAAAATGCTTTTGTTTATGAAAGGCATCAGCCCTGAAACTAAAATAATTCAACTGAATGACCCTCATGGTGAATATTCAATTGAGGAAACAAGGTTGCTTATAAAAAGTGAATTATATCCGATTTTGAAAGACCATCTTCATGAAGGTCGAATTCTTCGAGATAGACAGGTATAATACTTCTATGTCAGTAATTTCAGACTTAATTAAAAAAGAAGAAATCAGACAACAAGAGACCTTGATGATGATTCCTTCTGAAAACTATGCATCAGAAAATGTAAGGAATGCTGTTGGGTCAGTTTTAATGAACAAATATTCTGAAGGTTATCCAGGCAAAAGATATTATCAAGGAAATAAATATATTGATGAGATTGAAACGATTGCAATTGAAAAAGCAAAGAAGTTATTTAGTGTCCCACATGTAAATGTTCAACCTTATTCAGGTTCTCCTGCAAACTCTGCAGTATTGTTTGCCTTATTGAATCCTGGTGACAAGATAATGGGATTAAAATTATCTTCAGGTGGTCATTTAACTCATGGCCACCCCGACATAACTTTTTCAGGCAAGTTTTTTGATTCTGTCCAATTCGGAACTGACGACACAGGAATTATTGACTATGACGCAGTTGAGAAACTAGCAATGGAAGAAAAACCAAAGCTTTTGTTTATTGGCACAACAGCATATCCTTTAATTTTAGATTGGAAAAGATTTGCAGAAATTGCAGATTCTATTGGTGCTTGGTTGGTTGCAGATATATCACATGTTGCAGGTCTAGTTGTAGCTGGGGTTTATCCATCACCTGTAAATTACGCACACGTTGTGACAACCACAACACACAAAACATTAAGAGGTCCAAGGGGTGCAATGATAATGGTTACTGAAAAAGGTATTGAGAAAGATTCTGAATTACCAAAAAAAATAGATAGAGCAGTTTTCCCAGGACTACAAGGTGGGCCACATAATAACACAACTGCTGGAATTGCACTCGCCCTGAGCGAAGCCGAAGGGATAGCCTTTAAACACTATGCTGAGCAAATATTAAAAAATGCCAAGGTGCTTGCAGAAGAATTAGTTAAGGGTGGTTTAACAATTGTTACAGGCAAAACTGAATGCCACTTAATTGTTATTGATCTAAGACCAAATAATTTAACGGGTAAAGTTGTAGCAGAAGCATTAGAAGAAGTTGGAATTATTGTTAATAAAAATTCTGTTCCAAATGATACTGCAGGCCCATTTAATCCCTCTGGAATTCGATTAGGAACACCTGCAATTACAACTAAAGGAATGAAGGAAGAAGATATGAAATTAATTGCTAAAAGAATTGTAGATGTAATTAATTCATTGAAAAGTTAAAATACTTAAATATGACAATTATTTTTGATGGGAATGACTATGCAACTAAAAAGAAACTTCTGTTACAAATTAGTAGTGACAGGGTCCGTGAATTAGGAATTATTCCACACGTAGCAACAATTCTAATTGGTGATAATCCAGGAAGCGTCAAATATAGTGAGTTAAAAAGAAAATATATAGAAAGTCTAGGCTGCCAAGTTGATATATATAAATTACCAACAAATGTTAAGTTTGAGGAAATCAAGTTACTTGTAAATACGCTAAATAACGATAAAACAGTACATGGAATAATGGTCCAAATGCCGTTACCTGAAACGATTAAAGAATATAGATTAAAGATAATAGACTTAATTTCAAAAAACAAAGACATAGATGGCCTTCGAGATGACAGCGATTACTTACACCCAACATCTAAAGCAATACTAGAAATTTTGGCACTCGCAATTCACGATACCAAAATTGATATAAAATCAGTGTGCGTTGTCGGGGCAACAGGTATGGTAGGGAAGCCGTTAGTTAAAGAACTTAACAAATTTAAATTTAATGTAGTAGAAGCAGATATAAATACAACAGATTTAAATTTAAAAACAATTGACGCTGATTGTATAGTTTCAGCAACAGGCGTAATGAATTTAATAACCCCAGAAATGGTAAAAGATGAAGTAATATTAATTGATGTTGGTTATCCAGAGGGGGATATAAGTCCTGTCGCTTCTGAAAAAGCGAGTTTCATTACTCCAGTACCAGGTGGGGTAGGGCCAGTAACAATTACTTGTCTTGCTGAAAACTTGATTTTAGCTGCACAAAGTACTATTGTTAGTTCAGATGTTAACTAAGAGAAAAGTTAATCCAAGTACAACAGCTTCATTTTCTGCTTCTATCCTTGAGTTAATTTGTGAAATTGATCAAAACAAAATAACAACATCCATCCATCACAGAATACGAGAACTCAATTTAAAACTTAAAAAAATTAACACTACAAAATTTAAACCTAGTAACACTATAAAATATTTTGAGCATTCAATTGAAAAGGCAATGGAAGTAAGAGAAGTCTCAAAAGAGCTTGTTGTCCTAGCTCAGAGACTTGGAAAACTTCACGATAAAGTAATTCAACCTGATATTAAAAATGCTGTTGCATTAGCTAAAGCTTCAGGTAAATCAGCATTAGAAAATATCAAAACAAACAAAAAGGCACTTGCTAAACTTGATTCTTTAAATTAAAATACTCCTTAAGCATACAGGTTCAGCTCTCTGGTACTTACAGAATCTGTAGAAGGTCAAGAGAGCAACAATTAATAATTATGATTAATATATCACTAGAAGATTTACTTGATTCAGGAGCTCATTTTGGGCACCAAGTAAGAAGATGGAATCCAAAAGTCAAAGAGTTCGTTTATGGCGAACAAGATGGCGTTCACGTTTTTGATCTTGTAAAGACCAAAGAAGCAATAGAAATTGCATGCGCAGAAATTACAAAATATATAAAAGAAGGTAAATCAGTTTTACTTTTAGCTACAAAAAAACAATCCAAAGATAAAGCCTTAGAAATTTTACAAGACACAGGTATTGCAGTAGTTACTGAGAGATGGCTTGGTGGAACAATCACAAACTTTGCACAACTTAAAAAATCATTAGATAAACTTTCTGATATTAAAGAAAGATTAGGTAATGGATACTATGCAAAATTCACAAAGAAAGAAAGACTTTTAATTGAAAGAGAAAAAGAAAGACTAGAGAGATTTTTTGGAGGAATCACAAATCTTAAAAAGATTCCTGACATGTTAATTGTTGTAGATATCAAAAAAGAAATAACAGCAATTAAAGAGGCTACAAGAAAGAACGTAACAATTATAGGAATAGTTGATACTAATTCAGATCCTAATTTAGTTGATTTCCCAATTCCTATGAATGACGATGCTACAAAAGCATTGGAATTAGTACTTGGATATGTAAAAGAGGCAATCAAGGAGGGTCAAGGGGTTAGTGTAAAGGGTGCAGATAAGCAAAGCTTGCCACTTCGTGGTAAAACAAAAAAGGCTAAAGTAACAAAGAAATGAAGATAACTGCAGATTTAATCAAAAAAGTAAGAGAAGCAACAGGAGCAGGTGTTATGCGTGTTAAGCAAGTTTTAGAAGAAGTTGGAGGGATTGAGGCTAAAGCTTTAGATATTTTAAAGAAAGAAGGACTGGAAAAAGTAGCTAAAAGAGAAGATAGAGTAACAGGCCAAGGAAAAGTTTTCTCATATTCACACCACAGTAATAAAATAGTTTCAGTTGTAGAACTCTTTTCAGAAACTGACTTTGTTGCAAAAAATGAATTGTTTGAACAATTAGGTAAAGATATTGCACTTCAAGTTGCTTCAATGGGAGAAACTGATATAGAAACTCAAGATTTTATCAAAGACCCAAGCAAAAAAATAATTGATTTGATTAAAGAGGTTATTGCAAAAACCGGTGAAAATATTAAACTGGGTAGAGTAGTTCGAATAGAACTAGGCAAAAAATAAGCGTAGCTTGTATAAATCTAAATGGACGAAACTTCAATAAGTCAAAAAATGCAAAAGGTAGTGGATTCTGTGCAGTCTGATATTTCGGGTATAAGAACTGGGCGTGCAACTCCTAGTTTAGTTGAAAATATCATGGTTCCTGCTTATGGTGGAACTTCTATGATGAGGGTCTTGGAAGTCGCTTCAATTACAGCTCCAGATCCTCAAATGCTTGTTATTTCACCTTGGGACAAATCAATTATAGGAGATATAAGAAAAGGTATATTAGAGGCTAATATGGGAATGAATCCATCAATTGATGGAGAAGTAATAAGAATTGCATTTCCACCATTAACAACGGAAGACAGAGAAAAATATGTAAAGTTGTTGTCAGCAAAATTAGAAAATGGAAAAGTAATGATAAGACAAGTTAGAGCTGATGAAATGCATGATATCAAAAAACACCTAGAGGAAAAAGAATTAACGGAAGACGATGCAAAAGACTTTGAAACAAAGGCACAAGAATTAACTGATCTTTTTGTTGGTAAAATCGAAAGTCTTGGCGAAGCCAAAAAACAAGAACTCATGACAATTTAGTTTTCTTCTTGTTAATTCTTCAATCTTAATTCATAATTCTATATATTATGCTTTGGTCTATTTTTGTTTTTTTCTTAGTACTATCTATACTTGTGATTGTCCACGAGTTTGGCCATTACATCGTTGCCAAGAAAAATGGAATTTGGGTCGAGGAGTTTGGTTTTGGTTTACCTCCAAGAGTTTTTGGAAAGAAAATAGGGGATACAATTTATTCAATTAATGCATTACCTTTTGGTGGATTTGTAAGGCTCCACGGCGAGATGACTGATGATGGCGTGACAAAACCAAAACAAGCATTTTTAGGAAAATCTCTTTGGGTCAAAACTGCAGTAATTACGGCTGGTGTCATTATGAATTTTTTGCTGGCAATTGTTGCCTTTGGAATTGTTTATTCCTTTACAGGTATTCCAAAAGAAACAAATGAAGTCAAAGTCCTAGAAATTACTACAAATTCACCAGCACAACTTGCTCAAATTTTAGTCGGGGATATAATCAAAAAAGTAGATGGTCAGGAAGTTAAAAGCGTATCTGCCTTCGTCTCGAAAGTTGAAGAGAAAAAAGGTAAAAAAGTAAAACTTGAGATAGTTTCCTCAAATGATGCACCAAGTAGAATTGTAACCATAACACCAAGAGTGACACCACCAGCAGGAGAAGGTCCATTAGGAGTATCGATTACCAGCACTGAAACATATTACGCACCTGTTTGGCAGAGACCATTCCTTGGAGCGTATTATGGGACTAAAGAAGCACTATTCTGGGGTAAAACAGTAGTTGCTGGATTTGTAAATATTTTTACAGAACTATTCCACGGTAGAAGTCCTAAAGATGTTTCAGGTCCAGTTGGAGTTTTTGCTGTTACAACAGAAGTTGCAAAAACAGGAATATTACCATTAATAAACCTTCTTGGAATTATTTCAGTTAACTTGGCAGTACTTAACATTATTCCGTTTCCTGCACTTGATGGGGGAAGATTGTTATTTATCATAATTGAAGCTATGTTAGGTAAAAAAGTTGCACCAAAAGTTGAATCAGTAATACATAGTGTTGGGATGATAATTTTATTATTATTAATTCTTGCAATTACAATTAAGGATATTAGAGGGCTAATTTCTGCAGGCTCAATTTCAGGGTTTTTAGATGGAATGATTAAGTGATACAATAACTCCATATGTTACAAAGTCAGTTGTTTCCAAAAACAAAAAAAGAAGCGCCAAAAGATGCTGAAAGTATTAATCATAAACTTCTAGTTCGTGCAGGATTTATGGATCAACTCATGGCAGGGAGTTGGACACTTCTTCCTATGGGTTGGAAGGTAGTTTCAAAAATTAATCAAATAATTAGAGAAGAGATAAATGCAGTTGGTGGACAAGAAATGTTAATGCCACTACTTCATCCGAAATCAATTTGGGGTGAAACAGGCAGATGGGACAAAGCAAATGAAATTATGTATAAATTAAAAGATATGCATGATAAAGAATTTGTTTTATCTTTCACACATGAAGAAATTGTAATGGATTTACTCAGAAAGACTATAAATAGTTATAAAGACTTACCTGTTTCTGTTTATCATTTTTCAACTAAATTTAGAAACGAGCTTCGTGCAAAAAATGGAATTCTTCGTGGCCGTGAATTTATGATGAAAGATCTATATTCAGCTCACACATCAGAAGGGGATTTGATGAAATATTATGAAAAAGTAAAAGAAGCTTATTCAAAAATATTTACTCGATTAGGTTTTAATTTTAAAATTGCAAAAGCTTCAGGCGGAGTTTTTACAGATAAATTTACACATGAGTTTCAAGTGTTGTCAGAAGCAGGAGAAGATACAATTTATTGGAAAGAAGGAGATACTGAAGCGACAAACGAAGAGGTTTTAGAAGGTAGAAAAGAAGATTATATTTCTACAAAATCAATTGAAGTGGGAAATATATTTCCACTTGGAACTTGGTATGCAGAAAAAATGGGTACGACTTTTACGGACAAAGATGGTAAGAGAAAGCCTGTTTGGTTTGGAAGTTATGGAATAGGGCCAACTAGAGTAATGGGAACATGGGTAGAAGTAAGCCATGACGAAAAAGGAATAATTTGGAGTAAGGAAATAGCTCCATTTCAAGTTCATTTAATTGGATTAAATGGAAAAGGTATAGATATATATAAAAAATTATTGGAAAATAATATTGATGTCTTGTTTGATGACAGAGATTTGGGTGCAGGTGAAAAATTTGGAGATGCTGATTTAATTGGAATTCCAGTAAGGCTTGTTGTGTCAGATAAAACTGGAGACCTGTCTGCGCAGGCAGGTAAAATTGAATTCAAAAAAAGAACATCAAATGAAAGTGAATTGTTAAATTTTGATGATATAATTAAAAAAATATGAAGAAAGAAAACTGTGTGTTTTGTAAAATATCGGACAACATAATTCCTGCAACTAAAGTATATGAAGATGAGAACTTTTTGGGAATTATGGATATTTCGCCTATAAATAAGGGACACGTTCAACTAATTCCAAAAAATCACTATAGATGGACATGGGATGTGCCAAATTTTGGAGAATATTGGGAAGCTGCAAGGAAAATTGCGCTTGCACAAATGAAGGGTTTAAATGCAAAAAGGGTTGAATTCTTAACTCATGGCATGCAAGTTGAGCATGCTCACATTTGGATTGTACCGATTTATGATACTGAAGCTTTTATAAAAAGCGAAAATAGATTAACATTTACAAAAGAAGAGTTGCAAGGTTTTGCAGATAAGATTAAGGAATCAATATGATTACACCAAATTTAATGAAACAAATTGGGGATGCGATGAAGGCACACGATGCTGTCAGAGTATCCACATTACGTGGATTATCAGCCGAGCTTAAAAATGCCAAAATTAATGTATATGATCCAAATGCAACAGTACAAAGGGAGTTAAGTGATGTTGAAGAAATTGCAGTAGTAAGGCGTGAAGCCAAAAAAAGAAAAGAATCTATAGAAATGTACACCAAGGCAAATGCAACTGTTCAAGCAGAAAATGAGAAAGCAGAATTAACAATTCTTCAAGAGTTTCTACCAGCTGATGTCACAGAAGAAGAAGTAAATAAATTAATAGAAGATTCAATTAGCCAGCTCAATGCAACGACAATTGCTGATATGGGGAAAGTAATAGCAGATGTAAAATCCAAAAATTCGGGTGTTGACGGTTCACAAGTAGCAAATCTTGTGCGCGCCAAATTAAGCCAATGATCTACATTAATATAGTAAAACAACAAAATTATCCGATAAGCTCCGTTAAAGTAAAAAAGTTTCTAAAAGAATTTTTTGCCACACACGGAATAGTTTCAGATGCTGAAGTAACAGTTTCATTTGTAGGAGAAAATGAGATGTTAAAACTTGCAAAAAAATATTACAAAGACACCAAACTCCACAATGTTTTTTCGTTTGTCGAATCGGAAGTGACAAATTTTACAACGAACGAAAAAGATAGAATAAATCTAGGTGAAACTGTTGTTTGTTTCCCTGTTGCCTTAAAAGAAGCTAAAAAGGAGAATAAACTGATTGAAGAAAAAGTATTGGAGCTTGTAGGTCATTCTGCACTCCATCTACTCGGGATTCACCATGAGGAATGACATATAATAAGTTTATGACTTTTTATCTTAAATACAGACCACAGAATGTAGAAGAGTTGGATATAGCATCCGTCAGAAATTCACTTAATAAAATAATCGAATCAGGGCAAATTCCTCATGCATTTTTATTTGCGGGTCCAAAGGGAACAGGTAAAACTTCAACAGCTCGAATCTTAGCAAAGATAATAAATTGCGAAAATAAAAAGCCACCATGTAATAAATGTGATAACTGTATTTCAATTGCAGGTGGTTCAAACATTGACATCATTGAAATGGATGCTGCAAGTAATAGGGGAATTGATGACATACGTGCACTCCGGGACATAATAAAACTTGCACCGGCAAAACTAAAATCTAAGGTCTATATTATTGATGAAGCCCACATGTTAACAACAGAAGCATCTAATGCGCTGTTAAAGACGCTTGAGGAGCCGCCAGCACATGTTTATTTTATATTGGCGACGACAAACCCAGAGAAGTTAATCGATACTATAAAAAGTAGAACAACACTTGTTCAGTTTACCAAAGCAACTGCCGAAGAAACAAAAAGATCAGTTTCAAGAATTGTGGCTTCTGAAAAAATTACAATTACTGACACTGAAATAGATACGATAATCAAAATTTCAAAAGGGTCATTTAGGGATGCAGTTAAATTATTGGAGCAACACACAAATGATAAAAATTTTTTGAAAAGTCAAAACAATTTTGATGCAGGCAAATTAATTTCGTTTATTCTATCAAAAGAGGCAGATAAAGCTCTATTAGAAATTGATAATGCAATGAAAAATGGTGTTAGAGTTGAATCATTAACAACAGAAGTATTGACTTTGCTTCAACTAAAATTAATAGAAGAAAAATCTGATGTAATTATTAAATTAATTGGTCTTATATTGTCAGCCCAGGAGTTTAATAAAGTAAGCCCAATTGAAGAATTGCCACTACAGATTGCCATTATAAAATGGTGTAATCTTTAAGTGATGGATGAAACAACATGGAAAAAAATTCTAGATGGAGTGAAACCGATTAGCCTTTCGATCGCTGGACTTTTAAATTCAGCCAAGCCAATTAGCCTCGAAAACAACAGTTTAAAACTTGGAGTTTATTATCAATTTCATAAGGACAAACTTGAAGAAACCAAAACCAAAAAAATGTTAGAAGAAATTGCCTTGTCTGTAATGGGACAAGAGGTTCGTATTGAATGTTGCCTCGCTGAGGCGCCAAAAAAGGTGGAGTTGACGAATGTGAGCAATCAAAATATAATCAGTGTGGCAGAACAAATGTTTAGTTAATACAAAAAATATGTTTGACAAATTTAAACAACTAGGGGAATTAAATAAAATGAGGCAACAAGCTTCAGCACTTCAAAAAGAGCTTGAAAAAATTATTGAAACTATGGAAAAGAATGGTTGGTCAGTTTCTGTAACAGGGGATCAAAAAATAAGATACATCAAAAAGGATGGTGAAGATATGAAGTTTTTGGTCGACTTAATTAATGAAACAATGAAAAAGGTTCAGAAAGAAGCTGCAAAGAAAATGATGGAAATGGGAGGCGGACTTTCAGGTCTTCTTGGTGGATTGGGGAAGTAACTTCATATGCGAATTGCAAAGGCTATAACTTCTTTGACGGAGTCATTTGAAAAACTTCCAGGAATTGGTCCAAAGTCGGCTCAAAGACTTACTTACTATTTACTACGAGTTCCTCAAACTCAATTGGATGAATTTAGTAATAATTTAACAAGACTAAAAAAAGATACAGTCTTTTGTTCAATTTGCAAAAACATTGCTGAAAACGATCCGTGTAACATTTGTTCTGATATAACAAGAGACCATACAACTTGTTTGGTTGTAGAAAATCCATTAGATGTCATTGCTTTCGAGAGAAGTGGGAGATATAAGGGTGTGTACCACGTCTTGCATGGAGCAATAAATCCTTTAGAAAATATCGGACCAGATGAAATTTTTATAGATGATTTGTTAAAAAGAATCAAAGATCAAAACACAAAAATAAAAGAAGTTGTAATTGCCACAAATCCCACAATGGAAGGAGAAGCAACAGCAATGTATTTAACTAAACAATTGAAAAATATAAATGATAGCTTAAGAATAACTAGACTTGGTATGGGGATCCCAACAGGTGCTGATCTTGAATATGCAGACGATACAACACTTACCCAAGCATTAGAAGGTAGAAGAGATATATAATAAAAGTATGAACACTACTGCCCAGGTAAAACAAGCTATTAAAAAATCTGCACAGCAATTAAGACAGGAACCCTTAGAGCTTCTAAAATCAGCAACAAAGCAAATAACAGGTACAGAAACTACTCCTTGGGATGAAAAACCACAACAAAACGAAGTACCGCCAGCCTCGACTAGTGAGACACAGTCGACTCTAGGCGGGCAAGACGAGCAGAAATACAAAAAACAAGTTGCAGAACAAGACGGTAGAAGACTACAAGCCTTAGAATCAGAAATATTGGATATATCTAGACAAAAATTATTCAGTGGTTTAATGACTAGGATACAAGCAGGGGAGGAGATTCCACTTGAGGAATTTACAGAGTTGAGTTTCGAGCAAAGAGATGTGTTAAAAGCTCAGGAAGAAGCAGTCAAAAAGCAGAAAGCAATGCAAGCAAATCAAAGCCAAAGTCTCCCAGATCCAGGATCAAAAAAAGGCAGAAAAATGGGCGGGGGACAAAAAGGAGCAGCTAAAAAAGAAGAAACACGTGTTGAAAAACCCGTCCCACCAAGTGGATAAATATGGTATCATTCACGCATGATAGAAAGAACATTATCAATAGATAAAAAAGGTATAAATCCTGCAAAAATAATTAAAGAAATATTAAAAGGTGAGGAAGGCGAAAAGATTAAACGTCAGATAGCTCAAGAGACTCAAGGTTTTAAGAAACCGCAATTAATTAATTATTTAATTGAAAATTTTTCCAATCACTCTGTATGGGATAAATATAGATAAATTTTTGTTATACTTACTTCATGGACATATATTTATACAACTCACTAACAAGACAAAAGGAATTATTTACCCCTAGAGATAGAGGTGAAGTTAAACTCTACACCTGTGGAATTACTGCCTATGATTATGCCCATATTGGAAATGGCAGGAAATACGTGATGGATGACATTTTAAGGAGAACCCTTGAGTTTAATGAATATAAGGTAAACCATGTCCAAAATGTTACTGATGTTGGGCACCTAGTATCAGATGCTGATGAGGGTGAAGATAAATTAGAAAAAGGAGCTAAAAAACAGAATAAAACTGTTTGGGAAGTTGCAGAATTTTTTGGTAATAATTTTTATGAGATGATGGATAAATTAAATAATTTAAGGCCAACAACTATCTGTAAAGCTACAGACCACATAAATGAACAAATAGAACTTATTGAAAAACTTTTTAAAAATGGTTATGCATATGACACGCCAGAAGCTGTTTACTTCGATACTTCAAAGTTTGCTGATTACGGAAAGCTATTTGGTCAAAAATTAGAAGATAAAAAAACTGGAGTAAGAGAAGAAGTAAAAACAGATGAGAATAAAAAAAACAACGCAGACTTTGCGCTTTGGTTTAAAAGAGTGGGGAAGTTTGCAGATCATGTTATGCATTGGGAAAGTCCTTGGGGAGATGGTTTCCCTGGTTGGCACATAGAGTGTTCTGCAATGAGTATAAAATATTTAGGGGAACAAATGGATATTCATACTGGTGGGGAAGATCATCTATCAATTCATCACCCAAACGAGATTGCACAAAGTGAAGGAGCAACTGGTAAAAAGCCCTTTAGTAAATTTTGGATACATATAGCTTTTTTAACAGTTGATGGTAAAAAGATGAGTAAGTCTTTGGGAAATTTCTTTAATATACAAGATATTTTAGATAAACAAATTGACCCTATTGCACTTAGATATTTATACCTTGGAGCACATTATAAAAAACCAATGAACTTCACCTGGCAATCACTTGATTCATCAGCCAAGGGATTAAAAAGATTACAGTCATTGGTGGTATCCCTTAAAACATCTAACCGAACAGCTTTATCATCTGAAAAGGATTCTAAAATTTCAGAATTTAGAGATAAATTTATTGAAGCTATTAATGATGACTTAAACACAAGTAAGGCGTTAGCAGTTGTTTTTGAAATGTTGAAAAGTAATATTCCATCAGAGGACAAATATGATTTAGCAATTTCTTTTGATGAAGTATTAGGACTTGGACTTAAAGGTTAATTTTCGAGATTTTAAATGATGGTGATACAGTTTTTTTCTTCATAGTCTCTGGACTGGATTTCACGATTACTCCAACATAATCAATTAAAGGAAATGATTTTCTAACCTCTAACCAGAATTTCTCTGATAAGTTTGACGTATATCCACCGTAACCTGCCTTTTCACTAGTAGAACAAAGCTTGCTTTCCCACTCACGAATTATAGTCACAATCTTTCCACCTTCTTTGTTAAACTCATCCTGAACACTGTCCTGATCAAGACTATATTTCATATGAAGTTTTGTAAACTTATCAAACTCTTCTTTTTCATTGGTAATCATTCGTTCGAAATATTCTCTATACTTTGTCATTTCACTATTTAATCTTTTTAGACCCTTGATTTCAAGGGCTAAAATATGCAATCATGAGTACATGCCAGATAGTGATATAAAAATTGTAGGTCTTTCAAACGGTGGTAGCAAAAAGAAGGCTAATTGGAAAATAATTGGAGCCATTATTGGGATAATAGTGCTTTCAGTTGGAGTAATTGCTGGTATTTTTTTAGTAAGACAGCAACAAGATATTAGAGAAAAAGCTTCAGGTGATTGTGATAACCCAGCATCAATTGTCCAATGTCCAAGGTCAGACGGAGCAATAGTAACTTGTAACCCTCCTGATAGGAATAATAATGCGCAAATTCAACTTTGTAACAGTACAGGTAGAGTAGAAATGTGTGGAGTTGGGTCAAATGTCAAACAGTACTGCTGTCCAGCACCTGGAGCTGCATGGACTTTAGATATGACAGCTTGTGCAGTTGCTCCTACCAATACTCCTACGGCTACACCAACAAGAACACCAACTGCAACTCCTACGGCTACACCAACAAGAACACCTACACCTACCGCAACTTCTACTGGAACAGGTGGATCAAAGACTGCAACTCCTACGGCCACACCAACAAGAACACCAACTGCAACATCAAAAGCTACAGGTACTGCAAAATCAACAGCGACTGCTACAGCCTTCCCAGTACCAGAAACTGGAGCATCTTGGCCAACAATTTTGGGTACAGGTTTTGGAATAATAATGATATTAGTCTCCCTAGGGTTAGCCCTTTAAGTTAGATTTAAGCTTCAGGAGTATAATTTAACTATGAAAATTTTAATTGTCGAAGACGACCACAAAATAGGCAGTTCAATTAAACGTGGTTTTGAACAGGAGTCTTGGGTTTGTGATTTAGCATTTGATGGAGAAGAAGGATATGATTTAGCACTATCTGAAAATTACGATGTGATAATACTTGATTTAATGTTACCTAAAAAAGATGGAGTTTCAATTGCATTAGGCCTTCGAAAAGAGGGAAAAAACACTCCAATATTAATGCTTACTGCTAAAGGTGAAGTTAATGATAAAGTACTAGGATTAAATTCTGGGGCTGATGATTATTTAATTAAACCCTTTGCGTTTGAAGAGCTTGTAGCAAGAGTAAGAGCTTTATCAAGAAGGCCAGAACAAATAAAACATTCTAAATTAGAGACGGCAAACATAATTATGGATTTAAGAACCCAAGAAGTTAAACAAAATGGTAAGTCGATAGAATTGTCCAAAAAAGAATTTCAGTTACTTGAATATTTGTTAAAAAATAAAGGGAAAATAGTTTCAAAAGATGATATCATTTCCCACGTTTGGGATTATGAGTCAAACATTTTACCTAACACAATTGAAGTTTTTGTAAAATATTTAAGAAATAAATTAGGTAAAGATACAATTAAAACAGTTCGTGGATTTGGATACAAATTAAAATGATAAATCTCTTTCATGACGCTATAAGCGTTGAATTTCATGATGCCAGGACAAAACTAACCCTATATTATTTAATAATAATCATGGTGATATCTATTTTTTTCAGCCTGATTATTTATCAAGGGGCTACTATTGAATTAACCAGGATTGAAAAGATGCAAATGATGAGGCGTCCAGGAGCAGTATTTTTAATAGACCCTGACATAATAAGCGAGACAAAATCAAGAATTTTCTTTTCACTTTTAACTTTAAACACAATTATTTTAGTATTTTCTGGAATTTCTGGATATTTCCTAGCAGGAAAAACTTTAAGTCCAATTCAAAAGATGATGAATGATCAGAAAGAATTTGTAAGTAATGCTAGTCATGAGTTAAGGACTCCGATAGCTTCATTAAAAACTGAAATAGAAGTGGCTTTGAGATCAAAAGAAATGAGTAATTCTGAATATAAAAGTTTGCTTGAAAGTAATCTTGAAGACATAAATGGAATGACAAAGTTGTCAAATTATTTATTAAAGTTCAATAAATACCAAGACGGAAGTGAAAAAAAGGAATTTGCAAAAATTGATCTTTCAGATGTGGTTAAAGTCGCAGTAGGAAAACGTAAAGTTAAATTGTCACTGCAAAAATCCGTAATTAACGGTAACGCTGATTCCTTGAAAGAACTTGTTACAATTTTAGTAGATAATGCAATCAAATATGGTAACGGAAAGAAAGTCCAAGTAAGTTTAAAAAATAAAACATTAAAAATTGTAGATCAGGGAATAGGAATAGATGAAAGTGATTTGCCTCATATTTTTGATAGGTTTTACAGAAGTGACAAAGCAAGAAATAAAGATGGCTATGGACTAGGTTTATCAATTGCAAAATCGATTGTAGAATCCCACAACGCAAAAATAAAAGTGGAAAGTAAATTAGGAATTGGCACCACTTTTAAGGTTACCTTCAGTTAAGGGCGTTATTATTAAATAATAGAAACGAGGTGATTAATTTATGTTAAAAAAACAAGTATTAGCAACAGTATTAGCTTTAGGAGTAATAGCTTCAGTTGGATATTTTGGAACCAGTTATGTACTAGCAGAAGATTCAAACAATCCAATGCATGAATCATTAGTAACAAAAATAGCCCAGAAGTTTAACCTTAAGGAAGCTGATGTTGAAGCTGTTTTTGATGCAGTAAGAGATGAAAGGCGAGATGAGATGAAAAAGCTAAAAGATGAAAAATTATCTCTTGCAGTTAAAGATGGTGTTATAACAGAAGCTCAAAAAGTTTCACTTCTTGCAAAAATCGAAGATCATATTGGTGAGAAACAAGCCAATAGAGACGAAATGCAAAAATGGTTTGCAGATAACAATATTGACGAAACAAAACTTCGTGAATATCTAAGACCAACAGGAAGAGGAGAGGGTAGAGGCATGGGAAAAGGAATGATGTTTAGGTAATAAAAGTAACTATTCGCGGGGTTTGTAATATGCCCCGCGTGTAGTTCCTAATTTTTGGATAAAACCTCCGTCTATTAATTTTTTTATGTCATATCTCAAAGTCCTTTGGTTAATTTTTAAAAATCTTCTTCTAATAAAGTCAATGTTTACTAGTTTATGATCCTTAATTATCGCAAGTATTTCGGCTCGCCTTGGTAACAAAAATTCATGACTTTCAATACTTGTTTTACTTAACACTAATTTTTTAGTTAATTCGGCAGATTCACTTAATATTTCTAACATGAATTCCAAATAAGTTGTGATATCTCTCTCTGGTTCTTCAAGCATTTTATAATATGTTTCTCTCTTTTTATCTACTCGCTCTTCAAACGTTAAAATTCCTTTAAATTTAAATCCGCCTTTTGAAAGGACCATCAATAGTAAAAGCCTGCCAACTCTACCACTGCCATCAGTAAACGGATGAATCTTTTCAAAAATAAAGTGTGATACTACCGCTTTGATTGGTACAAACTGTTCTTTATCAGAATTTATGTACTTCAAAAGCCTTTCAATTAATTTAGGAATTAATGTTGGTGGGGGAGCATGGTATATGACATTACCTCCTGAAGAAAATATTCCTTCATGAGATTTTCTAAATTTTCCCAATTCCTCAAATTCAATGGATTTCATCGAATACTCGTGCAAAGTTAAAATATCCTTAATTGTTATATCTCGCGCAGATCGTTCAGCAATCCAGTTTATTGCACGAAGAATATTATTTACCTCAACTTTTTTAAGATCGCTTGAAGGAAGCCTAATAAGTTCCTCATGAGTTAATGGGTTACCCTCAATTCTAGCTGAAAACAGAGAGCTGTTCAGTGTTGATTTTCTGCGTATATTCTGCTCGATTTCAATAGGTATTTGTATAGAATCGATAACTTGTCTTGAAGCTTCAATTTCAGAAAGAAGTCTTGAAATCTTAGGTGTTAAAAAATATTTTGGTGGTATTAACATTGCCTAATATTACCATATATTGCCTAATACTACCTAATATATCCTAATACAGAATTTGTTTGCATATATGTTGTACAATTAAATGTATGACTAAAGTGATGAAGCAAGGATTTCTTCAAGCGTTGGGAGTTTCTTTATATTGTGGACTTGTGGGTACTATTATGCAAAATGGTAGTAAACTTTTTGGACAAAAAGATACATTTATAACTCCAATTTTAGTACTAACGATGCTATGTGTTTCAGTTTTGGTTTGTTCTTTAATAGTTTTTAAAAAACCTTACGAACTGTTTTTCGATGATAAAAAGAAAGAGGCTCTAAATGTAGTTATATATACAACGATATCGCTTTGTATGATTTTTGTAATTCTTTTTGGGATAATGTACTTTTTCAAATAGTTTTTTGTGTTACAATTTAGGCATGCAAGCTTTTAGTTTATTACTCCAAGCATTATTAGGAAGTGTTATAGCACTTTTTGGTGGTGTCTTGTTTTTGTACAATCGAAAACTTTCATCAGTGCTTGAAAGATATTCAGTTCCTTTTGCAGCAGGAGTGTTAGTAACAGTTTCGTTATTAGGGCTTATTCCAGAGGCTGAGCATCAACTAGGGGAATCTGCTTACTGGATTGTCTTAATTTCCTTTTTAGGTGTTTACGTTTTTGAACATTTGTTTTTTGACATTCATCATCATGGAGAGGAAGATGGTCACACACATGAAATTAAAGATTCTTCAATAGCTTTAGTAATCTTTGGTGACACAATCCATAATTTTATTGATGGTGTTGCAATTGGTGCAGGGTTTTTAATTAATCCAAACCTTGGGCTTATCACTGCCTTTTCAACTTTTTTACATGAAGTCCCACATGAGATAGGGGATTTTGGAATATTGTTAAAATCCGGTTGGAAAAAGAGTAAAATTTTGTGGGTAAATATAATTTCATCTTTGATGACAGTTGTTGGAGCCTTTACTGTTTATAATTTTAGTCACAATCAGAATTTTTTAGGTACACTCATGGCTCTATCGGCAGGTATATTTTTATACCTTGGAGCTAGTGATTTTTTGCCTAAGATACAAACAAGTGGCAAGAATAAATTTAAATTAATCTTGCCACTCATTTTAGGATCTGCAATTATAATGGCCACAATCCTTCTTCTTCCTCACGAATAAAACTCTTATTCTGTAACTATAAACTTACCAACCATTCCTTGAGCTTTATGATTTCCAACTGAACAATAAAACTCGAATTCTCCAACTTCAGTTGGTACAAATTCAATAGTTTCTGATTCTCCAGCTTTTAGTTGTAGTACCAGCTACTTTTTTTCCTACCTCTACTTCATCAACGACAGTAGTGGGTGTAGTGGTCTGTGTTGCGCTTTGAGTCGGTTGAGTATTGTTATCTTTCTTATTCATGAAATAATATCCTCCAAAAAGTAAAACAACAACAGCAACTGTTGGGAGTAGCCAATTCATTTTCTTTGGTGCTTCTACATTATTTTCTGCTTCCATTTAAATCACCCCCATTTCGTTAATGTAACAATATAACACAGGAATTATCTAAATAAAATTTCAAAGTATCTTAACTATTAAAAAATAATATTTGGCACTTTAATAATAATGGCCACAATATTATTATTACCACATGATCACTAGACTTTTAGCCTTTTTAATTACCTCTTTATTATTTTTCAATTCTTTTAACGTAATTAATGCTCAAGAACAAACTTACGAAGGTGAAGTTACAAAGATTATTGAGGAAAATGGAAATTATCAAAAGCTAGAAATTACTTCTAAATATAAAAAGTATGAAATTGAAAATGGGTTATATGAATCTTCGCAAAATATCAAATATGAAGTAAATGATAGTGTTGTCCTAACTGATGGGATGATTACAGATTACGTGAGGCGACCTATGTTATATTTGTTACTTTCAATTTTTATAATCGCAACAATTGTAGTCGCTGGTAAATGGGGAGTCACTTCTATTGTTGGGATGGCATATTCCTTTTACGTAATTTTTGTATTTATATTGCCCTCAATACTTGAAGGAAGAGATCCAGTAGTGTCGGCAATAGTTGGATCAATTTTTATAATCCCAGTAACATTTGGTCTGTCACACGGACTAAATAGAAAAACAATTGTAGCTGTAATTGGAACTTTAATTTCAATGGTATTAATTGGTATATTGTCTTTAATTTTTGTCAATTTAGCAAAACTCACAGGCTTTGCTGTTGAAGAGGCAGGCTTTTTACAGTATCAATTAGGTGGAATTATAAATATGAAAGGAATTCTTTTGGCAGGAATTATTATTTCCACGGTAAATACTTTGGTCTTAGTTTATGCTGGTGCATCATTACCACTCCTTTTAATCTTTGTTAATAACCCACATCCATTTTCAGAGATAATTAATTATGAAATAATTGCAGATGAGATTGTAAGAACAATGGTTGGATCAATTGGTCTGATACTTGCAGTACCAATTACTACATATATTGCAGTGCAGTCAATAAAAATTGATAGATTGAAAACTAGTTACAAATAGAGAATAATATAATTATGAAAGACTCAAAACTAATTATAAAAGCTATTCAAGATTTGAAAAAAGATATTGTTGTAAGAATCAATCAAGTTGAAACAAAATTAGGAGATAAAATTGATGACACAAATTTGAATTTAAATGACTTAAGAAAAGAAACTAGACAGGGATTTATAGATATAAACAATAGAGCAGATTTACTTGGCAAACAACTAAATACTCTTGATGAAGATGCACCTACAGGAGAGGACTTTGCTAAATTAGTAAAACGTGTTGATCGACTCGAAAAAAGTAAAAATTTTATAAATGCATAATATGAAAAAGTGGTATGTAATTGCTATATTAATTGTCATTGTACTTATCGCTGGTTTAATTATTCAAGGCCTATTTGAGGGTTCCGCGATATCGCCATCTAACACGTTAAAGAGCACAATGGATACAAAAAGACAATCTGATTTGAAAACAATAGCAATTAAAGCAAATGCCTTTTGTCACGAAATGAGACGATGTCCTTCTGCATTAAGCGAACTTCTAGAAGAAGATTATATTGATAAAATACCTACTGATCCAGATAGTAACATTCCATATACCTACGAACTAACTGAAGATGGTTATAATTGTATTTTAAAAGCAGTATTAAGCACAAAGGAAATAATAACTCAAAAATGCATTACATCAAAGGCTCCATAAATAAGGTATAATAACAACTTGTGCTTCAAGTAAATGATCTTGCTTTTGGGTTTGGTGAAAAACCTCTTTATGAGGGTGTAAATTTTCGTGTGTCAAAAGGTCAAAAAATAGGGCTTGTTGGTCCAAATGGTTCAGGTAAGTCAACACTATTATCTATAATAAGAGGAGTTGAACATGGCTTTACGGGTAAAGTAAAACTTGAAGGAAGCGTAAGTCTTGTTCCACAAGAAATAAAGCATGATCCAGTAATGGATAAATCTAAAACTGTAAGAGAATATGTTGACCCAAATGATAATCTTCTCGATTTTGAAATAAACACAATGTTTAAGGGCTTAGAATTAAATGTCAATTTAAATCATGATCCAAAAACTTTATCAGGTGGGCAAAAAACTAAGTTAGCACTTGCTAGAGCTCTTTTTGAAAATCCTGACATTCTAATGCTTGATGAACCTACTAATTTTATGGACATAAGTGGTAAGAAATGGGTAATGAGATTTTTATCAGAGTATCAAGGCGCTGTAATTGTTATCTCTCACGATTTGGAATTAATGGACCAAGCGATAGACAAAATTCTAGCAGTAACCCCATATAATGGAAAAATTGAAGAATATAAAGGTAATTATTCAGATTACTTAAGATTAAAAGCTGATAAAGAATTAAATCTTAAAAAAGAGTTAGAAATTAAGACAAGACATTTAAAAAGAACGGAAGAAAGATACAATAATTCCAGAGCAGTTGCTACAAAATCAATTTTAAGAAGAAAAGTAGAAAGGGAAAGAGAAAATCTTCCTGAAGTCCCTCAAGAACTTAAAAAAATTTCAATACGACTCCCAGAACCTAAAAGAATTGGAGAAGTTCCAATAAAAACAATTGAGATCAAAAAGAATTATGGAGAACTTGAAGTCTTGCGTGGTGTAGATTTTACAATTCTTCGCGAAGAGAAAATTGCACTAATCGGATCCAATGGAACAGGGAAATCAACATTTATAAAAATATTGATGGATATGATAAAACCAGATAGTGGAGAAATTAGAAAAAATTCGGAGTTATCAATTGGATATTATTCACAAGAATTTGAGACTTTCGATTTTAATAAAAGTGTAATGGAAACTTTTACAGAATTTACCAAAATGCATGAAGGAATGGCAAGAAGTTTCTTGGGCAAATTCATGTTTGCAGGGGATAAACAGTTGCAACGTGTTGGAAGTCTTTCAGGTGGAGAAAAAACAAGACTTTCAATCGCCTGCCTTACAGGAAAAGACAATAATCTACTTATTCTTGATGAACCAACAACTTACCTAGATGTCATGAGCCAAAGAATAATACTTGAAGCTTTAAAAGAATACAAAGGTACCATGATAATTGTTTCTCATGCCCCTGAATTTATGAAAGAATTAAAGCCTACTAAAGCATATCTTTTTCCAGAACATAAAATGCTTTATTGGGATGATGAGCTATTAGACAAAATTGCAGAAGTATAAATATTTTATAAATATATGGAATTTGACAGGAAGTCAAAGGAACATCTTAGTTTTGCCCTTACATCAGAAGAGATACATTTTAAACAAAATGTAATTTTAGATTTATATGGTGTAAGTCATGATGAATTAACTAAAAGTAGCCTCGATGAGCTGTCAGTTAAGTTGAATGACTATGATTTTGTCGTAGTTGAAAGTGATGAACAGTTGCTCAAAAATGATCCGATTGAAGTGTGGAATAATTCTAACCAGGATTTAATAAATTTATCTTCCGTCAAGGGTTTGCCATTAGTTTGTTGCGATCCTGCTGCAGAAACAAGTAGTTTTTTTTATATTGAGTTTGGTGCAATGTCAGCTGAACTATTATTACTATCAAACACAGCATTAAGTATGATGGGAGAAGGTAATCCACGAAGACAATTTCTTAAAATATTAGGGATGAGCGGTCTCTTATTACTTTTACGAGGTTCTTTTGCGGGTGAAGCATTCGAGGGCGCAGTCCGTGGTTTTGACGGCTTCTCAAAACATCCTAGTCTTTCCGACTCAGTTTCATATAATGAATTTAGAAATTCAGCAGCTTTATTAGGAATAAATCAGTTAGTTAGTCAAGATTTAATCCATCCGAACTCTCGTGGCATCCAACTAATTGGTGGTTGGCATGCAGACGATTATCGTGGTTATTTAGTTGATCAGGAAGTCGACTTAAACACTACAGCTGATGTTTATAGGAGTAATTTGTTTACACAATACTTAAAGAAAACAAACGAAATTTTACCAACAGTTAGAGTATGGTCAACAGATAGCGCTGGTCAATATAATCTTAATCATTACGATTCTTTAAATATTACATAAATCCCGATACTTCGGTCGCTTAAACTTAGTAATCTCGGTTACAGTATTTATAAGTCTATATTAGTTAGACTAAGACAATGATTTCTAGGATTAAGTATGTTTTTATAGTTTTTTTGGCTTTGTCTTTTTTTGTGTCGACATATCCTAAGCTATCTTTTGCTGCCTCTTCACCTGATTTGGGAGAAGCCAAAAGTTTTGCAGTTTTAGGAGGCACTGCGGTTACAAACGTTCCCACATCTATTGTTACAGGTGATGTCGGATTAAGCCCGGCAGCTGGCAGTTATTACTCTGGGTTAAACACTTCAGAAGTAACAGGTACAATATTTGCCCCTGATTCATCAGGCCCCGACGGCACAATAGGAAATGACCCTACAATGTTATCTTTGGCTAAATCTGATTTAGTAACTGCATATAACGCACTTGCATTAGGATCTAACTCGGATGCAAACTGCGAAGTTGGTTATCAATTTGGATCCGGTAACGTTGATTTATCTGGTCAATCGCTTGCGCCAGGAGTTTACTGCGCAGATACTTTTACACTTTCGGGAACGCTAACGCTTACAGGCTCTGGAGTTTGGGTGTTTAGATCGGCTGCAACACTAGTCACATCAGGTACTGCAAATATAGTAGGTGGCAATGCTTGTAATGTTTGGTGGCAGATTCCTTCATCTGCAACACTTGGAACAAATACTTCATTAATTGGAAACATATTGGCCTTAACTTCTATCTCTATGAATACTGGCGCAACATTAAGTGGTCGTGCTCTAGCAAGAAATGGAGCAGTTTCTCTGCAAAGTAACTCTATAAATCAATCTTGTTCATCATTAAAATCACCCCTTTCAGTTGCGGGAACTGTCAACTCATACTGTCCACCACTTGATAATAATATAGTAAAACCTATATTAATTTCATCAAAAAGAATTGATTCAGATAGTATTAGCCTAAATTGGGGTCCATATTCAGGGACTGAAGAGTTTAATATCCAATACGCGATTACAAATGGAGATTGGCAATATAATACAAATGTTGTAGGGTTTTCCACAACTATAAATAATTTGCCTCTAAATCAGCCAGTTTGGGTCCGTATTGCAGCAAGAAACAACTGCACAATAGGTGATTATGGTACATCAAAATTAATTGGTGGACCAGGTCTTCCTAATGCTGGAAAATTACATAATTTTGTTTTAAATCAGAATTTATTTAATAGTTATTTGTTGAAATGGCAGTAAAAATTGGGTCGATTGTATTATTGTTGTTATTGTTTTTTGGATTGGTTAAGTTGCAAACATATCAAAATAGAAATTTAAATATCAAGCAATCTGAAATAGAAAAAATTTTACCATTAAAACTTATAATTCCAAAAATAAATGTAAGTGCCAAAGTTCAATTAGTAGGAGTGACTGAAGGTGGACTTATGGATGTACCAAAGAGTGTTGATGAAGTTGGACTGTTTAGTCTAGGGCCTCTGCCAGGAGAAATTGGAAGTTCAGTTATTACTGGGCATTATGATGATGAAAATGGTAAACAAGCAGTTTTCTATAATCTAGACAAATTAGTAAAAGGTGACAAATTAATTATAGAAAATAATGACGCCATAAAAACTACTTTTATCGTAAAAGAAATTAAAAAATATGATGAAAAATACGCAGAGGAAATATTTAGCTCAAATGATATGTCGCATCTAAATTTGGTTACATGTGCTGGAGAATGGAATAAAGCAGTCAACTCATACAGCAATAGGTTGGTAGTCTTTTCAGACAAATTAATAGAAATATGAACGCACTAAATTTTTTATATTATTCATTAGGAGTTGGCTTTTTGGTATTTGTAGGCTTTGCCTCGTACACTCTATTTAATTTATCAAAAACACTTAAAACTTCAACTTCAATTTTATTAAAAGTTGATGAAATTACCAAAGATGTCGAGAGTCTAAAAGATATTATTAAAAATGGAATCATATATTTATTAGGTATGTTTTCAAGAATTGGGGTGATTAAAAAATGACAAAAAACAAAACTGGAGTTCAAGTTGCAGAAGCTTGAATTTTGGGAGCAGTAATTGGAGCAGCAGTCGGTGCTGGGGCAGTCGCTCTTTCAAATGAAAAGAATCAAAAAATGATTAAAGATAAGTTTAACGATCTTAAAAAACAAGGTCAAAAAGTTTTAACTGATATGCAAGATAAAGCTGAAGAATTAACAGCTACAGGAAAAGGAAAGGTAGAAGAAAAAGTAAAAGCAGTTAAAAAAGATATCAAAGCAAAGCTTTAAATTTTACAAAACAAGTTTTAGCACTTACACCGCTAAAACTTTTTTTGTATTTAAACATATTATAATAATTCTATGGGATTATCAGTAGAAACATGCGTTACTCTCTCCAATAATTTGATTTCATCTTTAAAGGTAATTCTTAAAACAAAATTAGCTAAGTGTCGATTTATACATAATTATAGGTTATAATACATTATGGTGACAGAAAAACATTGGCTAGAAACAATGCCGGTAATTAAGACCGTTGATTTATCTTATCTAACTGGTGGCTTATCTAATGAATTTGCCTTCAAAACATTTATGGAGAGACTAACCCAGAATAGTTTTCCAACTTATTTTCCAAATTTACCTGATTTTAAAGAAGCCGAAGCACATGGTATATTTATCACTCCGAGCTATAAAGATGACATGCTTACTTTACCTGTTAAATTGTTAGATAGTGATACTTACCATACTGATGCAGACGTATTAAGGGGTGTTGTTGAAGAAATAATCATTGCATATACGGAAGAAAGAAGGAGACTTGGATTGCCGGAAATGATTGTGATGGGGGAAAACTGGAGCGAAAGTTTTTACGATAGACTGTGTGCAGATAAAAACTTAACAATTCAAACTTCCTATAATTGGAATGACTCAGTAAAAAAATACTCTACCCATAATCATCCAAATATTGAATACTATCCACCTAAACGAGGTCTCAATCGACAAGGTTTTACTATAGCTAGAGGTAAATTATTACCAAAACCAGGGTGTGAATGAAATAACGATTTAACTCTTAAGTTATATGTTAAAATACCTCTATGGGATTATCAGTAGGGACATGCATTTCTCCGTCCCACAATTTGATTTTATCTTCAAAGTAGCTATTCCTAAGCCAAATACAGAAAGAATGATTACAAGTAGAAATAAATTAGGTAGAATTACTTCATCAAGAGTTATAATATAAACATATGGAATTAGGAGGACTGGGTGAGTTTAAGAAAGACATAGAGCAAAAGAATTTCAATAACGTGGTTGAATTATTTGTTGCGGTTGGTAGATGTAAGAAAAAATTGGAGTCAGTTGAACCTGAAAGAGTTAAAGAAATGAAAACAGAGATGTGGAAAGGTACAATTCAAAGAAAATGTGAAGTTATGGCGGAAGATGCAGGCAAAAATAAGAAAACAATTGGATTCAACGGAAAAGAAGGGTCTTACTTTTACGAAATAGATTCACAAAAACATAAAGTCTATCAAGTTACATCAGGAGTTTATTTTTTTTCATTAGGCCATTTAGGTAAAAGAGAGTTACCAGCCGATGTTGCATTTGATTTAGCGGAAAATCATTTACCATTCGCTGTCCTTTCTGTGACTTCTGGAAATGAAATTAATTTGATGGCACAAGCAAGAATGAAAGCAGACGAAATATTAAAAGTTGGGACAGACGCCTCATAAAAATGATAAAATACACTCATGGGGTTAAAAATTGGGATAGTAGGTCTTCCAAATGTAGGTAAATCTACACTTTTTAATGCTTTGCTTAAAAAGCAAATGGCATATGTTGCCAACTTTCCCTTTGCAACAATTGAACCAAATATAGGAATAGTTCCAGTTCCTGATGAAAGATTAAATAAATTAAGCCCAATATATGGAAATGCTCCAATTGTTCCAGCCACAGTAGAATTTGTAGATATTGCAGGTTTAATTGAGGGTGCAAGTAAGGGAGAGGGATTAGGAAACAAATTTTTAAACCATATAAGGCAAACTGATGCAATTTGTTTCGTACTCCGAGCATTTAGTGACCCAGATGTCATCAAACAAGGTGTAAAGGATCCTAAGACTGACCTGGAGATTCTAAGACTAGAGCTTGACCTCGCTGACGAACAAACAATGGAACTTCATATGAAGAAAAAAAACGCTAATCCTGACGAATTACCTTTGTTTAAGAAAAAACCATTTTTAGTTGTATTAAACGTTGATGAAGGGGATTTGTCAAAAAGTGATGAAATCGAAGACAGATACTCAAAAGAACTAGGAATTGATAAAAACCAAGTAGTTGCAATTTGTGCAAAGGTCGAAGCAGAACTAGCAGAACTTTCTATTGATGAACAATTGGAATATCTAAAATCATTAGGAGTAGAAAAATCAGCACTTGATAAATTAATTCAAAAAGCATTTAAAACCTTAGGACTTATCACATTTTTAACAGCAGGTGAGAAAGAAGTAAGAGCGTGGACAATTAATGAGGGAATAACAGCTCAAGAGGCATCAGGAGTAATCCACACTGATTTTATAAAGAAGTTCATAAAAGTCGATGTCTGTGATTTTGAAGCATTCGTTGATAATGGCGGTTGGAAAGTGAGTCGTGAGCTTGGAAAGGTTAGAAGCGAAGGTAGGGACTATATTGTAAAAGACGGAGATGTTATTGAGTTTAAAATTGGTAGCTGATATACTAACCACTATATGAATAAATATGAACTTACAATAATTCTTGAAGGTAAGGTAACAGCTGCCAAAAAGAAGTCTGTTTTGGAAACACTTGAAAAATCTATCAAAATGCTTGAAGGAACAGTTTCAAAAGCAGAAGATTGGGGAGTAAAAGAATTATTCCATGAAATCAAAAAACAGAAGGAAGGTTTATATCTCCATATGCCTGTTGAACTTCCAGCAAAGGCAATCAAAGCATTTGAGATTAAATTAAAAGCAGAGGAAAATATATTAAGATATTTGATAGTCAGAACAGAAGCACAAAAATAATGAAATCATTAAACAAAGTCCAATTAATAGGTAATACAACACAAGATCCAGAATTAAAATACACTCCAACTGGTGCTGCAGTTTGTAATTTCACACTTGCTACAAATAGAAGTTGGACAACTGAAACAGGGGAAAAGAAAGATGAAGCAGATTTTACAAGATGTGTAGCTTGGAACAAACTTGCAGAAATTTGTGGACAATATGTTAAAAAAGGCAAGAAAATATATGTAGAAGGAAGACTCTCTACAAGAAGTTGGCAGGATAAAGATGGTCAAACAAAGTACATGACAGAAGTCATATTAAATGATATGATCCTTCTTGATTCTGGAAGAGGCGATGCTTCGACAGGCTCAGCACCAGAAAGTGAAGAATTTAATGTACCAGAACAAACTGAGGAACCAAAAGCAGTAACTAAAAAAACAAAAAAAGAAGAGGTCACAAGTGATGATATCCCTTTTTAACTATTAATTATTAATTATTAATTATAAACATGCCAGCAAAGAAAAAATTTAAAAAACAGATAAAAAAGGAAAGACCAGTTTCCACAAAGTGTCTTTATTGTGAGACAAAAACAGTTCCTACTTATAAAGAATACGGAACTCTTTCAAAATTTGTTTCAGACAGAGGAAGAATTTTATCAAGAGATAGAAGTGGAATTTGTGCTAAACATCAAAGAAAAATGGCAGAAGAGATTCAAAGAGCCAGATTTTTAGCCCTTCTACCTTTCTAAAAAGACCTGTACTATGATATCAGGCTTTAAAGCCTATTAATATTCACATTATAATATGAATTTTTCTGTAGTTCGAAAAGTAATTTTGTATACAATTGGTGTAGGAGTGATATTCACTTCTGGTTACGGCCTTGGTACAAATGGATTTAAGCTTGAAACTGGAACATTTCCCAAGGTTACAATTTCAAGAGAAATACCAGAAGATAAAAGAGATGTTGATTTTTCCCAGTTTTGGAAAGTTTGGGACACATTAGATTCTTCATATTATGATTCATCAAAATTAATCCCTCAAAAAATGGTCTATGGTGCAATTTCAGGAATGGTATCTGCACTAGGGGATCCATACACCTCATTTTTACCTCCTGAAGAAAATAAAGTAGTTGAAGAAGATTTATCAGGCTCATTTGAAGGAGTTGGAATTCAAATTGGTTTTAAGGGCAAACAATTAGCAGTTATAGCTCCTCTTCCAGGTTCACCAGCAGAAAAACAAGGAGTTAAAGCAGGGGATTTTATCATAGGAATTAAGGATGAAAGTAAAGGAATAGAAACCACAACAAACGGCATTAATTTAAATGATGCAGTAAAAATTATAAGAGGTAAAAAGGGTACAAAAGTAACGCTTTATTTAACTAGGGACGATTCTAGCGAAACAATTACAAAAGAAATAGAAAGAGAAGCTTTGGACGTCCCATCAGTAATTACTACATTTATTGAAAACGACACTGTTGCACATATTAAATTACTAAAATTTGGTGCTGATACTGATACAGAATGGGCAAAGGCAGTAAAGGAAGTAACAGACCACAAACCACAAGTAGCGGGAATAGTATTAGATCTTAGAAATAACCCAGGTGGTTATCTTCAAAGTTCAGTAGACATTGCAGGTGAATTCTTAAAAATAGGGTCAGTAGTTGTAATTGAGGATAAAGGAGAAACAAAAAATGAGTTCAAAACAGATAGAAGTGGCAAATTTGGCAAAATGAAAACAGTTATTTTAGTAAATCGTGGAAGTGCATCAGCATCAGAGATATTAGCAGGAGCATTAAGCGAACAACAAGGAGTTAAGCTTGTTGGTGAAAAATCATTTGGAAAAGGAACAATACAAGAACCTCTTCAACTTGAGAAAGGTTCAAGCCTACATATTACTGTTGCTAAATGGTTAACTCCAAAAGGAAATTGGGTACATGATAAAGGATTAACACCTGATGTTGAAATATTGGATAAAGAAGATACTACTGAAGACGAACAGCTACTAGAAGCTCTAAAACTCCTCAAATAATTTATTTCAAATTTTATTACTATGTGCGCGGTACGATGAGATTTGATTTTTTATTTTCTCAGCGCACCGCGACACATCATTTGATAAAAAGTGGTGTCGCTATGGCCAATAAGCTTAGCCCGATTGCCAATGGTACAATCCACTTTTTCTCTCTTTTTCTCCCCAGCTGTACTGGAAAAAAACTTTTTCTCTTAAACATAGAGCTCCTTTTGCAGGTTTAAAAGCCTACACTAAAAAAATTTTTATACTGCGTGTGCAATGCAGTCAATAGCCTATAATACTACACTAATTTGTCAAGAATTGCAATTTTTCAGCTTTTATTAAGCTTAGTTTTTTAGTATTATTTAATAATTATGTATAAAAAGAAATTGATTGTTTTTATTGCATTAGTTTTAGTGTCTGTAGGCTTAGTTGCAGGTGGAATAGTAATAGATAGATTTATATCTTTAAAATTTTTAGATAGGTATTTTCCAAAGAAAAATGTTGAAACTAGAATTGTAAACAATGAGGAATCAACAGTTATTTCAATTGCAGAAAAAGTTTCCCCTTCAGTTGTAACAATCTCATTTAAAGCTCCACAAAGGCAGGTATTACAGTTTTCCCCGTTTGGTGGAATACAAAGGGGTACACAAGGTGGAGAAGTACAAGATATCGGGTCAGGGTTTATTGTTTCCTCTGATGGTCTAATTGTTACAAATAAACATGTTGTAAATAACGATGGGGAATATAAAGTTATAACTTCCGATGATAAAGAATATGAAGTAAAAAGTATTAGTAAGGATCCTAATAATGATATTGCAGTAATCAAAATTGATCCTTCGACAGACTCAGGACTAGTGCCCGTAGAATTGGGAGATTCTAGTAACTTAAAAGTAGGCCAGTTTGCACTAGCAATTGGTACAGCTCTTGGAGAATTTAGACACACTGTAACCACTGGCGTAGTTTCTGGTCTGGGTCGTGGAATAACAGCGGGAAGCGTATATGAAGGTTTTGTCGAAAAGCTTGATGGAGTAATTCAAACAGATGCAGCAATAAACCCAGGAAACTCTGGTGGACCACTATTGAATAGTGCAGGGCAAGTAATAGGTGTTAATACAGCAATCGCAAGTGGGGCTCAAAATGTAGGTTTTGCAATACCTATTAATATTATTAAAGATTCATTAGGTGAGTTTAATCAAAATGGAAAATTTTTGGGTAAAGCATATCTTGGAGTCCGCTATGAAATGATACCAATGTCCACTGCAATTTTAAATGATGTCCCACAAGGTGCATATGTAGTTGAAGTTGTCACAGGTTCTCCTGCAGAAAGTGCTGGTCTAAAGCGAGATGATATTATTACTAAAATTGATGACAAAGATATTAAAGAAAAGGATGATATCGGAGAACTCATCAAAAACAAGAAAGTAGGAGATAAAATTAAATTAGAAATCTATAGAGGCGAATCAACACAATCCATCGAAGCCACTCTGACAGAATTTATTGAATAGGTCTGAATTTTAGAGACCTTTTGTAAGTTCCACTACCTTTTCCATACTTCCATCCATTATAACTTCCAAATTACCCCAAGACTTTCCAATCCTATGATCTGTAATTCTATCTTGTGGAAAGTTATATGTACGTATTTTTTCAGATCTCATTCCTTTTCCAATAACTGATCTATATCCAGCAACAGTTTTTAACTTTTCTTCCTCCTGCTTTTCAAAAAGTTTAGTACGAAGTAGGGCCAAAGCAATAATTCTATTTTGTTCTTGAAATCTTTCCTCTCTAGCTTGAACCACAATTCCAGAAGGAACATGCCTTAGTCTAACAGCTGTAGCCACTTTGTTTACATTCTGTCCACCATGTCCACCTGCAGTTGTAAATTGCCACTCAAGGTCCTGTGGGTTAATATTAACGTCTGTTTCCTTAACTTCAGGTAAGACCACGACTGTAGCTGTGGAGGTGTGTATTCTTCCTCTTTTTTCAGTTGTTGGAACTCTTTGAACTCTATGTACTCCTGATTCATTCTTTAATAGATCAAAAACTTCAAAACCTGACACTTTTAGGGTCAATTCGTCAATTTGTGCTTGTTTCCAGTTTCGTTTTGTGGCAAATCTAGAATACATTCGAAGTAAGTCCTGTCCCCAGAGTTTTGCTTCATCTCCTCCAGTTGCTCCTCTTATTTCTATGTAGGCAGTTTGATTTGTGGGATACATAAATAATTATTAACTATTAATTATTAACTATTAATTTTTAGCGTTACGAAGTGCAGCCAATGTATCAGGTCTTGCCATTTCTTCTTTGATTCTTTTTTCTTGCTTTAATTTTCTTTTCTGAGTTTTGCTTACAACTTTTGTAGAAGCAGAAGTCATTCTAGACTTAAACTTTTCAACACGACCTGCAACGTCTAAGTATTTCATTTGACCTGTGTAGAAAGGGTGACATTTAGAACAAACTTCAACTTGAATTTTCTCCATTACAGCACCTGTTGTGAACACATTTCCACATGCACAAGTCACGGTTGCGTCTTTAAACCATTTAGGATGAATTTTTACTTTCATAATTGTATGATAACATACTTTTCCCGCCTAGACTAGCGTCAGCCAAGTCTGGCTAGACTGGTCTACGCGAGGCTGGCTTTTTCAATTCGGCAATGGTTACTCCAATGATTATTATAATTCCACCCAAAATATGCACAGGCATAATTTTTTCTCCTAACCAAACCACAGCTAAAGGAAGTGAAAAAATAGGATATAAATATGAAAACAGGGATTGTTCACCAATCTCAATTGATTTTTGTGCTTTAATGTTTAAATAAAATGCTAGAGTACCAGAAATTATAGCCATGTATACGACGCCCGCGTGGTAAGGGTATAGGGTATAGGGTATAGTGAGTAGGGAGGTCGGATCGGTCAATAAAACATAGGCAAGAAAGCAAACAAAACCGATCATGAATGATGTATTTGTTAAAACAATTGGGCTTACATCTTTTTTAAGTAATTTTTTAACTAATAATGTTGTGACTAGGGTAGAAATTACATAACCAAAAATCATTAAATTACCGGAGAAATTAATTGGTTCAAAAATTGTTAATGCAGTTCCAAAAATAGCAATTGCCATACCTAATTTTTCTCTTTTTGTAATATGTTCATGCAAAAAGTAAACTCCGGCAGTGGAAATTATAAGTGGGGATGACAACGTGATAAGTCCTGCCTCCAATACTGTAGTATTTTTCATGCCAAAGAACAAAAAGCCTAAAGCTACAACTGAGTTTAAAAAACCATACAACATTATTAGTAATATTGTATGTTTGTCACGAGGTAGATGAATTCCACTTATTAAAAATATAATTATTGCCACAATTGTTGATATTCCAAATCTATAAGTTAAAAAGACTTCAGGAGAAAAACCTTGAAGTGTGTACTTAATAACAGGAGAGGCAACACCCCAAATAACGGCAACAACTAAAAGCATTAGGTAGGATTTTATTCTTGGAGTAATGTGCATACTTCATTAATAGTAGCTTGTCTTTGCTCTTTTGTCAGTAAGTTTTTTAAAGTGACGACATTTTTATCCACTTCTTCTTGCCCAATAATAATTATATAAGGAATGCCTTTTTTATCAGCATATTTAAGTTGTTTTTCAAGCTTCGCCTTCTGATCAGGATAAAGTTCTGTATTAATATTATTTTCTCTTAAAACTTTAAGAGTTTTTATTGATTCGCTTAATAATTCTTCAGAGAAAATAGTTACCAAAACTTTTGTAGGACTAGATTCAAGAACAGGTAATTTGTTAAGCCGTTTTAATAATTCTGTGATTACGACATCACCCATGGCAAATCCAACTGCTGGAACTTTTCCACCTCCAAATGTTTCAACTAGGTCGTCAAATCTCCCTCCACCAAATATCGATCTAAGTTCCTTTTTCTTGTCAAAACACTCAAAAACCATTCCAGTGTAATAAGTAATTCCTCGCACGATAATTGGATCATATTTAACGAAATCAGAAACACCATAACTTTCAAGTATAGAGAATAATTTTTTAAGTGGCTCAAATTCATTGTAATCTGGATTGTCTAAAAATGATTTTAATTTTTGAACTTGATTTGTATCAAGGTTTGCTTTGATTAATAATTCTACAAAATCTTCATCGGAAACTTTCTCTTTTTTATCTATTATCTTTCTTACAACATCAAATTGATCATTGGTAATCCCAAAAGAACCTAATTTCTGTTGCATAAATCTGCGATCGTTAATTCTAAAGACTACATCATCGGAAGTAACCCCAATTGCTTCAAGTGATTTAGCAGCGATTACTAAGACTTCAGCATCTGTTAATGTTTCGTCTCCTCCTACTAGGTTAAGTTCCCATTGCCAGAAGTCTCTACTTCTTCCCGTTTGTGGCTTTTCGTATCTCCAAACTTCACCAAACATCATCCATTTTAGAGGAAAAACCAACTCACCCTGTTTTTTTGCGACCATCCGAGCATAAGTTGGAGTTATTTCTGGTCTAATGCCTAGTTTATTTCCATCACGATCTTCCAATGTGTACATTTGTTGATTTACTAGTTCTTCACCAGATTTTGCGGAAAACAGATCAAAAGATTCTATATTTGGTCCATCTATTTCTTCATAGCCAAAATTTCTGGCCACGCCCCTCCATTTGGCAAAAAGCCAGTTTCTCAAGGCTAAATCCTTGGGATAAAAATCTCTAGCACCTTTTATGTTTTGTTTTAGATCGTTCATTTTTATTATTAATTCTACCATAACTTTGGTTTGACAGTGCTCATTGCAAACGAGAGATATCTAGAAAAAACAAAAAAGACGCTGTCCGCGTCTTAAATTAATCTTTAATTTTCCATCTCTACTTTGCGGTGACAATGGTTGACTAATTTTTACAGTTTGTCTTCTGTCTAGTATTTTGACTAGCTCCTCGTGGATCGTGACTCCACTTAAACGGATGTATTAAAATGTAACTGCTATTCTATTACAAATATAGTTCTTAAGTCAAATTTATCGTCTTCTTTTGTCCCAACGACGATTATATTTTGACCAACTTCTAATTCTTTAACTCCTGGTCCAACCCATTTTTTAGGGAGGACAATGTCATTTATATTCGTTTTAGTAATTTTATCAATCGTAATTTTATTTACTTCAATTTTTAATTCAACAAGTGGGGAAGTAACTAAGATTCTTTTAGTATCAAGAACTCTATTGCTTGTTGGAAATCCCATGGCCACAATATAATCGCCAATCGCAAGATCAGTAAGCTTAACTTCAGCATTCTTCTTTAAAGTGTTTATGTAAGTAGTATCATCAGATAGAGAAATCTGAAGTATTTCACCATTTTTTCCTTTTGTTTGTATTGTTCCAGAGGAAATATCAGTAATTGTACCTATATATGAAGTTCCTTTTCCATTTTTACTCGCAAGTTTTTCTGCAATCTGATCTCTGATTGTTTTTGCTTCATCACTTGAATTTAATTCTTCATTGTCAATTGAAGTTAAATATTTTTTAAATTCTGAGGAGTATACAATTATAAATTTTTTGGAATCAACAATTAATTCAGATAATCCAGATGGTAATTCAATATCTACTGAAAATGCTCCTTCTTGATCAGTTTTAGCATAATAGTCATACTCACTTGTTGAAATAACTATGTCGGTAAGTGGTGTAGAAATACCATTTAATTTAAAAGGTGATTCAGTAATAACATCATAATCAGAAACATTATCCAAGCTTAAGTTTATGTTAGTTTTTGGTAATGGAGATTTTTGTAGGCTTGGTTTACTCGTGCTAATGTTTTTAACTACTAATGTGGCTTTCCAGGCACCAAAAGCTACAACCAAACCAATTGTTACCCCTGCAATAATTGCAAAAAAAACTTCTTTGCGCATTCGATTGCTAATATACTTATGATTAAGACGGATGTCAAGGAAACCCCCTTGTCATTACAAAACTTATTAGTTAGAATGACCTTTATATGGACATAACAAAAGTAAGCGATTCAGTATTTAAAATAAAAGGTAAGACAGGTTTTGCCACAACAAATGCAGAAGGGCCTACATTGGAGTCAAATACAGGGGATAGGTCAAGATCTTTTACTGGAGCAGGTGAATACGAAGTTGCAGGAATTTCAGTTATTGGAGTTAAAACAGATGAAACTGTTGTTTTTGTATATGAAGTCGATGGCTTACGAATTTGTCATTTAGGAAAATTAACAAAAAAATTATCAGACAGTAAGGTGTCACAAATAGGAGATATTGATATTTTATTTCTACCTATTGGAAACGAATCTGTAGAAATGATGCAACAGATTGAAAGTTATTATGTTATTCCCTTTGGTGCGGAAAACCCTGAAGCTCTTGATAAATTCTTAAAAGAAAGTGGTTTAACTGTTGAAAAATTGCCTAAGTTTGCTCTTAAAAAAGATGAAATAATTGAAGACGCAACTGCCCAAATAATTATTTTGGAAACAAAGTAAGCAAAGCTTATCTTTTTCAAAAATAGTTATTTACTGCCTCATAAAAATAAACCATGGCCGATAATAATCTATTGCGTGTTCCACCACATTCAGAGGAGGCTGAAGCAAGCGTCCTAGGTGCTTTACTGTTAGATAAAGATGCAGTTATTGCAGTAGCTGAATTTTTACTCCCTGAAGACTTCTATGATGAACGACACAAAGATATCTATGAAGCAATACTATCTCTTTATGAAGAAAGAGTCCCAGTAGACTTATTAACTGTCACAGAAAAGTTAAAAAAACAAAAAGATTTAAAAAAAATAGGGGGAGCTTCATACCTTACAGATATTGCCAATAAAGTTCCAACTGCAGCACATGTTGAGCATTATGGGAAAATAGTGAAAGATCATGCAGTTAAAAGATCGTTAATGAGAGCTGCTTCAAGGCTTGTAGAGTTTTCGTTAGACGAAGCAATAACATCAGCAGAATTACTTGATAAAGCAGAGTCTGAAGTATTTTCACTTTCACAAAAAAATGTTAAAAAAGCATTTGTTTCAGTCAGAGACACTTTGGCAGAAAGTTTTGATAGATTAGATGAACTACATAAGCAAGAAGGTGGATTAAGAGGTGTCTCGACTGGATTTATAGATTTAGATAATGCAACAGCAGGACTTCAAAAAAGTAACTTAGTAATTTTAGCAGCAAGGCCAGGTGTAGGTAAAACCACTCTTGCTATGAACTTTGCACAATACGCCGCAGTAACAAATAAAAAGCATGTAGGTTTCTTCTCCCTAGAAATGAGCAAGGAGGAATTGGTAGATAGGCTTCTTGTAAACGAAGCAGATATAGATGCTTGGAGATTAAAGACTGGAAAACTTACTGAAGACGATTTTACAAAACTATCAAATGCCATGGGAGTTTTGGCAGAAGCACCAATTTATATTGATGATACTCCAGCACTTTCAATTCTTGAGATGAGAACAAAGGCAAGAAGGTTACAAGTAGAACACGGATTAGATTTAATTATTGTTGATTACCTTCAACTGGCAAGAAGTAGAAACTTGGAAAATAGGGTACAAGAGGTTTCAGAAATTTCACAAGGGTTAAAGAACTTGGCAAGAGAACTTAAAGTTCCAGTAGTAGCACTTTCTCAGTTGTCTCGAGGTGTTGAATCAAGAAATATCAAAAAGCCACAGTTATCAGATTTAAGGGAATCAGGGTCTATCGAACAAGACGCAGACGTAGTTATGTTTTTATGGAAGGAAGATGATGAAAATAATGAAAATATAATGTTAGATATTGCAAAGCATAGAAATGGTGCACTTGCCTCAATTCCATTATTCTTCAAAGGGGATAGAATTAAATTCTATTCAAGAGACACAAAACACACCAAATCTTAACTCCGATTCAATCGAAGTTGCTTTTTATGCCCCATAGTAGTATCATTCAGCTTCTGAGGATCCTGTGAGGAACCTTAACAAGCAAGACCGTATTTTAATGTTTTCACCCAAAACACTTTGTTTTGGTTGAAACAAAAGGAGATCAAAATGAGTGTGAACACAATGTATATAATCGCAAGTGTATTGACCTATCTTTTCGCTTTTTTATGGATTAGGAGTGTGATCGACAACTTGTCACAAATGAAGCCCATTGTCCCAAATGATGAAGATACCAGAACCGATCATCAGTTGGCTTCGTTTCAGAGGTTGACAGGCAGTATGGTCTTTACAAGTATGAGTTTTATTATGATGACTTTGAGCGCTGGGGCAGCAGTCTATCTTGAAAAACCAAATGATATTTTACTTTGGGCATTTCAAGTAGCTGGGGTACTATTTGTCTTTAATTGGTTCATAAGGATCATAATGATGCGCGACGGTATTTTAGACTTTGTAGCAATAATAATAGGATTAGGTTTCCTTTATGTTGCATCGGGGTTTAGTGTCACTTATACCGCTTTTGCCGCCTTATTTGTCGTTGCACTAACAACTATCAGATTATCAATCTGGTGGTACGCAGGGGGCAGAGAAGTTGCAAGTGAAAAAGTTAATATGTTTGAAAAAAATAGTTTTTTATCAGGGATCTTTGCTTGGTTGGTAATAACTATTTGGAGGATAAAGAGATAAAATTTTGGTGGAGGATCCCCAGGCAACTGTGTTTGGGGCTTCTCTCTATCAATTCATTAAAAAATCTCTAAAAAAATACGGCTTGCTTGTAATAAACTCTGAAGTTATGAGTAACTATTTTGATCTAATCTTTCTATTGAATCTTCCTTGTTCCATTGTGTTTTTTTAATAACCAAAGTGCCTCCAACTTCTACATCATACTCGTTAAGTATGTCGACGATACCAGCATTTGCTAAGTAAGATGCCTCTTCTCGTGTTTCTGGTTTGATACTAACTGTTTTTCTCTCATTATCTCTATCGACTTTCATATTTGGAATTATATACCTAAATTAACAAAAAACAATAAATGTGTTTTGTGGCTGAGAGAGGATTCGAACCTCCATGATTTTTAGTCACACGATTTTGAGTCGTGCGTGTATACCATTCCACCACTCAGCCTTATAATCTGATTGATATTGTATCATTGACACTATTGTTTTCAAAGAATATATTAGAATCATGACTACTCAAAAATTATCTGAAATTGAAAAATTGCGAATTAGTATGGATTCAAAATTTGCCGATGTAGATGAAAAATTTGAAGAAGTAGATAAAAATTTCAAAAAGATTGATAATAAACTTGACACAGTTTTGAATCAGTTAGATTCCATTGTAGGTCAGTTTAAGAAGTTTGATGAAGAAAGAGTATTAATTTCAGATAAAGTAAAAGAACATACAGACGATATTGAAGAACTTCAAAGTGTAGTCTTCGCAAATTAAGTTTAATTTGCTACAATAGCCCCAGTATGGCAAATGTAAACGCAACATCACTTAAAGCTGGGATTGCCTTTTTGTATGAAGGAAAACCTTTTAAAGTTACCAAATACCAATTAATAAAAATGGGTAGAGGTGGAGCAACAGTTCGTGTTAACTGTGTCAACCTTGAAACTTTTGCAAATGTAGAACATGCATTTTCTTCAAATTTATCTTTTGAACTTATCTCATTAAACAAAAAAAAGCTCCAATATTTATACAAAGATGAAAAAGTAGCCTACTTTATGAACAATGATAATTATGAACAGATAGAAGTTCCACTAGCAATATTAGGAACTGATGTAAATTTTATTAAAGAAGGTGGGGAATGTGACATATTGTTCTGGGGAGATAGAGCTATGACTGTTGATTTGCCTCCAAAGATAAATCTAAGAGTAGTAGATTGTGATCCAGGAGTTAAAGGAAATACTGCAAGTAATTATTTAAAATCAGCAACCATGGAAAATGGATTAATGGTAAAAGTGCCACTATTTATTAAAGTTGGAGAAATTATTAGAGTAGATACAAGGTCAGGAGATTATGTTGAAAGAGCCAAAGAGTAATTAAAACACCCACAAATAACAGGATACAAGTAGTAATAGTTGAGTGAGAATGCCCCAAAAAATATTTGCATCAGATTGAATTCTTTTTTGAAACTTCATCCAAATATCTATATATTTATTTTTCCATCCAAACAGAAAATAAGGGCCCTCAACAACATCAGGTAGAATTGATGCAAAAGATGACAGTAATATATTCAAAAATAAATTTAAATCAGGAAGTACTTGTTTTGCCATGAAAAGAGTTAAGATCGAAGCGCAAGCTAAATCCAATCCAATTATTAATAATGTCTGGTTTGATAATCTTCCAAATTTTTTTGTTTCAGTATTTAAATGAGGATTCCAATGAGGAGTCATGTCTAATAAAAAATGGCTAGCAAATGCAAGGGGTATAGAGATAATTGGATTAGGCACAGCAATGGCAATCGCTATACCTAATGCAACATGTGGTGTTTCTAGCATCGTCTGTATATGATATTATCTTTTAGATGGTAATTGCAAACTTGTTTGGAATTTTCACCTTTTTGTATCTTTTATGGAAGAGGCTAAAGGATGATTATCACTATGAAAAAATCTTTAATTTAAGCTTTATAGTATTATTTAGCCTGATAATAGGTTTGATAATTTCTAAATTTATATTGCCACAGTTCTGGTTTTGGATCAGTCTCACCACAGTAATGCTTGGGTTTACTGCGTTCATTGTTAGTACAAAAATTAGATTTTACGAAAGTTTTGAGGGTTTAGTTTTAAGCTTCCTCCCTTGGATATCATTTATTTTTCTTCATGACGCAGTTATTAACTCTAGTTTATCTTCCTTTCTAGCGTTTTGGATAACCTTAATTTGTCTTTTTGTTTTCTTTTTCTGCGATTCTCAATATAGAGGTTTTACTTGGTACAAATCGGGTAGGGTAGGGTTTGCAGGATTGGTAACAGCAGGACTTTTTTTTACACTTCGTTTAGTAATGTCTATTTATTTTAAAGATGTTATTTCGTTAGCTAACAACTTGGAAGTTTATTTTTCAGCTACTGTTGCTTTTACAATTTTCTTGCTATTATATAACCTAAGTAGAACTAAAGAATGAATAACTTTCCAAAAGCACTTCTAAAACCAGTTGCAGATTTCCTAAATCAAAAGCTAAGCGCGTTGCGAGCTAACAGGAAAAAAATATCATCTGAAGATCCATTTAAGGTAAAAGCCCGGGATTTAGAAAGTGCTGCTATGGACACCGAAGCAGAAGAACAATATGGTCATGCAAGGGTAGTGGCAATTAAAGAGGAACTGAATAACAAAGCAAGGCAAATTAAAAAAGCTCTTGAAAGAGTTAAAAGTGGTAAATATGGAATCTGTGAAGATTGTGGAAAAATGATTGATACTGATAGGCTTGCAGCCTTTCCTGAAGCTACCAAATGTATAAAGTGTGAGAAAAAAGCAGAGAAAAAGTAATATGCTTCAGATATGTTAGAACCAAAAATAATTAATAACTCAAAATTAATTATGGCCCCAAAATTAATTTCTGAAGATGAAAGTTTTTTTGTTGTAGATAAACCATCTGGGTGGATAACAGATGCATCAAACACCACAACTACACAACCTGTAATTCAAAAGTGGGTAAGTGGCAACTTTGAGTATCCTCTAAAAACAAATTGGGAGTGCAGAAACGGCATAGTTCATAGACTAGATAAAGAAACTTCAGGAATACTTCTTATCGCAAAGACAGAAGACGCATTTAAAGAGCTTCAACGCCAATTTAAAGAGCGTTTAGTACACAAAACCTATATTGCATTAGTTCATGGCCAAGTAACAGAAAAAGAGGGAATTATAAATGAACCAGTAGGGCGTTTACCATGGCGCAGGGACAGATTCGGAGTTCTCCCCGGTGGCCGCGAAGCTGTAACAAGATATAAAGTGATTGGATATAAAGTTAATAGTAATGCAGATAAATTTACACTCTTAGAACTTAAGCCAAAGACCGGAAGAACTCATCAAATAAGAATTCATTTAAAACACATCGGTTTTCCAATTGTTGCAGATGAATTTTACGCCGGCAGGAAAACTGCAAGACATGATAGGAAATGGTGTGTAAGATTATTTTTGCACGCAGGTGGTATAAATTTCATTCATCCAACTACCAAAAAAGACATATCATTTGAATCTAAATTACCTGAAGATTTAGATACCGCACTAGCAAAACTTACTTTAATATCCTAAGATATAATCATCTCAAAACAAGATGATTATATATCTCGCACAAAAAGCAACATTTTGTTTTGTGCTCACTATAAAATAGTATGCAAATCTCATATATGCTTGGGTTATTTTTGATATTCTCATCTGCACTTCTTGGTGGTTTTATAGCCAAAAAAATTAAGATCCAACCAATTATTGGTTACATAGTTGCAGGAATTGTAATGAGTGCAATTTTTCCCATAGATAAGGCAGAAGTCTTGGATATGGCTGAGTTCGGTGCAGTCTTATTATTATTCTCAATCGGGCTTGAGCTTTCAATTGATCAATTTAGATCCTTTTTCAAAAGGGTTTTGCTTGCATCAATATTGCAAATGGTCTTTGTATCAGTCTTTATATTTTTAATTCTTCCTGTCTTTTCAATAACTAATATTACGGCATTAATACTTTCTGTTGGATTTTCACTTTCATCAACAGCTGTAGTTGTCAAAATGTTATTTGACAGGGGAGAAAGCGAAACCAATCATGGCAAAATAATGACAGCTTGGTTATTAGTACAAGATTTGGCGGTCATACCAGTCATGATATTGATGCCATTATTCGCAAACGGTGGAGGTGACATGGTAACTTCAGCCTTAATCGCTTTAATTAAAGCATTATCAATAGTTGTTCTAGCCTTTGTTTTAGGAAAACACATAGTCCCAACACTTATTCATAAGGTGGCAGAAATAAATTCCAGAGAGCTTTTGTTGTTAACTGCCGTTTCACTTGCTGTGGGTACTGCTGTTGGTGCATCTTATCTTGGGATTTCGCCAGCTCTGGGAGCGTTTATTGCAGGTTTTGTCATTTCGGAATCACAAGAGAATCATGCAGTGTTTGCAGAAACCAGACCACTCCGTGATCTGTTTGTCGCTCTGTTTTTTGTAACATTAGGTTTTTTTGTAACCCCACAATTATTACTTGCAAATATAGTTAAAATTTTAACAATTTCAATTATCGTAATATTTATAAAAATTTTAGTAATTTTAATTATTAATTATTTCTTTAAATTTAATGGCAAAACTATGGTTGTAAATTCAATTGGATTATCTCAAATAGGTGAGTTCGCATTTATAATCTTTTCTCAAGCTGCAGTATTAAATATTATATCTCCAGAAGATTCAGCAATAGGAATTGCAATCGGTTTAGTAACACTTATAATTTCACCATTTTTGTATGGCAAATCAATACAAATATGGAAATTTCTAAAAACGAAATCTAAAATTTTTTCCTCTGTCGGTAAAAATCAGATTAATGATGATGCTCTGACTAACCATATAGTAATCCTAGGCTATGGGCGTGTTGGTGGATGGGTAGGAAAGTCATTAACTGATCATTCAATTCCATTTATAGTTGTCGATTATAACCAAGAGATAGTAAACGAATGTATAGGTAAAGGTATATTTGCTGTATATGGTGACCCTGCAGAAAACGAGGTATTGGAAGTTGCAAACATTGAAAACGCAAAAGCAGTAATTATTGCAATTCCTGATAGAATTTCACAAGAATCAATCATAACTAGGATTCAAACAATTGCACCAAATGTCAAAATAATATCAAGGGTTCACCTAGACGAAGATTGGGAAAAACTAAAGGTTTTAAGAGTCGATAAATTAGTGCAACCTGAATTTGAAGCTGCAACAGCAATCATTAGGACAATACTAAATTCCATGGGTAAAGATAAAGAAATTATTAATAAAAGTATTAAAAGTTTAAGATTATCCCATGCAAAGATCTAAAAATAGAAGATTAAAACAAAATCAGACAAAAGGTAAAAAGGTAAATTTAATAGTTTTTTTAATATTAACTTTATTTGTTATTGGACTGACCTTAGTTTTTTGGAAAGTTTATTCAGTTGAAAAATTTGCCTTCGTAAATAAAGGTATAAATGGGGATGCGGAAATTATTATCTTTGATCCTTCAAGTGACTCTATAAATGTATATGTAATTCCTGGAAGTACTTTGTTGGTTAGCTCAAGATCGCTTGGTGAATATAGGTTAGACAATTTATGGATTTTAGGTGTAAAGGAAGGTGTAGGGGGTAAAATAATTGCTGAATCAATTTCCAAGAATTATTCAATACCACTTTATTATTGGAAAGATGGAGTGCATACAAATCTTGATCTGTTTAAATATTTGCGTTCAAATTTAATTTTAAAGTCACCTATGCTAGAAAAAACAGTTATTGAATCTAACAAATTATCTAATAGTGTTTTGGTTAATTTTGTTGATAACGAAGTGAGTGAACTAGGTATTGAAATTGAAATCGAGGACTTGACTGGAAATACTAATACAGCAAACGAGATTGGAAAAATCTTAGAAATAATTGGTACTAAGATAACTTCATATTCTAAAGGATACAACGAAGATTTGGATTGTGAAGTGATAGGTGCAAATAAAAAAGTAATCGATATTATTTCAAAAGAATTAAATTGCAAATCAATTATAAATCAAGGACAAAATAATGTAATACAGTTAAGGTTGGGAGCTAAATTCGTTTCCAGATTCTGAAGTTTCTCTTGGAAAAGATTGAACATTTTTGATTTCTTTACCTCTTAATATTTCTCTAATAAATATCTTCACAGTTGATTTACTTACCGACTTAACCAGCACTTTATATTTATTTCCACCCTTAACAAGATTTCTAAGTCTAGCAGATAAGTCATCAGGTAATTTACCAACATAAACACCTTCTAAAGTGGTCAACGTGACTTTATGCGAATGAGTTGAAAGAATTAGTTCGTCACCAGAGTCAAGGCATGTTATTGCTTTACTTGCCCCAATATTTAATAAGTTTACTTGTTTTGTTTTCCCCGGTTCTTCTAAAAAGTCTGATACATCTACAATATTATCCTTTGCAGGTAATTTAGAATTTGAATTGCCATATTTTTCAAGGGCTCGTTTTGCAATATTGTTTGATTGTTCAATATTCAAAACCTTTTTAGATATTTGCTTTGCATGCTTTAAGTCACCGGACTCATAATAAGCGCGCGACAAACGATTCATAGCATCAATGTCAGTATCGTCTAGTTTGAGGATTTGCTTATTAATTTTGATAGCTCCTTCCCATTTGCAATTTAATGCAAGGCTTATTGCAATTTCCTTAAGATTATTATCGTTCATTTTTACTAAATTAAAGTATAGGGGTGGGAAAGAACTTGTCAATATAGTATATAAATTGACAAAACCTATAGTTTATTGTATATTACCCTCAGCCGTTTTCTCGTTCTTTTACAAATTGCAAATACAGTTCGTGTTAGAAATTGTGGTTTTTGGACTTCCAAAGAGGTACTTGCCTCAAGTTTTGGGAGTAATTATCAAAAGGAGTTAAAGATGACTACTAGTGATCAATTGAAGCAGCTTTTGTTATCCGCTTCAATCTTTTTTGCCTACTTGTTCGTTGCGGTGGCTATATCGATTTATGTAGTATGGCTTAATTACACGACACATGTAATAACTTTGTGCTCGTTATCAATTGCCATCACGTCGGTTGTATTTTTGTTGATAGAGTTATATATGTTCTGTAAACATATGATTCTTTTCAAAAATCAATTGATAAAATATATTAAATCGATTTACTCAAATCAAATTGAGTGGATTAACCATCACCGCTTTGAACGAATTTTTTCGTCCTCGAAAGAATTATCAAAGAGCATCAATAAAAATAACAATAGTTGGTCACAAGCCAGAGAGGTATTGAATGCCACATACCATTTTTCGAGAAATCTGTTTGTAGGTGTATCTATCAGAAAGTTGAATAGAATTAAAAAGTTGGTTAGCACAATCTGTCCCCGAGTTGAAGATATTTATGTTGGTAAAAGATATCACAAACTCGATGAAAACGATGTAGAAGAAGTACTGTTTGAATGCCTGCGCATCCAATATAGAGTCGGCTCTGAAGTACTTACTGAAACAATCGATCTATTTGCCTTACATTAAGAGTATTTGCAACAACAAGAAACGGCCAGAGCTCAAAATCATCCAATTTATTGGTGAAGTTTTGAGCTCTTTCTTGTTTTTAATGGACTAAAAATCATTAATTAGATATAATACTTCTAAGATGTCAGGGCATTCACACTTTGCTACAATTAAAAGACAAAAGGGTCTAAAAGACGCCGCAAAAGGTAATATATTTGGCAAACTATCCAAAAATATCTCCATTGCAATTAAGTCTGGTGGGGGAGTAAATCCAGATATGAACTTCAAACTTCGAATAGCAATCGATAAGGCCAAAGAATCAAATATGCCTAAAGATAATATTGATAGAATTTTAAAATCAGCCGAAAGCAGAATGGAAAATATAGAGGAGATAACTTATGAAGGCTTTGGTCCTTATGGAATTGGAGTATTGGTAGAAGTGGTTACGGATAACAAAAATAGAAGTGCTCAGGAATTTAAAAATATATTTGAAAAAGCTGGTGGTAATATCGCAGGACCAGGGGCAGTATCTTACAATTTTGATCACAAAGGATATTTATTACTTCAAAAAAACAATGATGTCGATTCTCAAACTCTTGCTCTAATTGATTTAGGTGTTGAAGATATTGAAGACACTGAAGAAGGACTTGAAGCTTTTACAGCTCCTGACAAGCTAAAAGAGGTCAAACAAAAAATTGAAGATGCAGAATTTATAGTAATTAGAGCAGAATTACGTATGGTGCCTAAAAATTACGTTGAGGTCACAGACCCTGCACCTGTTGAGAAAATTACTAATTTTCTCGAATCCCTCGAAGAACATGATGATGTTTCTCGAGTGTATTCAAATTTTTAAAATTAAATGCTAATTATCTCAAAAAGAATCCGGTTCATTTTAAGTTCATTACTACTTTCTTTAGGCTTTGTTTTTATTCAATTCATTGAAGGACCTTCAAAGTTTTTGGCTATTTCAGTTTTAGTGTTAGTTACAGGTTTACTTTCGATTTGGTCATATTATGAAGGATTGGGTAAGAATATGACTTGGCTCTCAATCATTTTACCTATGATGTATACACTTGGAGTTGGTATATTTTGGTTTCTACTACCTTCAAGCATTTATACAAATATTCCTATTATTATTCTTTTTGCTATTGGAAATTACGTAATATCTTCAACAATGAATATCTACACAGTTGCATCTATGAGATCAATTGCACTGTTAAGAGCTGCTCGTGGTGTTGGGTTTGTGTTAACGCTTGTCACATCTTTCTTCATATTTGATGCAATATTTTCAATTAGACAAAACATATTTATTTCAACAGGACTTGTTTTTCTTTCATCCTTCTTGTTGTTAATCCAAGGCTTTTGGTCAATTGAATTAGAAACAAAATTTGATAAATATGTGTTTAATTTATCCTTAATTTCAAGCCTAATTATGGCTGAATTATCGACTCTTATATTCTTTTGGCCTGTAACTGTGGTCGTAGGCTCACTTTTTTTAACCAGCGGGGTATACTTATTACTAGGCTTAGGACAGGCTAAACTTGAAGAAAGGTTATTTCCAAACGTTGTGCGTGAATATTTAACAGTTGGGCTTATTGTGTTAATTGGAATGTTCTTCGCCACCCAATGGGGGAGGTAGGGGAAAGTACCCCATAATAATTATAGGGTATATTGTTAGCATTTTCACGGAGTGGGAGAGAGTTTTCACGAAATGATATAGTTTGATACTGTTGTGGATAAGTATTGTTATACAACCTCAGAGAAGTAACTTATATAACAAGAAGATTATAATTAAAGTCTTATGCAACTACTTCATTGATCAAGAAGGTGCCATCTAAGTAATCCTCTTAGTTAACGCTATAAAATTCTTGATAAATTATATGTCGCACAATAATACTTTTACGACGTATAATATAGTGCTGAGAGTAGTGTGGTGTTTTGAAGTTTTTCTAAAAACTTTGTTTATGATTCTATTTATTTCTTTATATACAATGATGTTTACTGCTATTTCTGACCATATTTATCTTTCTATAAGCATCTAACTATTTGTGCCTGTAATTGCTCTATAAGTCCCCTAAATTTTAAAAACCGGAGAAGTCGTGTATTGTCCCTAAAATACGGGATTATATGCAAAGGATGTACTAGTCGTCTTTTGCAAAACACACATGTTAGAATCGACTACAGGAGGTCATATCTGTGGCCTTAAAACCTGCCTTGCCGGCAGGCAGGTCGATTTGGTGATTCCTCCATAGACAACAAATTATTTTGTATATATACAGCAATATTTATATAAATTTATTAATTAAAATGTTTTAAAAATATTTATTAAAATTCTATTAATATATTTAAATTTTAAATTCTGTAATTATCAAGCAAAAGATATTACTTAAAAAGTTCAAAATTCGATTTTCAGCAGGGGACTCCTCCCCTATCAAATGTTTCACTCGTGAAAACTTATTAACTTACAGTGTCGCACAATGTGATTGACACACACCCCAAAAACTTATATATTAATTACAGATGGATTCTGCCCAATCAAAAAACTCTGAAATATCAAAAAAAATTGATGAATTTTTAGACTATTTGACCGTTGAAAAAGGATGTTCCCCTCTTACAATTAGAAATTACAAACATTATTTAAGTAGGTTATTGGAATGGTTGGTTACAAACCATAAACACACAGATATAAAGGCAATCAATCAAGACATTATCCATGATTTCAGAGCATTTCTGGCAAAACTAGGGCTTGGTAAAAAAACCCAAGGATACCATGCAATTGCACTCCGTTCCTTTTTAAAATGGTTAATTCGAAATGATTATAATGTTATGGCACCTGACAAAATTGAACTCCCAAAAGTTCCAGATAGACAAGTCAAGTTTTTAAATGGTGAACAAGTAGATAGGTTATTAAATGCACCAACAATGTCAGATATTCAAGGCATAAGAGATAAGGCAATATTAGAAGTTTTATTTTCTACAGGGCTACGTGTTTCAGAGCTTACAGGACTAAATAAAGACAAAATTGATTTTGAAAGAAGAGAGTTTGGGATAACAGGTAAGGGTGGGAGGGCTAGAGTTGTGTTTCTTTCGTCACGTGCATGCGAATATTTAAAAAAATATATTGCTGAAAGAAAAGATCATTTTAAACCATTATTTTTAAGACACAAAGGTTCTATGGACCCAACTACTCCAGATGAAAAAATGAGGCTCACTCCCCGATCAGTTGAACGTTTAGTAAAAAAGTATGTTCATAAAATGAAACTTCCTGTTGAAGCAACTCCTCATACGATGAGACATAGTTATGCTACAGATTTATTAGTGGCAGGGGCAGATATTAGGTCAGTCCAAGAGATGCTAGGGCACAAAAACATTTCAACTACTCAAATCTATACGCACGTTACAAACAAACAACTTCATGACATCCATGAAACCTTCCACGGGAGAGGAAAGTAATTATTTTTCAAAAACGAGTGCGTAATTTTGGAATATTTGACTATACATCAAAGCATCTTCAGCTAAATGTTGTTTGTTTGATCTCTCAAAAGTTTTTTGGAGAGAATTTATATGGTTGATTAAATACGATTTGATAGAATTTGTTTCTATCTCTAATATTCGTTTATTGGCTTCAATAATAAATTTCTCAGCTGTCTCGTTTGACCCTCTATGATAAGCAAGTGCAATACGTTTTAAATCCATCGCCAGCGAACTAATTGCAATAAAGTTATTTGACATATATTTCACTAAAAAAATATTCCGAAAGTTCTTTGTAGATTTTTCTAATTTCTGCAGATTGTATTTCGTTACTGTTGTTGTTATCGTTTGGTCTGATATTTATAAATGAGTTGAAATCAATTTCCATCGAACTTAAATCTATTCCTCCACCCCATAAATTACTTTGTTTCGATCCAGAGTCTAGAAGTACCTTTTCAGATTCAAAATGTCGATCTGCTCCTGCAGAACAAACCTTTTTATTAATATCTATAACAGTTTTTATATAAGTACCGAATTGTTCTTGAAGTTTTGTAATCTCGTCTTTTGTAAATGCTTCAGACTTAGTTAAAATCATTACTATATTATACCAAATTGAAATATTGTAAAATAGATTATGTCAGATAATCCAAAATATCCTGAGTCGACAGATGTTACTAATTGGGATCAATTTACTCAAAAAAATCCAGAGCCGCCAAAAGATAATGTTATTTTGGAACAAAAGTATCGAGGATCTGATTTCACAGTCTCAGAAGTAAATCCTGATAACCCGACAATAGTAAGTGGTACAGCTACTACAGTAGGAAGTGGACCCAATTATCAGGACACGGGGAAAAAATTAGCTGATATTAAGATTTCAAGTGATAATTTTATGTTAGGGGCTAGTGCTGGAGGGCAATTATTTCGAGATGTTTTTGAAAATGAACAAAGCGATTTAAATGTGATTTCAGAAGCCATTTTGAATGCTTCAAAAGGAATTAGAGAAAAAGTAGGTCTAGGTATGCAAAAGAAAGCACTCAGAGTTAAAGCCATTCAAAATTTAGAAAGATTTACAGATTCAGGTGGTGTTGTGAAATCCGAAAGATATAATAAAGAAAAATTAACATTTATGAAACAGGTTTTATCAAAAATGCCTGAGAACACTACACAAGAACAATTTGATCAAATGGTTCAAAAATTAGTTATAGCAAGGCAAATAATGAATGTAAAAGTATCATTACACAATAGTGGTGACATAAGTAACATGGGATACCAAGACGGATTCAAACGAGCATTTAATGGTTTAGCAGAAACATATCGAAGTCAACCAGATTATGAAGAAAAATATTGGTATTTAAAATAATTTCATATTCTAATTTGATATACTTATTCTGTGAAAATACATCCCAACCTTCAACAAGTAGTTGATAATGTTCCTGTCAAAGTTATGGCAGGAGTTACTCTAGTATTTTTTACAGGAATGATAATGGGAGCTTTTGGATATACAAAATTTTTCAAAACCAACTATCCCCTGCCTCGCGTCGATTCTCCGCGAGTCGAGGCGGGCCTACCTCAAATCATTGAAGAAAAAAGAGAAACAACCAAGGATGCAAAAAACTTCAATATTTTATTAACAGGTCATGGTGGAGCAGGCCACTCAGGTGGTGGTTTAATGGATGCAATTATTGTGGTAAACGTAAATGTCACAGATAAAAAAGCTGGGCTCATTTCGTTCCCAAGAGATTTCTGGTTTTCAGGCCACAAAATCAATTCTGATCCCTCACTTAAAGATGCCTTAACTGGAGTTACAGGGCTTCCAATTTCAAATTCAATTGCAATAGATTTTAATTCATTTGAGAAGATGGTAAATACCCTGGGAGGAATTACAGTTGATGTTAAAAAGGCATACACTGATAACTTTTACCCTGTCAGGGGCAAGGAAAATGAGCTATGTGGATTTACAAATGAAAAGATAGCGGAAGTGCATAAATTATACACTGGCTTTGAGTTAGAGAAACAATTTGCCTGTAGATATGAAACAATTTCTTACGGTGTCGGGTTGCACGAAATGACAGGTGAAGACGCCTTAAAATACGTCAGAAGCCGCCACGGTGGCAATGATTTTGAAAGGTCAAGGCATCAGTTTGAAGTTCTAAAAGCAATTTTACAAAAGGCAAACGTAGCCTCAGTTTCAAAAGCATTCGATTTTGTAACAACAGATTTTAATCTTTCCGAGGTTGAGGCAATGTTAACAGAAATTGGAAATCCTCTTGAATACGCAATCAGCTTTATCGGAATATCTGATGAAAATGTATTAGTAAATAGTAAGTCTTCACAAGGGGCATATATTTTAGTCCCAAAAGAAGGGATAAATATAAAAGATTATATAAAGTCTAATTTGTAGTTTTTAGTTAATCCAGATTGTTTTAATGTTAACAAATTCTTTAATGCCATAAGATGATAGTTCTCTTCCATATCCAGATAATTTAGTTCCTCCAAAAGGAAGTCTTGGGTCTGATTTAACAATTGAATTCACAAATACAGAGCCTGCTTCAATTGATGTAGTTATTCTGTTTATCCGTTCTTCATCACTTGTCCAAACAGAAGCCCCAAGCCCAAATCTTGAGTTATTTGCAATTTTAATTGCTTCATCTTCAGTTTTAAATTTTATAATAGGAGCTACTGGACCAAAAGTTTCCTCTGTCCAAACAGGCATATCATAAGTTACATCAACAATTATAGTTGGTTGGTAATAATAACCCTTTTTAGAATCTCTTTTACCTCCTATTACAATTTTTCCGCCTTGTTTAACTGATTTATTTACTTGATCATCGATAGTTTTAAGTGAATCCTCTGAAATTAATGGAGCGTATTTAATGCTACTTAGTTCATTCTTCATCTTTAAAACAAACTCATCATATACATTTTCATGTACTAAAAATCTTTTTGCTGCAATACAAGATTGTCCAGAAACTAACATTCTGGAAAATGCTGCAGCTTTAGTTGCATTATCAATATCTGCATCATCAAACACAATAAATGGATCGCTCCCTCCAAGTTCGAGTACACATTTTTTTAAATGTTTTGCAGCGAGTGATGCAACTTTTGAACCTGCATTCTCACTGCCAGTCAAAGTAACTGCTTTAATACGTATATCTTTAATAACTATTTCAGATTCAGATGAAGAGATTAGTAAGCTTTGGAATATGCCTTCATCAAACCCAGCGTCTCTAAATATTTTTTCAATTGCGAGTGAACAAAGAGGAACATTTGAAGCATGTTTTAAAAGTACAGTATTTCCTGCCATTACCGCAGGGGCAGCAAATCTAAACACTTGCCAAAATGGAAAATTCCAAGGCATTACCGCAAAAATAACGCCTAATGGCTCGAATTTAACAAATGAATTTTCTGCTTCAGTTTCAATTATTTCATTTTTTAAAATAGATTCTGAATTTTCTGCGTAGTATTTACAAACTAAAGAACATTTAGATATTTCTGCCTTACTATCTTCAATATTTTTACCCATTTCAGCACTTATTATCTTAGAGTATTCATCCTGATTTTGAATTAAAATATCTGAAACTTTTAAAAGCAAACTCTTTCGCTCATTAAAAGATGTATTCTTCCATACTCTAAATTTGCTCTCTGCCAAGTCAATTTTACTTAGCACTTCAGTTTCATTTAGTGTCTCATATTCATACGAATCCATTTCAGTGATAGGGCTTATTAATTTAATTTTCATTTTGATAGTTAAAATTTATATTTATTAAGTGAACTCCACCCAATTTTTGACACTCATTTATCTTTTCATCTAAATTGTCAACATCTTTTACATCATGTCCTTTTGCACCGTAGCTTTCAGCATATTTAACAAAATCAGGATTATTAAAATTCAATCCAAAGTCAATATATCCTTTTCTTTTTTGTTTCCATTTGATCATTCCTAATTCATTATCTTTAAGTATAATTACAATTAAATCTAATTTTAGCCTCATTGCAGTTTCAAGCTCTTGAGAATTCATCATAAACCCACCATCTCCACAAAGTGTGATTACGTTTGAATCAGGATTTACTAATTTACTTGCTATAGCTGAAGGTAACCCAGCTCCCATGGTTGCAAGCGCGTTATCTAGAAGTAATGTGTTTGGCTTATAGCATGGATAATCTCTTGATACCTTAATTTTATACAAACCATTATCAAGTGTTAAAATTCCATCCTCTCCAATTGCAGTCCTAATAGCCAATATAATTTTATCTAATGGTGTTTTATCTTTATCGTTTTTAACTAATTTAAAATCATTCTGTCTTTTTTCAACGTTTATTTTTTCAGTGATTTGCCAGACCGCGTTTGCGATATCGCCTATTACTTCAAGGTGAGGAAAATAAATTTGGTTAGCTTCTGTTTGAGTAAAATTAATATGAATTACTTTCAGTTTTTCATTTTTTGGATCCATGATAAATGGCGGCTTTTCTACAGTATCGTGTCCGACATTAATAATTAAATCCGCGTCCTTAATATATTCATGGACCAAATCATTCTCAGATAATGCTGCAGTCCCCAAATATTGAGGGTGCCTTTCATCGATTACTCCTTTACCCATTTGTGTTGTAAAAAATGGAATATTAGTTTTGTTTACAAACTCAGTTAATGTCTTTGATATTCTTTTTCTATTTGCTCCTGCTCCAATTAATAACACTGGTTTTGTTGCCTCTTCAATAAGCTTAATCGCCATATCAATTGCTTTATCCTCTGCTATTGGCCGCCTTAAATTCGATTCAGAAAGGAAAAAGGGATCAATAACTTCATTGCTTGCAATATCCTCAGGTAATTCCAGGTGAACTGCTCCAGGTCTTTCATCTTTACAAATTTTTATAGCATTGCTTACATCAAGAGAAATTGAAGACGCGAAATTAATTTGCTTTGAAAATTTAGTTATCGGTTTCATCATTTCAACAGTATTAATTATTTGGAAATTCCCTTGTTTACCTAGCTCCGAAGGCTTTTGACCTGTAATAAAAAGAACTGGCATTGCCCCAAGTTGTGAATATGCAACAGCAGTAACAAGGTTAGTAGCCCCAGGGCCTAGTGTCGATAAACAAACTCCAGGTGATCCTGTTAACCTTCCAACTGTAGCTGCCATAAAGCCTGCTGCTTGTTCGTGACGAGTCAATATAAATTTAATTGAGGATTTTTGAATACTTTCAAGTATTTCTAAATTTTCTTCACCAGGTATTCCAAATATATATTTGCAACCATTGTTTTCAAGTACTTTCACTAAAACATCTGCAGCGTTCATATTTTAATTTTAGCACAATCAGATTAATAATAGATTAAATTACTTGCCCTTTTTGTGGAATTTCTTAAACCAGTCAGAGTATATTGTATTTATAGTTGGCTTTTGAACATGTGCACCTTCTGGTCTTTTCTCACCGCCTTTTGGTATAACAACAATTACTTTCTTCTTATTTTTGGCAAATAAATATTCTTTAGGAGACATCTTACCTTATTTCGTAAGAGAGGCTAACAGTAACGTTTATTTCAGTTTCTCCAGGAGTTACATTTGCCACAGTTGGTGAATTTATACTATCCAAAGACAATTCTTTTGCATACATAATTGGCCTTGGATAATCAAATCCTGTTGTTTCTGAAATATTAATTATTTTACCTAAATTTATTCCACCTGCTTTTGCAAGACCTTCTGCTTTCTCCTTTGCAAGTTTTACTGCTTTTTCTCTAGCCTCTTGAGTTAATTTTACTTTTGTTTCTTCGTTCACTTCAAAAGAAATATTTCCAATTACATTTGCTCCTGCAGATGTTGCAGCTACAAGAACATCATTAACAACTTCAAAATCTGTTATTTTTACTTCGTAGTTTGAAGAAACTCTATAACCATTTATTCTGTACGGAGTTGATTGGTAATCATATTCAGGGCTCACTGAATAATTAGTTGTTTTTACATTTTTGTCATCAACTCCAAGTTTTTTAAGCGAATCAGTTAATGCTTTTGATTTCTTATTTACATCATCCTGAACATTTTTTAAATTTTGTCCTTGTGCCTCAATACCTAAACTAACCTTAGCAATATCAGGAACAACAGTTGCAGTACCAACTTCTGTAACCATCATAGGTTCACCTTTGGTTTGAGTTAAAACAGAAATAGGAAGACTTGGTCCAAACTTAGAATATATAAAAAGAAGTACAAAAAATATGATGATACTGCCTACAAATTCAACTCTTTTCTCATTCATATATATCAATATAGCACTTAATTGACTCAAATTTCAATAAGTGGTTTAATGTAAGTATGAATGATTATGATGAAACAAAATTATTAAAAAAAATTAAAGTAATGTTTGACGAATCCCTTGAGCTTAAATTGGATGAAAAACTTGATGAAAAGTTTAAAGACAAGCTTGGTAACTTACCTACGAAGGATCAGTTTTATGAGGAAACTCTAAAAATTATGAAAAGGTTAGATAATATTGAAGAACAAACAAAGATGTTAAGTAGCAGAACTTATGACAATACTGATAAAATTGGGAAATTAGAAAAAATCCACCCTCACAACTCCCACTCCGCCTTTGCTTGACTTCTAAGTAGTAGTAGTAGTAGTAGAATTCACCCATGACATGTGACTTCCTGATCAAATCAACTAATTTCGGCGTCGTAACTACTACATCTGAGGATGGAATTTGTGCTGGTCTAGTGAATACTGGAAGTATAAATTCTGTATGCTTTCAAAAAGAACCGTCAAATGAATGTCCTGTGGCAAGATATACAAGAGGAGAAATAACACTTCTAGAAGCTCAAGAATTACTTAAAAAGGAAGTATCTTAAATTTTTAAATTTCTTCTTCCTCATCCCCAGTCTTAGAAAGTACTGTAGCTGCAGCAATGGTGTCTCCTTTATTTGCAAACCTCATAATAATAACCCCTTGTGTTGCACGTCCTAATTGTGGAATGTTTTTAACAGGAAGTTTAATTACTTGTCCTTTTTTAGATGTTATTACTAATTGATCAGAATTCTCTGTAACCAAACAAGCACAGGCTAAGTCTCCAGTTTTTGCTGTAACTACACAGGCCTTAACACCTTTACCTGCTCTTTTTTGAATTGGGAACAAATCAAATCTTGTTCTTTTCCCTAATCCATGAATTGAAAGTGTTAATATGTCCCTAAATACTTTCTTTCTTTTGTCAGGTGAAACCTCTAGCTTGTCAGGGAAAACTTCCATTCCAATTAAATTGTCATCCTTATCAAATTTAACTCCAGTTACTCCAGTTGTTGCTCTTCCCATTGGTCTAACATTTGCTTCTGGAAATCTTATGGACATCCCTTTTTTGGTAAGTAACATAACGTTGTCGCTACCAAATGATAAATGTGCAGAAATTAAACTATCTGTCCCTTGAAGTTTAATTGCAATTAAACCAGATGATCTTAAATTTTCAAACTGTTTAAGTTCTGTTTTTTTGATCACCCCTGATGAAGTAGCCAATATCAAATGTTTTGCCTTTAAGTCTTTATTAACAGGTAGAATTGACTTTATGACTTCTCCACTCTCAAGATTCAAGAAGTTAACCAGTGCTTGTCCCTTTGCCTGCCTTGAACTTTCTGGAATTTCAAAAGCTTTTGTGCCAAAGACGCGACCTTTATTGGTAAAGAATAATATTTGATCGTGTGTCGAAGCTGTTACTAGATGGTCAATCTCATCCTCTTCTTTTGTGACCATTCCAATTACACCTTTACCGCCTCTCCTTTGTGCTTTATAAGTATTTTTTGCAACTCTTTTTATGTAACCAGTTTTTGTTACAGTTACTAATACGTCTTCCTTTGCAACTAAGTCTTCTTCAGAAAATTCACCAATTTTACTTTTGTAAATCTTTGTTTTTCTGCTATCACCAAATTTTGTTTTAAGTTCAGAAAGCTCAGTTGTAATAATTGTTAATATTCTTTGAGGATCTTTTAATATTGCAATTAATTCATCTATTAATTTCTTTAATTCCTGATATTCCTTTTCAATCTTTTCTCTTTCAAGTGCAGCTAATCTTCTAAGCTGCATATCAAGAATTGCAATTGACTGAATTTCAGAAAGCTTAAACCTAGATATCAAATTAAGTTTCGCTTCTTCTTGGGTTTTAGATTCTCTGATTGTCTTAATTACTGCATCCAAGTTATCAAGGGCAATTTTCAAACCTTCCAATATGTGTGCCCTTCTCTTGGCTTCAGTAAGTTCAAAAATTGTTCTCCTTACTACTACTTTTTGTCTATGTTTAATGTATTCAACTAAAATTTGCTTAAGGTTTAATGTGTGTGGTGTACCATCAACTAGTGCAACAAAGTTAGCTGGAAATGTAGTTTGAAGTCTTGTGTGTTTATAAATATTATTAAGTACTGATTTTGGTTTTGCATCTTTTTTAAGATCAATTGCAACTCTCATTCCATCTTTATCTGACTCATCTCGAAGGTCTGCAATTCCTACTAATTTCTTTTCTTTAACAAGGTCTGCAATCTTCGCAACCATTTCAGCCTTGTTTACTTGGTATGGAATTTCAGAAATTATAATTTGTGATTTTTTGCCATTATCGATAATTTCAGCAATACCTCGGACAACTATTCTACCTCGCCCTGTTGCATATACTTCTTTAAGTGAATTTGCATCATAAATTGCTCCCCCTGTAGGAAAATCAGGTCCAGGCAAGATATCACAAATTTCATCAACTGTTGCCTCGGTTTCAAAAGAAATACTTTTTGGATCTACTTCTTCTTGTGTAAATGATTTAGCTTCTCCTGAAGCGATTAAATTAATTTTCTTGATAACAAATTCATTTTCAGTGTTGTGCACTGATTCATCTTCAATTGTTACTTTACCCTTCTTGATCATCATGGTAATAGCATCAATTACTTCAGATAAATTATGAGGTGGAATCTTAGTTGCCATACCAACAGCAATACCTTCAGAACCCATTAACAATAAGTTTGGAAGTAGCGCAGGCATAAAGATAGGTTCCTTTAAAGTTGCATCAAAGTTATCAATGTAGTCGACTGTGTCCTTTTCAATATCAGCCAATAGATATTCAGAAATTGCAGAAAGTTTTACCTCTGTATACCTCATAGCAGCAGCAGAGTCTCCGTCAACAGATCCAAAGTTACCCTGACCTTTAACAAGTGGATAACGCATGGAAAAATCCTGTGCCAAACGAACCATTGTGTCATAAACTGCGGTATCTCCATGAGGATGATATTTACCTAATACTTCTCCGACAACCTTAGCAGATTTTGTAGATGCTCCAGTGTGCTTCAACCCCATCTGGCTCATAGCATAAAGTATTCTTCTATGAACTGGCTTTAGTCCATCTTTTACGTCAGGCAAAGCACGGGCAACAATGACACTCATAGCATAATCAACATAAGACTTAGAAAGTTCTGAAGTAATCTCTGTTAATTTTATTTTACCGATATCCATAAGCGTAATGCTTGAACATTGTAGCTGTTAATTTTTACTGAAGCAAGTAGAAGTCACTTTTTCTTTATAAATCTAAACCCCTTTAAATTTTTAGCATGGTATCCGCCTATCCAGCGAGTTGAAGCTTTAGCAATCTCTATGTCATCTTGGTTTGTTTCAGTCGATTGATAGACAATCACTTCAGGTACAGCATTTCCTTTTTTTGACATATATTCATGATAGTCTTTTAGACTCATTCCCAGTCTTTTTGCCTCTTCTGCATTTAATCTTGCAACCTCATTCATATTTCTATCGATGTGTTCCTGCCTTGCCAATTTAGCCATTATTTCCCGAGCCAATTCTTGTGCAAATCCCATTTTGGAAAAATACACAAAAATATCCACTATTAACAACCTTTAAAAATTTGGTATAGTGGTAATTACCCCTTATTAAACCACGGGAAGAACGCAGAAGTTTTAGACTTATATTTTTCAAACTCTTTATTTCCTTCATATTTTTTCACAAGCATCGGAATTCCAGAAACTTTTAAGATTAAATAAGTAATTGTCAGGGGCCCAATTAAACCTAAATACCAATATGTAGATCCAATTGTTAATATCCAAATACCCCACCACTGAGTTATTTCGCCAAAATAATTAGGATGTCTTGTATAACTCCATAATCCCTGATTCATTATCCTACCTTTATTCTTCGAATCTTTTTTAAAATAATACATTTGTAAATCCCCAACTGATTCAAAATAAAAGCCAAGTATCCAGATTAATAACCCAATAAAACTAATTAGTGCTACTCCCCCATCAAATCTGTTATATAAAGTCACTGGGAGAGTGACCAAAAACATTAAAACTCCTTGAAGCATAAAAACTGATAAATATGAATTCTTAAAACTTGCATATCTAAAATCATCTTTTTTCCCTTTATTCCTAAAATAAATATAGCTCGCAAGTCTTATACCCCACATAAATACTAAAAATGTAATAATAATTTTAGTTTTTTGAAAATTATCTGATGCAATTAAATTAAATATTGAAACAACTATAAAACCAATTCCCCAAGCAAAGTCTGCTATGTCCTTTCTTTTTAAAATCAAAGAAACAAAGTAGAACAAATTCATGAATATAAAAATTACAAGAAGTGTAGTTAGACTAAAATTTATTAATTCCATTAGAATTTATTTGCAATAAATAATGTCAAGAAAGTGACCATTGTACAAAGTGCCCCTCCCCAAATTATGTCTGTAACTACCATTGGGACACTCCAATTCTTAAGTGTTGCCAGATTGGTTAAATCGTAAACACTATATGAGCACACACCATACACAAACGCTTCAGTAAGAATTTTTAAATTTGGAGCCTCTCCAATGTTTTTTGAGATTACAAGATATACAAGCCCAAATGGAATAAACAAGTAAACTAGTACTGCTGCAGGAATGTTAAGTACACGTTCAAATGGAGACAACCAACCATCATAAATTTTCTTTGTTAATGTTAACCAGACAACATCAATTGGAAAAAGTACCAAAAGCGAAATTAAATAGGTTTTAACAAAGTCCATATATTTATAATATCATTTTATGGCCGAAGAAACTGCCTTTAAAACTCCTTTATCAAAAGGTCCAGGAATAATTTTATTAACAGTTGGTTTTTTGACAAGTTTTGAAAGATTAACAGCGGCTTTAATTAGCATTTTGTTAGTTATTCTTTTCACTTTGTTATCAAGTGCTCCGCGAAATATACCGGGAAAAGCAAGAACATTATTTATTTGATTGTCAAAATCACTTCTTCCAGTTGCAACTATCATTGCACCACCCTTTTTTGCAATATCTGGCATAATCTCTGGAGTTGGGTTTGCCATCGCAAATACTATTGCATTACTATTCATATTTTTAACATCATCGTCACTTATTAAATTCCCCTTACTGACACCAATAAAAACATCCTTTCCTTTAATTATTGTATGAATATTCCCTACCTCATTATTTAAATTTGTTATTTTTACAAGCCTCTTTTTTTCTTCGTTTAAATCTTTTCTTTTTGATGAAATCGCCCCTTGGCTGTCTGCAACTACAATATTTTTAAATCCGTATTCTAACAAAAGATCACATATTGCAGTCCCAGCTGCTCCTGCACCATTAATAACAATTTTTAATGATTTGCTTTTCTTCGTGATCTTAATCGCATTAATAAGTGCTGCAAGAACCACAACGGCTGTTCCGTGTTGATCATCATGCATTACAGGAATATCAAGTTCTTTAATAAGTCTTCTTTCTATCTCAAAACATCTAGGGGCTTCAATATCTTCCAAGTTTATTCCACCAAATACAGGTGCAATATTTTTAGCAAGTTTAATAATCTCTTCATTATCCTGAGTATTAACACAAATTGGAAAAGCATCAACATTTCCGAACTTTTTAAACAGTGCCGCCTTTCCTTCCATTACAGGGATAGCGCCATATGCTCCAATATTTCCAAGTCCTAGTACAGCAGAACCGTCAGAAAGGACTGCAATAGTATTTGATTTTAATGATAATTCACGAGCCTGTAAATTATTTTTGGCAAGTTCTAAACTAACTTGAGCTACTCCAGGAGTATATGCAAGCGATAGGTCAGCCCTATCTTTTATAGGAGATTTAAGTTCAGTTCCAATCTTGCCTTTATATTTTTTGTGATATGCAATTGAGTCCATATAACGGTTACAGTATACTTCTTTTTACAAATGTATACAGAAGTAATTTTTGATCTTGAAACACAAAAGTTTTTTGATGAAATTGAAGGCTCAGATCCTGCCAATCTTGGAGTGTCAATCCTTTCAATGTATGTTAGAACTCTTGATGAAAATTTTAAAGAGATAAAGGGTGAAATGTTATCTTTTTTTGAACCTGACTTGATGAAAGCTTGGGAATATTTTAAAAAAGCAGACAGAATAGTAGGTTTTAACTCCAAGCACTTTGATGTCCCTGCACTTAAGAATTATTTGCCAGCGGAGCTAACTAAAATTCCACATTTGGATTTATTAGAAGTGGTAAGGGCCGTAAACGGTAAAAGAGTTTCCTTAGGTGCAATAGCAAATGGGACTTTGGGAGATCATAAGGCTGATGACCCAAGAAACGCAATTACCTATTGGGCCAAACACGATGAGGAGTCGCTTAAGAAACTTAAGTTTTATTGCGAAGAAGATGTAAGGCTTACTACAGAGGTTTTAGACTATGGACTTAAAAATAAAAAGTTAACCTTTAAAGATTATTGGAATGATATAAAAACAATTGATGTAGATTTTAGTTATCCTGTAATTGAAAAACCAACTGAAGTTCAAAATTCACTTTTTTAACTTATTTTTTGAAACGAAGTTATTTGTTGTATTTTTCAGAGTAACGGACATTACTTTCCATAATTATTTTCCAAGCTTCGCCTTTATTTCCAAAACCTTCAACTTTGGTACTTCCTGGTTTTTTAAGATCTTTGTAATGCATAAAATGATGTTCAAGTTTTTTCTTCCAAGCATCTGATAAATCAGTAACATCGTTTATTACACTTCCTGTATTTCTGTCATCCATTGGAACACAGATTATTTTATGGTCATTTTCACCATCGTCAACAAAATTTAAAACTCCAACAACTTTTACTTTGACAAGTAAACCCATTGGAAGTGCTTCTTCAGTAATTATTAATGTATCAAGTGGATCATTATCTTCGTCCCAAGTTTGTGGAATAAATCCATAGTTTACAGGTTTTGCAAAAATTCCAGGTTCTACTCTATCAAGTTCAAAAATACCAAGCTCTGTACTGTACTCAACTTTATTCATTGATCCTTTTGAGATCTCAATGATTGTGTTTAAGCTATTGTTATCTTCTCCAAATGGTAAATCGTGTACAAAATTCATAGCCTAATTATATGGATATAGGATATTTCTTGCAATAAGTAAAAAAGTATTAAAATGGCAAGTATGAAAGAACTTAGATTTAGGTTCATTGGCCAAGGACAAGCAGACCAAAATGTTAAAGCGGGAAATAATGAAATTGGCCTTGAGACGGCTAATGGGTGGAATGTTTTGTTGGTCGAAGACAATACGATTATTGGTGTTCATCCTCTTCATGTTCAAAATCTTGATGAAGAGCTTAAAAAAGTTGCACTTGCTGAAGCTAAAGATATTTTCAATCTAGAAGATTAAATAAATATCAACATCCTATATATCCAGAGTTGCAAGTTTTGCATGAGTCTGAATAAACTTTTTTCTTAGAAATCACAAGGTGTAACCTTGTGATTTTTCTCATTTTCCAACTGCATTTCTTATAGAGGTTAAAGTCTCTGCAAGTTTTTGCTCATTATAGTTTGGTAAATTGTCAGCTAAATAAGTGTCAATTCCTTCTGCTGTTTCACCGAGTCGTTTGAGACTTGCAATTTCATGAATAATATTTCTACCAATTGATAGTGAATTATGTCGTCTTAGGGCTTGATAAAAATTCTGTGGACTAGTTGAGATCCAGGTTAGATCTGTATTAGATAAGTCTTCAACAAGGCTCCTCTGCAATCCACGTATTCTTGCTTTATCTGTTTCATCAGAAATTAATTCAAATGTATCGAGTGCATTATCGATCAACGATCCGAAAAAACTAGTGATTTTACGGATTTCCATAATTTAAGTATTTTATACTTTTACAAGTCAATATCAATATCCAGTTCCACTGATATTTTGTGAGATTGAATAAACTTAATATTTCTACTCTTTTCTCCACAAACTAATCACAAGAATCACAAGGTGTAACCTTGTGATTGTCAAAATAAGTCATATTGTGGCACGTCATCTTTGTAAACTTCTACAAAATATTTGTAATTTTTAATATTGTGATACTTTATATAACTACTTTTACTAAATTCATCTTGTATTATCGTTTTGTCTAACCATGAAGTATTTGTAAGTCCTAAATAGTCTGAATAAGATGAGTATGCATCAGTTAAATTTTTAAGTTTTAGAATTTCAGTCGGATTTCTATGAATATATTTTGAAACATATAATAGATGTTCTTTGTCAATTACATTTGTTGCTTTATAAGTGCTTTGAAATAATCCTCCTATTCTTTTATATTTATGATTAAAATACATCGTATATCTTGTAAATAGTGACTGAGTAAATTTTTTGATGTTGTCCTTTTCAGTTTGTTTAATTAGTAAATGAAAATGATTTGGCATTAGACAAAAAGCCAGCAACTTTATTTTTTCATAATACTTTCCATGCAAATCCCTATATCGCAAGGTTACACCTTGAGGTTCCGGTGAAACATATTCCTTTATGTATGATAAAAACACATTATAATCTTGATCATCATTAAATATGATTCTTTTCTCAACCCCTCGATTATAGATATGATAAATGGAGTTTGGTAGATAAAACTTAATTAAGTTTCTGGCAGGCATATTCTAATTATACAAGTGGAGTCAATCACAAGGTTACACCTTACTATCTTGCAAGGTTACACCTTACTATATGTCTAGAGTTGCTAGTTTTGCATGGGTCTGAATAAACTTTTTGCGAGGCGGAACTTCTTCTCCCATTAACATCTCAAACATATTAGAAGCTTCTTCCATGCTATCAATTGTTACTTGTTTTAATGTTCTTGTGGCAGGATCCATAGTAGTTTCCCAAAGTTGTTGTGCATTCATTTCTCCAAGACCTTTGTAACGAGAAATAGCGTATTTTTTCTCGCCTATTTTCTTCATTAGTTCATCTTTTTCTTCGTCGTTAAATACATAGTTTGATTCTTTTCCAACAGTAATTTTGTAAAGTGGAGGAAGAGCTATATAAAGATATCCCCTTGTAATAACTTCTGGCATATGTCGATAGAAGAAAGTCAAAAGTAATGTTTTAATATGTTCTCCATCAACATCAGCATCAGTCATGATAATTACTCTGTGATATCTTATTTTGTCATAATTTATTGTGTCCCCGATGCCGACACCAAGGGCAATAATTAAATTCTTAATTCCTTCAAATTTTACAATTGTGTCAAGTCTTGCTCTTTCAGTATTTAAAATTTTACCTTTAAGTGGCAATATTGCTTGGAATTTTCTATCTCTTCCTTGTTTTGCTGAACCACCTGCTGAGTCTCCCTCTACTATGTATATTTCTGAAATTGATGCATCTTTGCTTTGACAATCAGCAAGTTTTCCAGGAAGTGATGCACCATCAAGTGCTCCTTTACGAAGAACGGCATCCTTTGCTGCGCGTGCTGCAAGTCTTGCCTTTGCTGCAAGAGTTACTTTTTCAATAATTCTTTTAACATCTTGTGGATGCTCCTCAAAATATTGATCAAGACCTTCTTTTACACAAACTGCCACAAACCCTTGTACTTCAGGATTATTAAGTTTTGCTTTTGTTTGAGATTCAAACTGCAATGTCTCTGATGGCATCTTGACATAAACTACAGCAGTTAGACCTTCTTTAAGATCATCTCCAGTTAGTAACATTTCATCTTTTCCATTCTGATTTTTCTTTACGTAATCAGTAATAGATCGAGTTAACGCTGTTCTAAACCCTGTAACATGAGTTCCTCCATCAGTGGTGTAAATTCCGTTGACAAACCCCTTAACATTTTCGTTAAAGCCGTCAGTATATTGAATTGCTACCTCACAATTTATATTTCCATCGTCCTTTGAAATATAAATAGCATCGCTTAATACATTTTTACCTCTATTGGAGTGTGCAACTAGGGACTTTATTCCACCCTCAAAATAGTAACTTGCCTCGTCACCATCTCTATGGTCCTTTAAATTAAATGCAAGTTTTGCTACTAAATAGGCTCTGTCTCGAAGTAAACTTTTTATTTTGTTTTTTTCGTATACCAAATCACCAAAAATTTCGATATCTGGCATAAATGTAGTTATGGTTCCAGATTTTTGAATTTTAGGATCTACTCCCCATTCACTAAGCTGTTTTTCGGTTGCTTCTGATACTTTTTTAAGTGGTACGCCCCTTTTATATTCCTGATAGAAAACTTTTTTATCCCTGATTACACAAACTCTAAAATATGAAGATAAAGCATTTACAACTGATGCTCCAACTCCGTGAAGTCCACCGGAAACTTTATAAGCTCCACCACCAAATTTACCACCGGCATGAAGCTTGGTCATGGTAAGTTCAAGTGCAGATACTCCACTTTTATGCATATCAGTAGGAATACCTCTTCCGTTATCTCGTACTTCAGCGGATCCGTCAGCATGAATTTGTACCCAGACTTCTGTAGCAGTTCCTGCAAAGCTTTCGTCAACTGAATTATCAATAATTTCTCTTAAACATTCGTGAAGCCCTCTAGAATCAGTTGATCCAATGTACATCCCCGGTCTTTTTCGGACAGGTTCAAGACCTTCTAGTACTTGGATTTGACTTGCATCGTATTTATCAGCCATATATTAATTAATAATTAAAAGTTAATAGTTAAGAGTTTAACTCGATGCCCATTTTAGCAACAAAGTTAGTCAACTGTAAAGAGACATTACCATTAGCCTTCAAATTCCTAATAGTTTTTAAATATATTTCCATATTTTTAAAAATTTTGTTTTCATGGTCATAGAATAATAAATCTTCAATAAATTTAATTGCCTCATCCCTATCCTTAATATTCAATGCATCTTTGTAATCTGCGTTAGTACTTAGTACTTTGTACTTAGTACTTAGTACTTTCACGATTTCACATCGTGAAGTAATTGTAGGTAATACCCCACTTAAATTTTTAGTGGTTAATATATAGATTATGTTTTTTGTAGGTTCTTCAAGGTTTTTTAAAAATGAATTTGCGGTTTCTATTGTAGTTGTATCAATATTCTCAATTAAAATTGCAGTTTTTTCTGAAAATGAAAACTTCACTATTTTTTTAAGTTCTTTGGAATCTTCAACTTTTTGTAATACAAATGGTATGACCTTTGCATTTTGTTTTTTTGCAAATTCGTTTGCACTTTGTACTAAGTACTCTGTACTTTGTCCTGTTATCAAAAAAGCATGCATATTTACTTGATGTTAACATATTGTATAATTAATTATGGCTGGAAAAAGAAAAACAGGACTTAATATTCCTAAAGACTGGGAAGTAGAATTTAGGGAAAAGCACCCACGTAATCGTGAGAAGGAAAAAGAACTTTTTGAAAAACTTGAACACGCTATTCAAAAAATGAAGGATAAAGAAGCTATAGAGAAAGAAGGTCAAACAGGTGGCCGTAGTGTTGAACAAGGATAATTACTTGTCATTTTTATAGATTTACTCCATAATAAATATAATGCCCAATACTGCCGTAACATCTGCCACACCTACCCCGATTCAATCGGGGCCTACAGGAAATAATATCGCTGATATTTTAGTCTCTATGGGTGTTCTCCCTAAAGATCGTGCAGAACAGATAAAAATGGCAGAGGTTCAATATGGAACCACTCAAGAAGAAATAATAATTAAACAAAATCTTGTATCCGCAGAAGATTTAGTAAAAGCAAAAGCCACACTATATAACATCCCTTATGTAGATTTAGCAAACACTCCATCGTCCCCTGAAGCAATGGCAATATTGCCACAAGAAGTTTCTAATAAATTTAATGTTTTTCCTCTTTCTGTAGATAAAACAGGAAAAACAATTACTTTAGCAATGGTGGATCCAATGGACTTAACTGCAATTGAGTTTGTAGAAAGAAAAACTGGTCTTCGAGTAAAACCAGTCGCAGCAGAAGCAGAAAAACTGTCAGAAATTATTACTACTAGATATGCAACTTCTCTTTCTCAAGAAGTTACAGAAGCTCTTAAAGAGGTTGCACCAGAAAGAAAAACAAGTAATGCCACAGAAAATTTAAAAATAGGTTTTATACGAGAAGAAAAAATATCAGAAATAGTAAGTCATATTTTGGAATTTGCCGTCAAGTCAAGATCTTCTGATATACACATTGAACCAGAAGAAAGAGCAACGAGAGTCAGATACAGAATAGACGGAATATTACAAGAAAAATTAACAATTCCTCGAGAGTTACATGAGTCATTAACTTCTAGAATTAAAATCCTTTCAGGAATGAAAATTGACGAAAAAAGAATTCCACAAGATGGTAGATTTAATTTTAAAGCTAATGATCAAGATACTGATCTTCGTGTTTCATCGCTCCCAACTGCATGGGGTGAAAAGATAGTTATGCGTTTACTTAAAAAAACAGGCGGTGTCCCCGACCTTCCAACTCTAGGTCTTCGTGGTAAAGCACTTAAAAATTTACAGGACGCAATTTTAAGGCCACATGGAATTATTATGATCTGTGGACCAACCGGTTCAGGTAAAACCACAACACTATATTCAATTATTAGCAAAATTAATACTCCAAAGGTAAATATAGTTACCCTTGAAGATCCAATTGAATATAAAATGGTTGGAGTAAATCAAGTGCAAATTAATCCTGCTGTTGGACTTACTTTCGCATCCGGTCTAAAAGCTTTTTTAAGACAAGACCCAAACATTATTTTGGTAGGAGAAATTAGAGACAGGGAAACTGCAGATTTAGCAATTCAAGCATCTTTGACAGGACACTTAGTTTTTTCAACTTTGCATACAAATAACGCATCAGGTTCACTTCCCAGAATGCTTGACATGGGAGCCGAGCCTTATCTTTTAACATCTTCCATGACTGCAATAATGGCACAAAGAGTAGCAAGAAAAATTCATACTGACTGTAAGGAAAGTTATGAGGGCGACCCTAAAATATTAGAAGAAATGAAAACTGTTTTAGGTCCACTTTGGCCTAAAGATAGAGATAATAAACTTTATCGTGGTAAAGGCTGTCAAGAATGTGGCAATTCTGGTTATTATGGAAGAGTAGGTATATTTGAAGTATTACCAGTAAGTGATGCAATTGGGAAAATGATTCTAGAGCGCTCTCCTGCCTCAGACATAGAAAAGAAAGCGAAAGAAGAAGGAATGGTAAACTTAAAACAAGATGGGTACTTGAAAGTTCTTGACGGAGAAACTAGTATAGAAGAAGTATTAAGAGTTGCTCAAGAATAATTTTATTACTGCCAAATGATAGACATTAAATATTTATTACAACAGACCATAGATTTAAAAGCATCAGACCTTCATTTGGTAGTTGGTAATCCCCCAGTTTTAAGAGTTGATGGAGAACTTCGTTCTGTTGTCGATTCTGGTGTTTTAACTCCTGAAATAGTAGTTGAAGCCTTAAAACAAGTTTTAACAAGCGAACAGTTTGAAAGGCTTACAGTAAATAAAGAAATTGATTTTTCATTATCATTTACAGAAAAGGCTAGATTTCGTGTTAATGCATACACTCAAAAAGGATCCTTTGCTGCAGCATTTAGACAAATTCCATTAGAAATTCCAGAGCTTGATAAATTAGGATTACCTAAAGTAGTTCATGGTTTTACAACACTTAGACAAGGGCTGATTTTAGTTACAGGTCCTACAGGACACGGAAAATCAACAACTCTTGCTGCAATTATCAATGAAATAAATAAGAATAGAGCCTGCCACATAGTAACAATTGAAGATCCAGTAGAGTTTGTCTTTAGACCAATTAAATCAATAATATCTCAAAGAGAGATGAGATCAGACACTCATTCATGGCAAGTAGCTTTAAGATCAGTTCTAAGAGAAGATCCAGATGTTGTTTTAATAGGAGAAATGAGAGATTTGGAAACTATTTCGGCCGCAATGACTATTGCTGAAACCGGTCATTTAGTATTTGCAACTCTGCACACAAACTCAGCAGCCCAAACTATAGATAGAATAGTTGATGTATTCCCAGAAGATCAACAAAACCAAGTAAGGCTTCAACTTTCATCAGTACTTGAAGCCGTATTTTCTCAAAGGTTGATGGCTTCAGTTGGAGGAGGTCGAGCCGTTGCTCATGAAGTAATGCTTGGCACATCGGCAATCAAAACTACTATTCGTGAAGGAAAGACTCATCAAATAGATTCTATTATTCAGACTTCTTTAGAAGTAGGAATGTCTACACTTGAGCATTCACTTGCCCAATTAGTTCGTTCAGGTCGAATTACTATTGAAACTGCTCAAGAATGGTCCGTAAGACCAGAAGAATTAAATAGATTAATTAAAGGAAGTAATTAAAAAAAATGAAGCGCTTCAATTTTAAAGCAAAAGATAAGTTTGGAAAGCTAGTTTCTGGCGAAGTTGAAGCCATAAACGAATCAAGCGCCGCAAAATTAGTTAGGGGTAAAGGTTTGTTGGTGCTATCAATCAAAATAAAAATTGAAAACCCTATCGCTTTTATTAGGCATTTGAGAGAGAAGATAACACCGTCTGACATTGCCACTTTTACTAGACAATTTGCAACAATGGTTCAGGCCGGATTACCAATTACAGAATCACTTCTAATTTTAAAATCACAAGCTAAGAGTTCAATGGGTAAGGTTGTTTCTCAGATTTTAGCAGATGTTGAGGGTGGTGAATCTATGTCAAAAGCATTCATCAAACATCCAACCGTTTTTTCTCCTACCTATATAGCATTAGTTAAATCAGGTGAAGTAGGAGGAGTACTGGACACCGTTTTGGTTCGTCTTGCAGACGACCTTGAAAAACAACAAGAATTTAAAGGAAAAGTTAAAGGGGCTTTGATTTATCCGATGATAATCGTAACAGGTATGATAATCGTTGCATTTATTATGATGATCTTTGTTGTACCAAAGCTTACATCACTTTATTCTGAATTTAATGCAGAGCTTCCTCTACCTACAAGAATCTTAATGGGAATATCTGACGCGGTCATTAAATTTTGGCCTTTAACTCTAGCAACAGTTGTCGGAGGGTTTTATGGATTTATGGCATACAGAAAGACTAAAGAAGGAAAACTTAAAATAGATGAAATGACTTTCAAGATTCCAATTATAGGACCACTTCAAAAGCAGGTAGTGTTGACTGAACTTACAAGTACGTTGTCATTAATGACGGGGGCAGGAGTTTCAATTCTTGAAGGTTTGAGCATTACCTCTGAAGTTGTAGGTAATGCAGTTATAGGGAATGCTTTAAAAGATGTTGCCGTACAAGTAGAAAAAGGGTTCCCTGTTTCCTTTGCTTTTGCTAAACACCCTGATGCTTTTCCGTTTATCCTTTCTCAGATGGTAGCTGTTGGTGAAGAAACTGGAAAAATGGAAGAGGTCTTAGCAAAAGTAAGTCATGTTTTTGAAATAGAATCAGACCAAAAGGTCAAGGCATTAACATCTGCGATAGAACCTATCGTAATGGTTCTTTTAGGCCTTGGTGTCGGCTTTTTAGTAATTGCAATCATACTGCCAATTTACAACTTAACTAGTCAATTCTAAAGACTTTTAAAATTGCTAGTTGACAAGTTTTTTAATACAGCATATTGTTAATACAGTTATGTACAATCGATCAAATAACACCTTTATAGCACAAGCTGGATTCACGTTAGTCGAACTTTTAATAGTTATTGGACTTCTTGGGGCAATCGCTTTAATCGTTATTTCCGCAATTAATCCAATTGAACAAAGTAACCGTGCAAGAGACACAAGGTATAAAGCAGATGCCGGTCAATTAATTTCAGCAATCGATAGATACTTTGTAACCACATCAGCATTCCCATGGATGACAGTGACTCCAGCGACATATGATTCAGCAGATGATGCTTTTCCTTTTATTACTGCTACTGACGCAAATGTGGGTTTATGTACAGCAGTTGGATGTGCAGGTGCAAATGACGGTGTGCTTATATTAAATAATGAGTTAAAGACTGAATTTAGACAGAGAGCCTTCGTTAAAGGTGTAGTCTCAGTTCCAAATCAGATTTGGGTTGGTAAGGCTATTGGATCATCATCAAGCACCTATGCCTGTTTTGTCCCACTTTCAAAATCAATTAGAGATAAAGCTTGTACTGATGGCCAAGTATATACCATAGCTGGAAGTACTAGAACTCAAGTACCAGCAACAGATCCAACATGTGCAGGTAATCATGCAAATTGGTCAACATCACCATATCAATATATCTGCCTTCCTGAGTAATCCTCAATGCTTTATTTAGCACTACTTCTAGGTTTAATAATAGGTTCCTTTATTTCTGCTATTACTTATAGAATCCCAAGAGATATTGGATTTGTAAAAGGAAGATCATTTTGTGACAATTGTAAAAAAGAGTTATTTTGGTATGACAACATACCGTTATTTTCATTTCTTGCATATCGAGGTAAAAGCCGCTGTTGCGACAAAAAAATATCTATCCGTTACCCAATAATTGAATTATCATCTGCCATTGGAGCAGTTTTACTTTTTGTATTGTTTCCTTTCTCATTATTCATTATTAATTATTCATTGTTCATTTTATCTCTTGTGATATTTGTTATCGATCTTGAACATCAAATCATCCCCGACGAACTTACTTGGTTGTTACTATTACTTGCATTCCTACTCCCTAGTCCCTTCACCCTATTCCCTATTTTATTTACTGGTTTTTTCTTCGCACTTCTATTTCTTGCTTTGCATTTAATCACTAAAGGCCGTGGTATGGGTCTTGGAGACGTTAAGCTTGCAATCCCCTTATCATTAATACTTGGTTTTGAAAAAAGCATAAATTGGATTTTAGTAACATTTGTCTTGGGTGGAATAATAGCAACTATACTGTTATTATTTAAAAGAGCTAATCTAAAAACAAAAATAGCATTTGGACCGTTCATGATACTAGCTTTTTGGATAATATATTTTTATAAATGATCAATAAAACTAATAGTAAAGCCTTCACTTTGATTGAACTGTTAATAGTAATCTCAATAATTTCCTTTCTGGGAATATTAGTAGTTTCCTATTTACGTTCGCAAGTCTTTAAAGGATATGATGCCAAAAGAAAAGCAGAAATTAAAAGAATTGGAATAGCAGTCGAAGAGTATGAAAAAGATAATAACTGCTACCCCCTTCCAAATCAAGTTTCTTGTACGATTGGATCAGGCTTGCAACCATATTTAGACAAAATTCCCTGTGACCCAATAACAAATGCGTCTTATTTGTATGAACATGAAGATTCTGTCTGTCCAAGATGGTATAGAATTTACGCAAAATTAGAAAATGATACTGATCCTGATTATCAAGCAAATATTGGACCAGGGTCAGTATTTAGTTATGTCTTAGAAAGTTCAAATGCACCGGTATTAGTTGCCGGAAGTGGTGGCGCTGCACCCCCAACTAATTATTACGGTTGTTTAAGCGGTGCATGCGTACCAATAAGTTGGAATCCATCAAGGCCAGGTCCTTCTTGTGACCCTAATTTCCAGAACTCTACTTGTTACGGCCAATGCACAAATCCAAGTAATGATTGTAAAACATGGACTCCTTAAAATATAAATGAAATTATTTACAAAAAATGAAACACGAATAATAATCACAATTTTTAGTGCTTTGTTCTTAATTACTTCTTACAATATGAGTATCTCACTAAGAAAAGGTAGAGATTCTATTCGTAAAAATGACTTTTCAGCACTTCAAAAAGCGCTAGACACCTATTATCAAAAATACAGAGCTTTTCCATTATCGACCTCTGATGGAAATATAGTTGGTTGCTTTAATGATAAAGTTGTACAAGATAAGCTCTCAGGTCTGCCTCTAAACGTCATCCCTTGTATTTGGGGTGAATCAGAATTTGAAGGAATTAAAACAATGGTTAGAGATCCTAAGTATAAAAACGGATCAAGTTATCTCTATGTGTCAGACGGTAAAGGGTACAAACTCTACATAGCACTAGAAGGTAAGGATGAGGCAGAGTACCAAAAAGCAACAGAAATGAAAAATTTGCAATGTGGTACCAAAATATGTAATTATGGTATAGAGATAAAATGAAACACAAATACTTTATTAATAAAGATGGATTTACCCCGATTAAATCGGGGTTTACATTAGTTGAATTGTTAATAGTAATGGCAATAATAGGCGTTTTGGCTTCATTGGCTGTTGGAAATTTTATGACGGCTCAAATGCGAGGTAGAGACGCACAAAGAAAATCTGATTTAAAACAGATAAGTCATGCGCTTGAATTGTACTATGCAGATCACGGACAATATCCTGTAGTAAACTTAGTCGCTGCTGGAACTGAATTTACTGATGGCAAAACAACATATTTTAAAGTTGTTCCAGATGATCCACTATCAAACTATAATTACGTCTACAGACTAGTACCTTCGTCCCCAACTCAAAAATATCAACTTTTTGCATATTTGGAAAACACAAAAGATATAAGCATATTAGGAGCTGGAGAGATTGTTGTCACGTCCTGTGGAAACGCAACAAATTGTAATTTTGCAGTTACTAGTTCCAATACAAATGCTACCGAAAATTAGTGTATTATTAATATATGACAAAAATAATTAAGAATGGCTTTACCCTCGTAGAACTATTAGTTGTAGTATCCCTAATTGGTGTTTTGTCAACGCTTGTACTTGCTAATTTAAATTCAGCCAGGGAAAGAGCAAGAGATACACAACGAAAGTCAGATTTAAGAAATATTCAAACAGCATTAAGACTTTACTATAATGATGCTAATGACTATCCTGCTACAGCAAGTATGCCTTGGGGCTTAGCTTGGACTGGTGCAAATGGAACTACATATATGAATATATTACCTAAAGATCCACTTTCCCCTACTCAAGATTATAGTTATTCATATAATTCGGCAACAGATAATGAGGTTTATACACTTTATACATGTTTAGAAAACAAAAGTGATGATAAATGTGTAACAGTTTTAAGTAGTGTTTGTACTAGTTTGTGTAAATACGAAGTTAAACCATGATTAATTTTAAAAAGGGCTTTACATTAATCGAGATGCTTGTAGTAATTTCCTTAATTGGAATTTTGGCGGCTATTGCCTTAGTATCTTTTGGTTCAGTTCAAAAGTCAGCGCGTGATACTACAAGGAAATCAGATTTGAAACAGTATCAAACAGCTTTAGAAATGTATGGCAATTTAACAGGGGGATTATTTCCCTTTGGCAGCTCAGTTTCTGCTTACAGCGTACTTTGCGGTTATCTAAACAATAGACTTGAACCAGATATTACCTGTTCGCAAGATCCCAAAAATGCATCTGATGCAACATTTGATTATAAGTTTATTTCTAATGGTGTTCTACCTGCTGGAAGTGCAAATGCAACTACATATGTTTTATGGGCGAAACTTGAAAACAAATCCCCAACTACATATTGGATAGTTTGTTCAAATGGCAAAAATGGTGAAAGCACAACACAACCAACAACAGCAACTTGTCCAATTTAAATATGAAAAAAAATAAAAAGGGGTTTACCCCGATTAAATCGGGGTTTACATTAATCGAGTTACTAGTAGTAATATCAATCATAGGAATTCTTGTTGCCGTGTCTATTTTTGGTCTTAGTGGGGCCAGAGAGTCCTCTCGTGACGCTCGTCGAAAAACTGACTTAGAATTAATTCGTTCTGGACTGGAACTTTATAAAGCAGACTGTAATGCTTATCCTGCAAGTGTTCCGGCAGCTGGATCTGCTTTGGCGGGAACTGGAACACCCCCTACTTGTTCTGTTGCAAATATTTATATTTCAGCAGTACCTGCTGACCCAATAGTAGCATCAAAATCGTATCGTTATGCAACTACAGCTTCAGGTTATGAAATATGTGCTTCTTTAGAACAGCAAGGTCTATCTACAGTGACATGTGGAGGATCATCAAATTGTGGTACAAGTTGTAATTATAAAATTACAAATCCTTGATGACCTGTTAACTGGTCTTGACAAAAGACCTATTGTTTGTATAATAAAGAAATGACAACTGCAACAATATCACAGGTGAAAATTAATCCAATGGCCGTATTTAACCGTGCAATTGATTTTCCAATACAAATACAAAATAGAAATAAAACAGCTGGTTATTTTGTTGGGAAAGATTTGTTTGAAAAAATGATTGAATATCTTGAAGATATTGAGGACAAAAAAGTAATTGATAAAACGGATTTTAACAAAGGAACAAACTTTGAGGATTTTGCCAAGGAACTGGGTATTTAAAAATGGATATAATTATTTCTCCGTTGGCGCAGAAACAATTAAAAAAACTTCCAAAATTAATTCAATTTTCAGTTGCTAGTATAGTCAGAAATTTTTCGATTGATAACAAAACTTCAAATATTAAATTATTAAAAGGTTATAAAAATATATATCGTATTAGAATTGGTAATTATCGGATAGTATATAGAAATAATGATAAAAAAGTTTATATAATTCTTATCTCGCATAGGAAAGAAGCATATTTGCATCTAAAAAGAATTGTTGGTTAGTAGTATAGTTAATATATGCAAACTGCCAATAGAAAGAGTGGATATACCTTAATTGAGCTTCTTGTTGGTTTAACAATTATTTCAATCGTATTTTCTATTGGATTTGCAGGTTATCGAGATTTCTCAAGACGACAAACTGTTGTTGGGGTTACAAAATCGATTATATCTGATCTCAGAAATGCACAGCAACTTGCTTTAATTGGCCAAAAACCTGATACCTGTACCAGATTGTCTGGGTATACTTTTACAGCAGTGAGTTCTACAAATTATACTATTAGTGCCAATTGCATAAACGGAAATATAGAAGTAAAAAATATAGTTTTGCCAACTAACATAACAATTTCTCTAGGAAGTATTATGTTTAAAGTCTTGGGACAGGGAACTAATTTGTCTGCTGCATATACATTTACTATTACTCATATATCGGGAATTACAGGTATAATAAATATAAAAAAAGGAGGGACTATCAATTGAAAGAGATTCAACATAAATGTTATGGGGGCCAAAGTATGTTTGAAGTAGTTCTGGCCTTATTTATAATGGCCATGATAATTGTTGGAGTTGTTTTTCTTTCTACAAATTCAATTGCAAATTCTAGTTTTTCAAAAAACAAAACAATTGCGGGAAGATATTCACAAGAAGCTGTGGAGTGGTTAAGAGGTCAAAGAGACTCTGATTCAACTTTATTTAAGACTAATGCAGTTGGTAGTTATTGTTTCGATTCGTCTATTCTTACTTGGTCAAATTCAGGATTATGCTCATCAGGAGAACTTCTAAATAATTTATTTAAACGCGAAGTTACATTTACAACGACTACGATAACTGGTAAAAATTTAATAGAAGCAAAGGTTGTCACATCTTGGAATGATTCAAAAGGAACGCATCAGTCTAAATCAGTAACACAATTTACAGATATTCGTGAAAAGTAAAAATAACACTGGCCTAAGTTTGATTGAAATATTAATAGTAATATCTATTTTTGCTGCCATAGGACTACTCTCTACCCGATCTATATTTTTAACACTTAGAGGTGCAAGGAAAAGTGAATCACAAGTAAAAGTCCGCGAGAACCTAAATTTTGCATTGGCCATTGTTGAAAGACAAATTAGAAATGCCGAAAAGTTAACTTGTACAGCGTCGACTACTTTATTAACTTATACTGCAATTGAGGGCGTACAAAGTACTTTTTTGTGTTTTACTTCTGGTAGTGATATATATTTAGCTTCAGGTTCTGGAAGGCTTACATCTAGTGAAGTTACATTGACTACATGCAGTATTACTTGTACTCAGGCAACAATTAATAAACCACCTACAGTCAAAATTAGTTTAGTTGGCGAAGATAACACAACTTCATCTGTTGAAAAAGGTTCTGTAACTGTTGAAACTGAAATCTCACCAAGGAATTATTAAAGTAATTTAAGATACTCAATTGCTTTTAAAGAAATATTTTTTTTAACTTCGTTCCAATCTGTATCTACATGCATTCTTGGCATTGGTTGTTCATCTGCTTCTTTAAAATATGTTAGCGATTTTAAAATATGAGTTTTATTAAAATCGAGATTTATATATTTTATGTCCATTTTTTTGAAAATGTCTTCCAAACTATATTTTTGTAGTAAAAAATAAATATCAATGTAATCTTTTTTACTTCCACGAACTGATGCAGTAATTATTTTTGTGCATGCCGTATCAATTACTGAGGATAAATTAATTCCATCCCAAATCACAAATTTTTCAATTATTTTATAT
>CAYSAY010000002.1:0-147299 GCA_964429215.1 uncultured Gammaproteobacteria bacterium | reverse complement strand
GGAGAGGACTTGAACCTCCAAGGATTACTCCACAGGTTCCTAAAACCTGCGCGTCTACCAATTTCGCCACCCGCGCTAATAAATACTAATGCTCTGTCCTATTCTACTAAATATATACTTTTTAATCCACCTTCGTCCTGATGCAGATTTTAAATACTTTTCTCTTAATCTTGCTTTGATATAATTTTCACAAATTTCAGTATAAATAATTTCCCAAGGTTTGTATCTCTTTGTGTATTTAGAATAACCAGAATTGTGCCGATTTAATCTTGTGTACAAATTTGTTGTATGACCAACATATGCCTTTTTAAAAATTAAACTTCTAAGAATATAGATATATTCCATTAATAAATAATATCACTTCTTCTACGCCCGTCTCGACCGGCGCCGAGCCGAGGCGGAAAAAAAAGCCCCTCCTTTAACAGAGGGGCTTGTAAAAATCCTAACGCCATAGCCAGATAAACCGGTACAGCCTCAGAACGTAATTAGTACTATAGCACAACACTATAGGTATGTCAAGTATTTTGAAGACTATCCCCTTTTTCTAGCTAAAACAAAAATTGAAGGCCCAAAATTAACCTTTGCTAACGGTAATTGTAAGTACTTTTCTAAATCAACAAGGATATGAAAAGGAAAAAATTTCTTTATAAATGTAGACCTAATATTCGAGACAGATCTCTTTTCAATTATGTCAAACCCTGCCGTATTAAGTTTTTCGTAAATTTGATCTGGGTGATAATTAATAAATGGTAAAGTGCCCTTTTTAACATGTTTTTTGCTTCTAATGTCTATTGGGAATATATTAATTGGAAATGTTAAATTACCTTTTATAATATTTCTAAAACTTGCCTTTAAGTGACTTTTATTTGGAAATTCTAAAATAAAATAACCTTTATCTTTTAAAAGGTTGGAAACAAGTTCAAAAGCCTTATCAACATCTTCAATATGATGTAAAACTCGAACCATTATACATAAATCAAAACTTTTCGCTCTCTTTTTATTAGTTATATTTGAGAGCTTTGATTGTATAAATTCCACATGCTTATTATGTTTGTGCTTAGATTTAGCTTTAGATATTAATTTAGCTGAAGGATCCGAAAGTACTATTTTCTTAACTCTAAATGAATAAGCAGGTAAAAGTCTACCAAAACCAGCACCAATTTCTATAGAACGTTCTACTTTAGGTATTTTACTAAGGATTTTTTTAATCGCCAAAAATTCTGAAAGGTGTTCATAATCTCTGCCCTTCCAATACGATGGATAGTCATAATCATCATATGCTGCTGACATGAGTGTATATTATAGCATTGTGGACTTAATCAGTGTGGAAAAAGTTAACTTATTCCATTTCACCCATAAGTAAACTTGCAACTTCGTTGTAAGTATGGCTTGTGTCCTCATTCCATTTCGGACATAAACTGATTGACTCCTTTTGCCCACGCTCCATCAGGAGAGGAAGGAGTATATTTTTTCCAAATCGTATCAGGTGTAGTAAATCCTTTATCAATGTATTCAGATTTAAGACCCTTCAAAACAGTATCAATTGCCTCTTCATATGAATTGAAACCAAGTGTACCCCTACTATGAATTCCCCAACCCCAACAATTATAAGTTTCTGGAGGTATTATTTTACACAAATTACTTTCTTGTTGTGCAATAGCTGTAATTAATCGAAAGTCTAAGCCATATTCATCTGATTTCTTTACAATATAATCCTCATGGCCTAAAAGTGGAGATTTATATCTTTCTAAATATTGTTTAATAATTGCAGGTCTAGCATCAGCTGATTCAATTTCATCACTTACCTTGGGGAATTCTCTTGGTAACGAAGCGTAAACTTTTACGCCTGTTCTGTTGGTGTCGTCTACTATAATCACAGGACTTTGTTTAAGTGATATTAATGAAAACAAACTTACAGCAAGAGTAATTGGAGTCACACAAAAAAACACAATCATTAAAACTAAATTCTTCCAAAAAGAAAAAGAATATTTATCAAGACTACTACTGTCTAATGATTGCATATATATCTATCAGGATGCCATAAACGACATTGAGAGTCAAGTTTGGTATACTGTTTGAAATATGTCGAAGTGCTGAAATTGGTAGACAGGCACGTCTCAGAAGCGTGTGATCTTACGATCATGAGAGTTCAAGTCTCTCCTTCGACACAAAAATCTGTTAGAATACACATGTATGCGGGAGTGGCGAAATTGGTAGACGCGCAAGTTTAAGGAACTTGTGGAGCAATCCTTGCTGGTTCAAGTCCAGTCTCCCGCACAAGAAGAGATAGGTACAATGTAAACACGTGATCTAGCCTGGAATGGTTGGGTTAAGATTGTATTTTTACTCCCCATCTTGTCCTCCACTTATTTATTTTCCCACATTTAGCCTTGAATTGGTTCAAGTCTCGTCTTCGTATTGTGCAGCCATGTTTAAAACAATATTGGATTTTTAATAGCTTTCATACTAAAGTGTTGACATAATATAGTTTATGCCATAAACTATTTATTACATAAACAATATGAAAATACACATAAAGCTAATAGCTCAATTCCTAAGTAAAGCGATTAAGGTAAGGCGACTTATAGAGAGGGCAGGATCATTTGAGGATAGTGCCGCAACACTATTACAAATCGAAGCTCTGAAATATATTCAGTCAAATTTAAATAGTACTGTGGGGTCTTTGGCGCGTGAGCTAACCATGTCATTATCCTCAACTACTCAACTAACCAACCGTTTAGTAGACAAAGAATGGATTGCTAGAGAAACTAACCAAAAAGATCGTCGCGTCATTGGACTAAGACTAACTAAATTGGGAAAAGAACAAATACGAGTATGTATGGATCAAATGTTTTCATCTCACTTTAAAATACTTGCCAGCATTCCAGAGAGTGATCTTAAGGAAATGATTCGAATATTCGAAAACATTGCTAATTCTCAAAAAGGAGTCAAGTAGTATGAAAATAAATAAAATCTACCTTATCGTTCCCATTCTAATCATCTTAGCTCTAGTCTTAAAGTTCACTGTTCTACAAAAACCAGATACTAGGCTTCTATATACCGTTCAGAATAATACTTTCCTAGAAACGGTCGAAGTCAGCGGGATATTTAATAAAACTGCCACTGATACCCAAAAAGCAGCAAGCTTTGCAACTTATCAAAACGCAGTGAGCAACCTTGCAACCTCCAGACAAAATAAGCAAGTAGCTGATGCCGCTATGTGGAGCAAGAGACAAGTGGTTTTAAACTCTGAAAATGGGATCAACTATAAAAATGACAATACGACGAATCCGACAACAAAAGAAGACTACACTGAATTAGAGAAATTAAGCATCGACTCTACTCTTACTCAGGCTGAAAAAGATTTCAGAGCTGCAGAGATCAAATACAAAGAGGCTGATGTAGCGATTGGAGCTGCTGCTGCACAAGTAAATGCAGCCAAAATCGATTATGAGGATACTCTTACGAATGAGCCCTTGTTGGTCGTTAATGTAAATGAAGTTTATTTACCAAAAGTAAGCGTCGGGCAAAAAGTAACTGTTGTTTTTGAAGCTATGAAAGATGATCATTTGACTGGAAAGGTTGAAAAAATCGAATCGGTAGGAACAGTCACGGCAGGCGTAGTAACATTTGAGATAAAAGTATCAATTAACGACCTTCCCTCAGGAATTAAGCCCAATATGACTGCTGTTGCAGCAATTGAACTAATTAATAAGAAAAATACGCTGACTGTGCCCCGTAGCGCCCTTATAGATAAAGATGGCAAGACCTACGTACAATTAGCAGATGCAAAAAACAATATCCTGACAGAAGTTCAACTGGGTGAAAAGGGTTATTCAAAAGTAGAAGTTGTATCAGGATTGAATACTGGAGCCATTATCTTGGCCAGACCAGAAACACAAAGTCTATGAAAATAGCTCAGAGGCTTACAAAATTTAAGAACGATTATACCGTCGGATCTTTTTTGGCGATACGAGAGCTGAAGCGAAGTAATCCATGGTCAACTGCCCTGGTTATCTTTGTTATGTCTTTGACATTTATGAATATGGTGTTGATGGGGGGGGTGCTTATTGGTTTGGCTGAGGGAATGATGAATTCTTTTCAAAAGTACTATTCCTCAGACGTGCTTGTTAAACCCGCTGTCCAAAATTATACTATTACACAGTCAAGTATTTTACAAAATATCATAGAAACATTGCCCACATACAGAGCTAAATCCAGTCGTTATACAGCTTCAGCCGTTCTTGAAAATGAAAATATAATTAAAGTGAAAGAGACTGACATCGGTGAGCGTGTTAGTGGCACATTAGTAGGGATAAACCCAAAGGATGAAAACAGTGTCACTGGAATCTCATCCAAAATAATTGAAGGGGCATACCTCGACGAATACTCAACTGATGCAATTGTTGTCGGAAAAAGTCTCCTGGCTCAATACTCTAAAGGCTCATCAACAGAACCGCGACTCAAAGATATTAAAGTTGGATCAAGATTATTACTACTTGTTGGTGAATCCAAAACGGAAGTAATCGTCCAAGGCATCGTAGATAGTGGTAATTCTACCGTTGACGGTCGGATTTTTATTTCTGAAGCGACGATGAGATCTTTGACCCGTAATCAGAATCTGAGTGCCAGTGAGATTGCTATTTCTCTACAACCAAATACATCAGAGCAAGATGCAAAGAGCTATATTTTAGCTAATTTTCCTTATTCGACAAATATTATTGTTGAGACTGGCGAAGAAGCATTGCCAAAAGCAATTCAAGATATGAAAAAAACATTTTCCATGCTTGGCAATATGGTTGGGGCGATCTCTTTGATTGTGGGTGCTATTACAATATTTATTGTCATTTTTGTAAATGCCATTACCAGAAGAAAATATATTGGGATTATGAAAGGGATTGGTATCTCTGCTTCAGCGATTGAAATTTCCTACATCATTCAGTCACTTTTTTACGCTTTATCCGGCATTGCTATTGCGAGCTTACTTGTCATGGGCTTCCTCAAACCGTGGTTTGCTATCCATCCCCTCAAATTCCCAGTGACTGAAGGACAGCTCGCCATTACCACTGGTGGACTAATAATCCGTGGATTAATTTTAATGATCACTGCTTTTATTTCTGGTTATATTCCGGCCAGGATGGTAACCAAACAAAACACACTCGATGCTATTTTAGGTAGATAACACTATGATTAAAATTAAAGATATAACCAAAATATTTCGCATTGGAGACACGGAGCTTACTGCCTTAAAAGGCATTACCTTTGACATACCAGCAGGTCAGTTTTTGGCAATTACTGGGCTATCTGGATCAGGTAAAAGCACTCTTCTGTATCAATTAAGTTTATTAGACACACCCAATAAAGGTACGATTTCTATTGAAAACATAAATGTTTCTGAATTTTCTAGTGACGAGCGGATTACATATCGTCTCAATAATCTTGGTTATATTTTTCAGGATTATGCAATCTTGCCCACTCTTACTGCCAGAGAAAATGTCATGATGCCACTCCTCATGCGAGGAGTACCAGAAAATCTGGCCTCTAAAAAAGCTGAAGTAGCTCTCGTTAAAGTTGATCTTCAGGATAAATTTGATAATCTACCCAGCCAACTATCTGGTGGTCAACAACAAAGAGTAAGCATTGCCAGAGCCATAGTACACGAACCGAAAATTCTTTTTGCAGACGAACCAACCGCAAACCTCGATACAGTTTCATCAGATATTGTCTTAAAAATATTCCTGGATCTTCATAAACAAGGACAAACTATTATTATGGTTACCCATGAGCCTGAGTACGCTAAATTAGCACAGAGAAATATTGAGTTACGCGATGGATCAATTATTCGTGATGTACTTCAAAAACATAGTAAATAACTATAATAGGTCGTGGAAACAATGAGACACATTTCCTCTACATGTATTTTTCGTACCCAATAAAGTTAAATAAATCTACGGCGAAGCCGCCGTCCTCAAGACGGCGCATAAATTCTCTGCTTTTTGCCTGAGAAAGTATATTAAGGCTTCCTTCCCAGAGAATATTGCGGTCAATAATGGCTAGTTTTCTGTGGTGATTGCCTGTGCAAAGTAACACTTGGATGCCAATGGCCTCGAATTCTTGAATTTCCACTTCAGACTGCTCATCATATCCATCTATATGCTCTCGTGGATCACGGGTCACTACGTAGATTTTGACACCGCGCCCAACCAAACGTCGAAACACTGGCCAAAAAGTCTTCATTCTCGCTATGGTGATGAAGGGACTTTCGATAATTACCTCACTCTGACTATTTTCTAAGTCTGTTAGAAATTTGGAGAAGAAGGTTTTTTCGTCGTGTAAAGAGGTTTTAATCATGTAAATCCTCCTCCGACTTCGATTGATACAGTTCCATTAACCTGGTAAAATGCACTAGGTAATTGTCGGAGAGCGGTTCAAAATAAGAATCGTCCTCCGCACAAGAAGAGATAGCAAACACTTTTGGCAATAGATCGTTCATTTTAGCCTTGAAAAGTGGGTTCAACGCTTTCAAAAAATTTTGACGAAATTGTTCATTTTTACCGACCATAGAGAAGAGACTTGAACCATTTGATCTCCCCGAGCCAATTGTGATAAAAGATATCCATGAATAATGATCCATTAAGCACCAGTAAGATATCAGTCGAAGAAGCCAGGAAAATTCTTGGAAAAGTTGCTGAAGGAATGTCAGATGACAAGATTCAGGAACAGATGACCAAAATGGAATACTTAGCAGAAGGCTGGCTTGATCAGTACGAGAAGTCGATTTTTGGGGGCAAGACATTGAATGAAATCGATACATCCATTTAATTTCCTTTTCTAAGAAGACCTACAAATTTCCCCCTTATTTCAATATTACCGGAGTCATACCATTTTGATTGGAGTGACGGATTTTTTGGTCTAAGTTCTATTTGTCTTCCATGATTATAAAATCTTTTGATAGTAGCCAAGTTACCATCTTCAGAGCCAATAAGAGCAATTACCACATCGCCATTATCTCCATAGTTTTGATGTTTTATGACAACGATGTCGTCTGGCAAAATTCCATCGTCAATCATCGATGTACCTCTCACTATAAGTGCATAATGTTCACCAGAAGGAGAGAGAAGGCTTTTTTGCACTTTCAGAGGCTCCGGATTTTCTATATTCTCGATTCCTTCTCCAGCGGAAATGTATCCAAGCAGCGGAATTTCCTGAATTTCATCGCTTGAGTCAAAAGTTCCTATGCTTCGTGCAGTCGACGTTGGAGTTTTGAGAAAGCCTTTGGTGCGTAACACGCTCACATGTTGATGAATAGTCGGAACAGATCTCTTGAGTTCTGTGGCAATTTCATCAAGCGTTGGGCCGTGACCATTCGCTTTTTGGTATTGGTTTATGAAGTCGAGGACTTCTTTTTGTTTGATGGGCAACATAGTATTGACTATACCTAATAGTTTATGGTATATATACCTTAATGTCAAACGACAGAATATTTATAAAAATTATATGTCAAACTATCACGTTTCAGGTAATCGAAAAGACGGATACGATGTAAATCGTGAGCATGCTTCTCGCACCTCTGGTCATTATGACACAAAAGCTAAGGCGGAGACGCAGGCTAAACAGTTTGCAGGCAATTCAGGCGGTGGCGAAGTCAGAATTCACGGAACTGATGGAAGAATTCAAGACAGTGATACGGTGAAACCTGGAAATGACCCTCATCCACCAATAGATACAAGACATTAAAAATATGGCAAAACAGCGAATATTTATCAGTTTTGATTACGACCACGATGAAGATATTAAAATTATGCTTGCCGGACAGGCAAAACTGGGAGATTCCCCTTTTGATTTCATAGACGCTTCTGTCAAAGAACCCCTTACTGGTGATTGGAAAGAAAAAGTTAAAAGAAGAATCCGCAATTGTGACCAGGTGATTGTTTTGTGTGGAACATCTACAAATACGGCAAGCGGTGTTTCCGCAGAAGTAGAAATTACTCAAGACGTCGGAAAGCCCTACTTTCTTCTTTGGGGACGTGCTGCTAAAACTTGCGTAAAACCCTCAGCCGCATTGAGCACAGATAAGATATATGAATGGACGTGGCCTACTCTTAAAAAACTTATAGACGGAGAGCGTTGAGAATGAGAAAAGCATTAGTTATCGGTATTGATAAATATCCTAATAACCCACTTAATGGTTGTGAGAACGATGCTGCAAAAATTGCAGGCCTCCTCGAAAAAAATGGTGATGGATCACCAAATTTTGACGTAAAATTGATTAGCAGTGATTCGTTTAATATTAACAATGACATCATACAAACAGCGTTAGGAAAACTTTTTGAAGGCGATGCAGAAACCGCGCTTTTTTACTTTGCGGGCCACGGGATAATTGATCCCATAACAAACACAGGTTACATAGTTAGCCAAGACGGTAAAAAAGGAAGCTGGGGCATGTCCCTCTCAGAACTATTGGGAATGGCGAATCGCGCGTCCCCTAGGATTAAATCAACAGTGATTATTCTGGACAGCTGTAATTCAGGTTATGCAGGAGAGGTTGCAGGATTAGATAAAACTCAAGTTTCTGTAATAGGAAATGGTGTAACTATTCTTACTGCTTGTCACCGTGATCAAAATGCAGCAGAAGTAAGCGGGCAAGGATTATTTACCAGTATGCTTATGGACGGGTTGAGCGGTAGCGCTGCTGATATTTTGGGTCGAATCACTCCCGCATCAGTTTATTCTCACATTGACCAAACACTCAGTTCATGGGAACAACGGCCAATTTACAAGGCAAATGTACAAACATTTGTTACTCTGAGACAGATTGCTCCTAAAATTGCGCCTGAAGTGTTACGAAGGTTACCTGAGTACTTTCCAAACTCCACTGACCTTTTTGCGCTTGATCCTTCATTTGAACCTGACCGCGGAGAAGAAGCAGAAAAACTTAAAGCAACTCCTGTTAATGACAAAAATGTACAGAAATATCGCGAACTTCAAACGTGTAATCGCTACGGACTTATTGTGCCGGAAGGTCAGCCGCACATGTGGCATGCCGCCGTATATTCAACTGGATGTAAATTAACAGGTCTGGGTGCTCACTACCGAAAGTTGGCTGAGCTAAAACGCATTTAATATGGATGATATATTTGGAGCATTTGGCAACGGGTTTGACGAATCAAGCCATTGGACAGACACAGCACTAATCTGCTTGGATGGTCACGTCATAAATGACTCGATGAAAGATCAACCACAGTTGAATAAGAAACATTGTCCAAAAGATGGCAAAGAAACCATTTCCGAATGCCCTGAATGTCGCAATCCTATTGCGGGAGAAATTCACTACTCCAACGTATTTGGTTCCCATAGTTTCAAACTTCCGGCCTTTTGCATCGAATGTGGGAAAGCATATCCTTGGACCACTGCCAAGCAGCAAGCCGCTAAAGAACTCGCTTCAGAATTAGAAGGGATTACTTCAGATCAGGTACAAGTACTGGAAGCAAGTATTGTCGAAATTAGCCAGGATAATGTACAAGCTCAAGTTGGTGCTACCCGAATCAATAAAATTATGAGGGGTGTCACAGGCGTAACGGGAGAGATTATGCATAAGCTCATCGTGGATATAGCGAGTGAGACTGCAAAGAAGGTGTTGCTGGGGCATTAGTTTTGAATCGTGTTAATCTTTTTATCATCACTGAACTATAAATATATTTATAGTTGCTTAAGAAACCCATTCTAAAGATCCTCCAGATTGATATGCCTTCATTAGCCTGGTAAAATGAACGAGATATTCGGAAGAGAGAGATGCTAGCGGTTCAAAATATAATCCGTCTTCCGCACAACAAAAAGATGGATTCATAGCTCAGCTGGTTAGAGCGTACGGTTTACATCCGTAAGGTCGCAGGTTCGATCCCTGCTGGATCCACAAAATTAAATTGTACTGTACTTTAAAATAATAATTATTGACATTAATTCGGGTTTTGTTCATAATTAAAATACTATGAAACACTGCTCAAAGTGTAACAACCAATTGGATATTAGTTGTTTTTATTCTAGGAAGAGTGGTTCAAGAATTGGTCAATGTTATGAAAAATGCAAAGAGTGCATGAAGATAAGGGGTCGAAAATATTATTATCAAAATCACGATCGACAGCTTAAACTAGCACTTATTCGAAAAAGCAAATCCTATTACGAAAAGCGTGCAGTTATAAACGCATTGAAGGAAATGCCATGTAAAGATTGTGGAGTTATTTACCCACCATGTGTTATGGACTTCGACCACGAGGATAGAAAACAAAAAATAGATAGTATTTCTCACATGCTAAGTCATTCGCTAGAAGTTATAATGAAAGAAATATCTAAATGTGATATTGTATGTGCTAACTGTCACAGAATAAGAACATTTATACAACAAGCTGAGGTAGCCAAGGTAGTCAAGGCGGGCGCCTGAAGAGCGTCATATTTGTGTGCAACTCACAACCTCAGCACAAAAGAGATTATTTGTTCGCGGGATAAGGATACCTTGTCCCTTAGTAAACTGCGGGATTAGCATAATGGTAGTGCATCTGGTTGCCAATCAGAGTACACGGGTTCGATTCCCGTATCCCGCTCCAGAATTCGACATTTAGTCTTAAAACCGGTTCGACTTTCACCCAGTTTGTATTAAGTCTCAGCAAGTAAATTTCCATATCTATCGACCATTGCGGCGAATGTTGGTAAATTCATAGTAAATTTTACAAACGGCTCACCATCCCATATGTCATTTTCAACACGTACTGTATCCGAACCATGAACATGGTTTAATCTATTTGCCATACTAGAAATAGTAGGTTTCTTTCTTTCAGTACGTGAGTATCTGTTTATCCTTACTTTCATGTCCTTCCCTGTTTTTGACCCGTGTTCAGATATTAAATCTACACATTGTTCTAAAATTAATAATACTGCTTGTGAACCTCGGTAGTCTTTTGCAATATTAAAACCATAAATAACGGCAGTATCAAGTTCAGGTCTAATTCTGACTCTGCCGATACCAACAACCGAGTCGCCTATGGAAGCTACAAAAGTAGTTCTATTTATATCGTCGAATTCATCGATAATTTTTTTTAATCGAGTCCCAAATACATGTTCAGATAAACCAATCTGACGCAGCCTATCTATTCTTTTTGCTCCGATTGGCAGATGAAGATCGATTGTGGGTAATTGCCCACTTTTTACTTGTTCAATAAGCACATTTGATTCAAGATGTGCGGCTTGCTCTATCATAATAAATGGAGATCTAATAGATTATGTTTCAATATTCATCGAGCGTATTTTAACATGTTATAGGTCTCAACGGAAATATTCTACATGTTATATCAATTGATCTGATTATGGGTAATATCCCTCTTTTCTTGTTGGTATATCTCCATCAACCTTGTAACCTATGATAGGTTATGAAGTATCAGCAGATCAATAAGTTATAAATTTATCTACAAGCACCAAGTGGTTTGACTTCTTTTGGAGTACCACCAACAGCTTCCCATCTACCAGATTTACAAACCCACTCACCCACTGGCCGTTTTGTTGCAAAGTAAACACCAATAAAAGATATTGCAGCAAGAAGTCCTAATATTATAAATTTCTTAGTTTCATTGAATGCATTCATTTCAAAAATTATACTACCTTTTGCTCTTTAGGAAACCAATCTCCAAGTGGTGTCTTATCATCTGGGTAAAAGTTATAATTAAAAAATATCTCCTCATCCTTTTTTATATTTTTAATCGACTTTATAATTAGTTGTTTATTTTTAAAATTATATAAATACCTTGCATTTGGAGTATATGAATGGTTATAAAGACTTCCATAACCAAGTGCAATTGCAAAATGATTATTTGTATATTCAAAAAAATAAAAATAAAGCTTAGTTTGTTTGATTAAATCGAATTCTTTCATAGACATCAAAAGAAGAGGAACTATTTCAATAGTACTTCCCTTCTTGATATCTTCTTCAGCAAACACTCCAAGTCCATTTATAATGTCAGATTGTTTTATTGTTATTCTTTGCATATTGTATTAATGAAACAACTCAGTGTTGTTTCTGGCTTCCAACATTGTCGCCATAAAAATTCTTTTTAGTGTCTCTTCAAAGTCTATACCATACATCTCAAGTATAATTGAGTAAGTTGCATGAGTTTCCTTTACTGGTCCGAAAAAAGGATTAGCGTTTGGATCAATAAAGTAAAACCTTCCAGCTGCGTCTATTCTTATATCAATTCTGGCGTAGTCAGACATCTTTAAAACATCAAAGGTTTTTTTGACATATTCTTTTAAATTTGGTGCATCATATTTCTCATATTTTATGTTCTCCCAATCTTTCCACTTTTTGTCAAAAGTCATGACATCCTCTCTAGTCTCCTGGGCAGTACTTCTGGTAACTGAATAAACCTTCATATTGACACTATCAAGAACTGCTGCAGTAACTTCAAAACCAGCAATAAATTCATCAACTAATATTGGCTGTTTAAATTTATCAATTAAATCTTTCACTTTAGCTCGTAGTTCTCGTTCATTTTCACAAATACTATTTTCATCAATCCCGATAGAGCTATGCTCAATATTTAGCTTTGGAAATAATGGATATCTAAGGTTAGGGTCAATCATGTCAGTATGGCTTGAAATTAATTGATGGTGCGGTACAGGTATGCCATTTGATTTCATGAGTTGATACATCAAAAATTTATTTGTGCCAATCGACCACCCAAGAGTTCCCGCTCCTGTATATGGAATGTTTAATATTTCTAGTAGTCCAATTACTGATGATCCAAGATTAGATTGTCCCCTAACAGAATCAACTAAATTAAGAACCATACACGGCTTATATTTTTTTAAGTTATCAGCAATTTGTTCATCACAGGCAAAACATACAACATCAATTCCCATTCGCAGAATGTATTGAGCAATGTCATTTGCATATATATCAGCTCCCTCTTCGGATATGTACTCATCTTCAGTTAAAAAATATTCACGTCTTACATCAGAATAAATAATTGCAACCTTTTTAGGTAATGGAGGCTCTTCAATTAAAGTAGTTGTCATTTTAATTTATCTTTCTAACCCACACGTTATTTAATTCATTTTCGTACATAATTTGATTATCTAACTTTTGAAATCTATTACTATTTAATACAAACTCAGAAGCTATATTTTTCGATTCTGTGTAAGCTGTAATGTATATATCTTTCAAATCATTATTATCTATTTTTCGTAATATTTCCATAGTAGTTTTAAGTCCATTAACTGCAACACCTTTTAGTTTCTGACTAAATAGTTTTGCATAAGAAACTTCAAATACTATTGCCTTTCTTTCAATATGAACAATTCTTCTTAATTTACCAATATTCTCATCTATTGAATATTGAACCCAACCAATAATGTCATTATGCAAATCAGTTAGCGCAAAAACATAATATTGATATTTACTATGGTTTTCAGCTGAATTTAAAACGTCTCTATAATACTTCATTTTGGAAGGTGCTTTGGGTAACATTTTTGCAGCCAAATGTTCTTGCTTATCAATCATTACTAAACTTAAAATATCTTTAAAACGTTTTTTATTAAACCACCTCACACCATAATTGTTTTTGTCAGCAGCTAAAATAATTTTAGTTCTAGGAGACTTAATAGGTTTTTTAGGGTTAAACTCTTTGTATAATTTGATGGCAGTTGGAATCATTTAATACCCCCATTCTCGCATGGTGTTTTGAAGCATTCTCTTAAGTAGAGTTTTAAATGGTACTCCATAATCCTTTAAGGTGTTAGTCATCTCACATTCCCAACTAGGGGGTCCAAAGTGGCAATTTGCATTTGCATCTATAAAATAATATTTTCCCATTCTGTCCATTCTTATATCAAATTTTCCGTAGTCATCCATTTTTGTGATAACAAATGCTTTCTTTACCAAAGCATCCAAAAGTGGATCGTGATATTTTTCATACTTTAAATATTTTTTATATTCTTCAGGTGTATACATCCAACACAAATCATAATCTAAAAACTCATGTCCTGATGTGTTGTTAGGTAAATGTATTTTTCTTTCCATTGCGTAAACCTTTTTGTTATATGATTGAAAAGTAAAAGCAGCAAATTCACGTCCATCAATAAATTCTGAAACCAATACATCCTGTTCATATTTATTTAATAAATATTTAAGTCTTTTCCTAAGTTCCTTTTCATTTTCAACAACAGACTCTCTTTTTATTTCAACATTACTATGTTCTTCGTTAAGCTTTAAAATTAAAGGAAATTTTAAAGATGGATCAAGTGGAGATTTGATGGAAGTCATAAGTTGAAAAGCAGGAACAGGTATTCCATGTTGTTCAAGTAAAGCATGTATCAAATATTTATTACATCCTAATGAAAACCCCAAGATATTAGCCCCAGTATATGGGATTTCTAGTAACTCAAGTGTGGCAGGAACTGTAGCACCTAAATAATCATAGCCCTTAACTGTGGTGACAAGATTAATTGCCATATCAGGATTTTCTTTCTGAAGATTTCTTGCCATATCTGCATCTCCTTTGATGTAGCAAACTTCAACTCCTAAAGCCTTTAAAGTGGGTCCAAAAGCCCTAGCTTCTTCATCAGAACCATCTACAGTGTAAAACTCCTCCAGAGTGTAATAATATTCTCTTTTTGCATCAGTATATAAAATTGCAACTTTCTTGGGTAATTTTCCGCCATTATGGTTATGTTTAGCAATTAAACTTCTTGTGTTTGGTGAGTTAACTATATCTTTCATTTATTTTTTATTATTTCTTATATCTGCATTAAATATAGTTAATATAGTATAATATGCAAGTAGTAGATCTGGGTTTGATCTGCTCCTGTAGGTAAACCCCGATTAAATCGGGGTAAATGGATATTATGTCATTCGTTTACATTCTTAATAATCCAATAACAGATAAATTTTATATTGGATCAACTAATAATTTAAATAGAAGATTAAGACAACATTTATTAGGTAAAACTCGCACAACTAGAATTCTTAGAACATATAACTTGGTTTATTTTGAGGAATATAAAACTGATAAAGAAGCCAGAGATCGAGAGAAAAAACTTAAATCGTACAAAAGTAAAAAGTATATAAAGTGGTTAATTGAAACAAAAAATAGTAAAATAACATAGTTGATAATGAGCTCCTGTAGGTAAACCCCGATTAAATCGGGATAAATGGAATAAAATTTGTAAGATTGATGCCAAGCGCTGAGCTTATATAAGCTCCTGTAGGTAAATGGATATACCGCGTCCCTTCTAAGGACGATTTCTCAGTCCGATTCTGAGCAGGAGCACAAAAAAATAACCCATCTGATTTCTCAAATGGGCTATTTAAAAAATAATTATTTATTTTTATTTCCTAATGCTTTAGCATTACTCTGTACAAAACTTACACAATCCCCTTGATTTTTAAAGACAGGATTATTGAAAACTTTCCAACCATCCTTTTTACATTGATCCTTAGTAGTTGGAGATCCAACTAATACAGGTCCGCTTAAAAGACTTACATTATCAACAAGATAACCTTTTCCTGCTGTTGCCGTGGCAGCTGGACCACCGACTCGGAACAACAATTTACTAATTGATGGAACTAAATTGCCATTTCCGGCTTGTTCCGGATCATAGCGATAGTAGTCTTCCCAGGTTGTTCCTGTAGTTTCTAAATTACCATCAACATAGAGTTTAACGACATCGTTAGCTCCACCTGGCACAAGGTCAATAACAAATTTAATTGTATGTGCGCTGGTTCTGTCTATCGTTGCAACATCTGTTGCATTAAAGTTTGCTACAGTTCCAAGTGGTCCTGCATTGGTCACGTCATAAAAAATGACATGAATACCATCTGCCTGATCATCAAAACCTGCATAACTCATTCGAGCACCGTTTCCATCATCTGGACTCACTGATAAGAATAAACCTGGCTGTTGAACAGCTTGGGTAGACCCTATGCTAAAACTTGCTTCAAAATGGGTTGGATCTGTTTCATTAGCAGGACTTGTGAGTCCTGGAGAGAAAGTCTGATCGCCAAATGATCCACTTGTTACAGAATTAGAAACTCTAAGTGCTTGAGCATCAAAGCCAAAACTTGTAGCATTTCCAAAACTTGAGACACTTTCGACAGCTACATCAAATGGACCAGTTTTTGACCAACCATTTTGACCATTTATATTTCCCAAGGTATACGTAGGGCTTTCAAAATTGATTGCACCGATCGCGTCTGCAAATGCTGGAACAATTATTGTTCCCAACATCGTTACTGAAACTATTGCGCTCGCTAAAATTTTTTTTATATTCATATTATTCACCCCCTTCCTTACAAACAAAAAACCACCCGTAGGTGGCTATTTCCAATTTGTATATTTCTAATTTATTTAATATCAAGGTCTAATCATCACACTATTCGATTGAAGTGTCAAGCAAAGTAGAAGTTATCACTTAATTGGACACGAGCTTTTCCCAATTACTGCAAATAGGCCACACCAAGAACTAAAAGTTTCATATAACAAAAATCCACAAACAATCAAAAAAATAGGATTAGAAAGATTAAATAGTCCAACAAAAAAGAAAACAATTGATAACCCAAATCTTACCCACCGATCACCCACCCCTATATTTTTAGATAGGTTTTTTCTAGGATTTTTTACATATTTTGTCATTATGAATCTATAAATAACTCCTACTACTAAACCTACAAGAATCATAAGTAAAACATATAAAGCAACTGCAGCCAGTGAAACTAAAATCAGTTGTAACATTTGTATTAATTATACACATTTCAATGGTAGAATGGTAATTCAAATGAAAAAAATATTAATTCTTTTATTGTCTGTTCTTTGTGTGTTCACATCTGTTGAATCTATTCATGCATATGACCCAAGGACTGTTCCAAATAGTATTTATGGTATGCATATTATTAATCATTCCGATTTGTTGGATGTTTCAAATCTTGTAAATGTAAATGGAGGTGACTGGGGTTACGTGACAATTGTAATTACAGAAGACCAAAGAGATATAAATACGTGGCAAAAATTTCTTGATGATTGTAGAAGATTACATTTAATACCAATAGTAAGGGTTGCTACTAAGTTTGAAGATGGCAACTGGAAAGTTCCAGAGGCGGAAAAAATAGATAGTTGGGTAAACTTTTTAAATTCATTAAATTGGGTTATTGAAAATAGATATATAGTAATCGGAAACGAACCAAATCATTCAAAAGAATGGGGAGGAAAAATTAATCCTGCAGAATATGCAGTATATCTTAAATTGTTTGCAGAAAGACTCCACAATGCTAGTCCTGATTACTTTGTATTGAATGCAGGTTTTGATCAAGATGCTCCAAATGGAAAATCTACAATGGATGAGAAAAAATATATCGATGAAATGGTAAAGGCAGTACCAGATGTATTTAACTTTATAGATGGATGGAATAGCCATTCATATCCTAATCCAGGTTTTTCAGGACCCAAAACGGCAACAGGTAGACGGACTATTAGAGGGTATGAATGGGAATTAGGATTAGTTAAAAAGGACCTCCCAATATTTTTGACAGAAACTGGATGGGTCAGAAATCCAAAAAATGAAAAGAATATGTCTTCAAACATTAAATACGCTTACGAAGAGGTTTGGTCAAAAAACAAAAATATAGTAGCAGTTACTCCATTTATACTAAACTACACAGAAGAACCATTTTATGATTTTAGCTGGAAAAATAAAGATGGTAGTTTCTTCCCAATATATCAAGAAGTACAAAATATACAAAAGATAAAAGGAGAGCCTACTCAAAAAATAGCAGGAGAAATTATTTTTAATTTTTTAAATCCATTAATGATAAGAAATACTGAACAAAAAGGATTTTCAGTAGTAAAAAATACAGGACAAGCAGTTTGGACACAAAGCGATTCTAATATAATTAATGAAATAGTAGGAAGTGAAATAAAAATTTCAAATACCAAATTTAATCAAATAGAACCATTTAATAGTGGACTTGTAATTTACACTTTAAAAGTACCAGAAAGTAATAATATATTTGATGTTAAATTAGGATTCTACGTCAGTGGAAAAAAGATTGGTGACGTCTTTAATGGTAAAATCATCAGTTTTTAGTGAGCCCGGATGGATTCGAACCATCGACCTTTTCCTTAAGAGGGAATTGCTCTACCACTGAGCTACGGGCCCGTAGTTCATGTGTATTATACTATTAATTAGATTTCTTTACACCTACAATTGCCATAAATAGAGGGAATTCATTTCTTGCCATATTTTCCATCTTGGCACTTTTACCTTCACTATTTTTATCAGATGTCCATTCATCAATTCTTTCAATTAACATTTCATTCTTTGTCATCATATTTGTAATTTCAGAAATTGAATAATGATAACTCCAAGTAAATTTACTACTTCTATCTCCTGGGTTCATATTAATCGGAATCTTAAGAGGACTCATATACCTATTAATTCTTCTGTATTCAAGTTTGCTTTTTTCATCTATTTCCCAAGATGACTGCCTTGGAATCCTAAAGGCAGGATGATTTAAAACTAATAATAATCTACCACCTGACTCAAGTTTTGAGATTGCATTTTCAATAGCTCCTTCCGCATCCTCCATGTTTTGTAAAGACAATATAAATACAGCATGAGTAAATTGTTTGTCAGTTATACTCAAATCTGATGCATCAGAAACTATATATTCATGAATATTACTTCTGTCCTGCCTTTTGGCTTCTTCAACAAGTGTCTGGGATAGGTCAACACCTAAGTATTTAACATTAGGTCCAACACTTCTTCCTAAAATTCCAGAACCACATCCAAAATCTATAACACGTGAGTTAATGTTTAAATCCAATAAATCAAGAGTTTTAGGAATAATCAAATTACGATGATAATAGTGGCCCTCCCCTTCTGTAATTTTTCCATACCACTTACCTACCCTTTGCCATGAATTAGTAGGTTTAGATCTATTCCTTACATTTTTATAGGGTCTCATCATAAGTTACCCCTTAGTTTAACAGAAAATATATTGTTTAAATTTTCTATATCAATTTCTAAATTTTGGTTGTGGCAAATATCCTCAACTATTGTCATGCCAAGTCCATATCCTTTCTTTGATTGCTTGCTTCCTGTGGAATTTTTAATTTCCAAAAACCATTTAGATCCTTTCCGTGAAGAAACAATTTTTATATAACCATTTTTGACATTATATTTGACAGCGTTATCTATCAAATTCCTAATAATAATACTAACAAAGCTAGGATTAACAGGTATAACTAAATTTGAAGTTACTTTAGTATTTACTTTAATGTCTTTAGGAATCAGTGCCAAATGGTTTTCTAATTCTCGCTTAATATTTGAGTAGTTTTCTAGTTTTTTATTATCCTTTTGTAACAAAGAAAGACTTAAAATACTGTCAACATTTCCACCTAATTGCACAAGTTCATCAACTAATTTTTTCAATTGCCCCTTCATATTTTTGGGGGCATCATCTATTAATACTTGCAAAGAACTTGATACTCTAGCTAGTGGGTTTTTAAGCTCGTGAGAAATATTTTTAGCTTTCAATAGTGGTGAAATTATAACTTTAGTTGCATAAGCCGATGCAATACTGGCAATAATCCAAACGATTGGAAGAAGTATTATTAATGTTAAATAAAACGACTTTTTAAGAATATATAAAACATTATTTTTTGTTGCTACCTGAATATTGTTGTCAGTATAAATATCATATTCACCAAACTTTAAAATTTCTCTATCGATATATAATGGTAAATCTGTAAGTTCTTTTAATGTCTCTTGATTTAAGCTTCTATAAATACCATATCTAGCAACTGTTTCTTTTTTATCATTAAAAATAAACAAACTTAAATCATTAGAGCGTAAATAAGTAGCAAGTTCTGTACTCTTTTCAGGTTTTGCAAGAGATGTGATATCAAAATGATGATTGCTTAAATCACTTTTAATTTGATTCTCAATTGAATAAAAAACTATTTGAACTATAAAAAAAACTGCAATAGTAGCAACAATAGTAGTTATTAAACCAACAATTAAAGTTAACTTGGTCTTTATGTTTAATTTGTGCATACCATGTAACCCTTTCCACGAACAGTTTTAATTATTTTTATGCTGTCGCCAGTTTCGATTTTATTTCTTAGATATTTAATATGTACATCAACTGTATTTGAAAACAAGTCAACATTTTCATCCCACGCATGTGACAATAACGTCATCCTATCAATTACTTGATTTGGATGAATTGCTAAGTATTCAAAAATTGCATATTCTCTAGGTGATAAATTAATTACTTTTCCGTTTCTTTTGACTTGTGTTGAATTAAGGTCAATTGTAACATCATTGATAGTTAAAATTGGCTTCAAGGGTATTTTATTTAGTCTTCTTGATAGGGCTTTAATTCTTGCTACCAAAACATCCATGTCAAATGGTTTAGATAAATAATCATCCGCCCCCAGGTTAAGTCCTTCAACAATATCAATATCCTCATTTCTAGCAGTTAAAACTAAAATTGGGGTATGAATTTCTTCATCTCTTAATTTTTTAATAAGAGTAAGTCCTTCACCGTCGGGTAAACCTCTGTCTAGTACAATTAAATCATAATTCTCCACGACAGCTTTGTCATATGATTCCTCAATAGATTCTGCCAAATCAATTGAATAACCTTTTCTTTTTAAGAAGGTTGTAATATTTTTAGCAATTATTGAATCGTCCTCTACTAGAAGTAGGCGCATATTTGTATATTATAACTCTTTAGATCCTGTATTGTTGCATTTTATTGAAAATACTCTGTCCATGTTTTCCCCAGAATGTTGCACTCATATCACTTCCACAATTGAATATATCTCCACCCGAATGAGTTCTTTGTAAATTCGTTACATTATAGCTAGATCCATCAAGTGTAATAATACATCCTGATGGCACAGGTGCTGGTGCTGGTTGTTGTGCAGCAGGTTGGCTTGTTGCTTGACTTGGTTGAGCTTGGTTCTGCGTCTGAGTTGTAGCTGTAGTAGTGGTTGCAATTTTATTATTTGCAGAAGGTGCAGTTGTTGCAAATTTAGTTACCTTCTTAATCACTTGCTTTATTACAACTACTGGTGTTGGTGTAGGAACAATTGTAGGTAATACTTCAGTCATGCTTGTTTTCTGTGCGATTAAATTTTTCTGCATAGGAGAGTTTGCAAGGGCAGTAACTGCCAGTAAATTAAAAATTGCAATTGCAGATAATATATATAGTGTCTTCATTATTTTAGTGAAAAGTCTTCATAAATAATTCTCTTTTGTCTTATACCTTTTCTTGGTAATTTTTGACTAAAATTTTCCATCATTTCCTTAGGGCCACAAAGATAAACATATGTTTGATTACTTAAGCTAACATATTTATTTATGTTTTCTTCATTAAGCCGTCCTTCGATAGATGGATAATGAATTACAAATTTAAAATTTGGAAAAAAATATGTATAGTCCTTAAATAACTTTGTAAATAATGTTGACTCGTTACTTTTTCCAGAGTGAATCATAGTAACTTTCTGATGAGACTTAAGCGCTTTGATCATTGATAAAAATGGCGTTATCCCAATACCACCAGATATCCAAACCATTTCATTTGCGCGATCCATGTTGCTAGCAAAACTGCCAAACGGTCCATGAACATTTACTTCCACTCCTACAGTCAATTGTGTCAAATTAAGAGTAAATGTACCAACAATTTTAGTTCCAATTTTAAGATTAGGTCCATCCTGTTCAAGAATGGAAAATGGATGTTCATCTCTTGAATTCTCGCCTATTGAAAAAAAAGCGTACTGACCAGATTTAAATTCTAAATATTTTTCTAAATTAGAGGCCTTAAGATTAACTAATAGGTAGTTTTTATCATGTTCAATATTTGTCACAACATAATTATTTTTAGGACGTAAAAAATAATAAAAATATCTTTTATAAAAATATGCAATTAAAGCAATTACATTCAATCCAATAATCCATAATTTTAGAGGTAAATAATTTGAAACATCAGATGTAATAAGTAAGCTATGTAAACTTCCAAAAATTATCACAAGACCCATAACTTCATGAGTTCTTTTCCAAATTTTGTAAGGTAGGTCGACAAAAATTGTTAATGCTACAAGTATAATTAATGAATAAAGAGCAAGAATACCAAAAGCATAAGGAAGATTGCTAACAGTTGGTACCAAATATAATTTAGTTGTATTAAACGGTAAAGAATCTAATATTAAAAATATTGGATGGTTAACGACTAGAATAAATGCAATGTTACCTAACAAGTTATGAACTTTATAAGCTTTGTCCAAGCCTTCAAATGCCATTTCTACAATTTTGTTACGTGTAGCAAGAACAAAATCGAAAGATATTAGAACTGATCCAACAAGTCCAGTAATTTGAGCTAAAAATACAAGTATCCGTATAGGATCACTGTTTCCCATTTTAGACATGAAAAAAAGAATTACTGTTATTAAAACACTTAAAATAATTGAATAATTACCGATCATTTGTAGACCCCCACAATTTTGTATTTTATTTTAATAATAGATCCTCCAACAATGTTTAAATCAATTGTAGAATCACGTCCTGCAAGATAATGATAGTCTTTACCTTCGTTGTAGAAATCTTCCCTTCCAGGTGTAACATCATAAACAAATCCTTCATATGCAATATAGACGGGGAGATTCAAATCGCCTCCATTATATGATTTTATCGTTTCTTCAGAATATATAGGCATTCCTAGTTGCATTGCAGTTGCAACCTTTGTATCTAATGAAACGTATGCTGTTATTAGCAAAATTAATATTGCGATAAAAATTGAAGCAATTTTAATTATCGTCTTCTTCGTCGTGGATTTCTTTTTCATCATCCTCACCATCCTCTACTTCATCCTCATCTTCAAATTCAACTTCATCGTCTTCATCATCATTAAATGATGTAGGTCTTGAACTTGAAGTAGCGCTTGATTTTGGACTTCCATGAGCTGTTGAAACTGATGTTGGTAGACTAGTTGCTGTTGGACTTGCGCTATTAGTATTAATTACAGTAACTTCTTCAATTTCCTCTATTTGTTCTATTACTTCTGGAGTTGCAGAAGGGTTAGCTGTAGCACTTAATACACTACCTTCTTTATTTTGAATTACTTTAAATCCTGCATATGCTGTAGTAGAAAGAGATAGGACTCCTGCCATTACTCCTAAAGTTATTTTGATTGCTTTGTTTTTCATAGCGTAGCTGAATCTCATATATAGGAATAATAACAAATGAACATTAACAGAAGATTAAGAGTTTTGCCAAGTGGCCCATATTCCAGTAGATAGCATTCTACCGCCTGAAGTTTCTTTAAGTGTTAATTCCCCATTGGTTACATTACCTCCAAATTTTTTTAATTTATCGATCAACATATTACCCAAACTAGTTGAAGATGTACTAATTGCATAGGCATTAACAATTACAAACAGTGGATTATCAATAAGGATATTACTCACATTATCCATTAACTCAGGGAAATTCTTGCTAAATGACCACTTTTCACCGTTTGGACCATGTCCATACACAGGTGGATCCATAATCACTCCATCATATTTTACTCCTCGTTTTATCTCCCTCGAGGTAAACTTAAGGCTATCATCAATTATTATTCTTGCAGGTTTGTCAGAAAGCCCTGACAATTCTTGATTTTCTTTAAACCAAGTAATAGCAGGACGTGACGCATCAAGATGAGTAACTTTTGCGCCAGCTGAAAGTGCATGAAGTGAGGCAACTCCAGTATAGCCAAAGAGATTGAGGATATGGGGTTGTTGGTCTGAATTACTGACTAACTGAATTACTGAATTACTAATCTGATTCCATTGATCAATCTGTTCAGGAAAAATTCCAACATGTTTAAATGGAGTAAGTCGTAGATTAACTGTAATATTATTTATTTCAAGCTGCCATTTCTCTGGAAAATTAGGATTAGTCTCCCATTTGTCATTATTAAATTTAGCGTCTGCCTTTTCCCATTCGTCTTCAGGCAAGTTTTTACTCCACATTACCTCAGGATCAGGACGATTTAAGATATATTTTCCAAATCGTTCCAACCTGCGCCCTGCCCCTGAATCTATTAGTTCGTAATTCATATAAATCTAACTTGCATACCATCTATAACTTTTGTTGTAAGTGGCATTTCTTGACCATCAAATTTTGCGCCATTTCCCCATATTTTTGCAATAGTTGTTCCTTCTAAAAATTCAGAACCAATACTTCTTGCCACATCTTCTAGTGTATCATCAGTTTTCATAATAACAGGATTATCAGTTCCAGGTTTGTCATTTCTCTCGACTAAATAAATTGTAACTAATCCCAGTTCCTTCCAAAAAGTTTCTTTAAGAGCATCAATTCCTTCATTTTTATCAGCTGAAATATAAATTAAATCTTCATATTTGTGTCCATCATGCGTATCTGCTTTATTTACAACAAATATTGCTTTCTTATAAACAATTCTTTCAGACAAACTATCAATAATTTGGTTCATTGTAACTTTTTCTTTTAAAATTACTCTCCCATTTTTAATTCCAAATTCTTGGGCAACACCCTTAACATCTTCAAGTACATAATCCTGTTTTATGTTTGAAACAATTGTCAGCCCTCCAGCAAGTTCTTTTTCAACCCTGACATTAGGTCTACTTTTATTGATTCTGATTCCAGCACCTTCAAGTTCTTCTAAAATATTATCAAAAAACTTAAGTCTTTCAGGATCAGTCATGATAACCAACAAGTCTGCACCTCTTGCAACCGAAAGTACTTCCTTTCCACGCCCTTTTCCAATAGAAGCTCCTTCAATAAGTCCAGGGACATCTAATACTTGAATATATGCCTCTCTATATTTAAGCATTCCAGGAATAACAGATACTGTTGTAAATGCATAAGCTGCAACTTTACTCACTGCATTAGTAATGCAGTTAATTAAAGTTGACTTACCTGCAGAAGGAGGTCCTATCAATACTATAGTTGCATCTCCTTGTTTCTTTACAGAATAGCCTCCCCCACCGCCACTACTTTTGCTTGATGATTCAACCTCGCGGTCTTTAAGACGCGCAATTTTGGCTCTCATTGCCCCAATAAAGCCGTTTGTTGCCTTGTGATGTGGAGTTTTTCTTAAAACTGCCTCAATATCTTCAATCTGTTTTGCAATGTCTACCATTAGACGGTTTGAACGTTAAATTTTATATTTTTGGGGTTGAAGGAGGGTATGTTTGTTGTGGCATCCAATACTTCAATTCCAATTATATTTCCATCTGAATCCTTATCCACCATTACACCTTCAGCTACCTTTACAGAATCTGAATATTTACCTTCAGACAAAGTAAAATATAAAGCATCAACTTTTTTATCGTATTTAATTTTCATTCTATATCTATTTTACCATATAAGCTGAAATTATGATTGTAATTTTATTTTCAATCTTTGTTACAACTTCAAGTGTTTTATTTTTGAATAGTCTTTTATAAATAATTCTATCTCGATAACTTTTAACTTTTTCTTGTGGACTCTTTATCGTGGCAAATACTTGTAACTCAGTTATTTCCCTTTGTGTCATTCGCTGCTTAGCGTGTTCAGAAAAAACTATACGCATAATGATATAATTGTAGGATATAAGCGCCTGTAGCTCAATAGATCGAGCACTGGTCTTCGGAACCAATGATGAGGGTGCAATTCCTTCCAGGCGCACCAAACTTCGCAAGGCTTCGCTTGGCAAGCATTATTTTCTTCTTGACTAATTTAGTAACATTCATGGTATATTAAATTCCAGAGTGAAATTTGTAATAATCTCTGGTGGTGTTTTATCAGGCCTTGGTAAAGGTATAACTTCAGCCTCAGTTGGACTTCTATTAAAATCCCGTGGAATTAAAGTAACTGCAATGAAATGTGATATGTATTTAAATGTTGATGCAGGAACAATGAATCCAATTGAACATGGTGAAGTCTTTGTCACAGATGATGGACAAGAGACTGATCAAGACCTGGGCCATTATGAAAGGTTTTTAGAAGTAAGTCTAGGAAAAGAAAACTACACAACAAACGGGCAAATATATAAATTAATTTTAGAAAAAGAAAGACATTTAGATTATGCAGGTAAATGTGTTGAACCATATCACCATATTCCTCCAGAAATTATTAAAAAATGGTATGCAGCAGGCGCTGCCCAAAATGCCGACGTTGTCTTAGTAGAGCTGGGAGGAACTGTAGGAGAATACGAAGGCCTGTTGTTCTTTGAATCAGTAAGGCGTCTTAAATTAACAAACCCAAAAGACATTATTCTGGTTCATGTAGGGTATCTCCCTGCACCTCCTTCAATCGGAGAACTTAAATCAAAACCACTACAACAATCTGTGGGGATGCTTAATTCTCTTGGGATTATGCCAGATTTTATAGTTTGCCGAAGTGAAATCGCAATTGATGAAAAGCGAAAAGAAAAGATTGCGCTAGCATCAGGGCTACAAATTGAAAATATTATCGCCGCACCAGACGTTGAAAGTATATATGAAGTACCACTTGTTTTAGATAAACAAAAATTTGCAGATAAAATTATTAAAAAACTAAAACTAAAACATACTAAAAAAGACATCACAGATTGGAAAAATCTAGTAAAAAGTATAAAAACTTCAAAAAAAGAGGTAAATATTGGAATTATTGGGAAATACCATAAGACGGGAGACTATGTTTTAACTGATAGCTATGTTTGTGTAGTAGAAGCCATAAAACATGCAGGTTGGAAACTAGGTTTAAAGCCTAATTTGGTATGGCTAGATGCGGAAAAACTTGATAATGATTATTCCACATTAGATGGAATAATAATCCCTCAAGGTTGGGGTAAAAGAGGTGTAGAAGGAAAAATTTCTGCAATTAAATATGCAAGGGAAAACAATATCCCCTATCTAGGTCTTTGTTTTGGTATGCAAATGGCAGTAATTGAATATGCAAGAAATGTAATGCATTTAGAAGATGCAAATTCTGAAGAAGCAAATCCTGAAACTAAATATCCAGTAATTCACACGATGGATTATCAAAAAGAATTAATTAAAAAACATGAATTTGGTGGAACTATAAGGCTAGGGTCTTACCCATGTAAAATTAAAAAAGGAACAAAATTATCATCAATCTATAATAATAAAAAAATTGTAGACGAGCGTCATCGACATAGATACGAATTCAATAATAAATATAAAGAGAAATTAGAAAAGGCAGGATTAGTTATTTCAGGCACAAGCCCAGATGGTAAACTGGTTGAAGCTATAGAGCTCCCAAATCACAAATTCTTTGTAGGTACACAGTTTCACCCAGAATATAAAAGCAGACCACTTACTCCTCATCCACTATTTGTTGAATTTTTGAAATCTACAATTTAATTACTCATATCGTAATGCGTCAATTGGGTCAAGTTCTGAAGCTTTTTTAGCAGGATAATACCCAAAAAACATACCAACTGTAAAGGTAATTACAAGCGATAGCAACAAACTCCAGCTAACAAAAATTACTTTAATTCCAAATGACAATAAAATATAAAATACTAAAATAGAAGCAAGTGTTCCTATCCCATAACCGACAGCAGTTAGTATAAATGCTTCAAACAAAAATTGTGTTAAAACATGTTTATCCTTTGCTCCGATTGCTTTTCGAATTCCAATTTCTTTTGTTCTTTCGGATACAGTTACATACATAATATTCATTATCCCAATACCTCCAACAAGTAAAACTATAAATCCTACAGACCCTAAAAGAATTGCCATAGTTTGAGAAGAACTTTGAGCAGAAGCAACAGTTGCCCCCATATCTTTAAGTTTAAAATCGTCTGGTATAGTAGCTCCCAAATTGTGCTCTTCTCTTAATACTTTGGTTAGAGATAGCAAGGTATCTTCAAGTAGTTCAACACTTTTTGCGTTGATATTAAATGAAAACTTGCCGTTTACACCCAGCACATATCTAAATCCTGATGAGTATGGTGTAAAAACTGCCTCATCAATCGTAACAGGGCCAAATGCTCCACCTTTATACTCGGCAATTCCAATTATTTCAAATTCCTTTTTACCCAAGACTATCTTTTCTCCAATAACATCAGGCGTTCTCGTGCCATATATTTCTTCAGCTACAGTAGCTCCCAACACTGCAACTTTTGAGTGGTCGTCTTCATCAATTTGGCTAAAAAAACCTCCCTTTGAGAACTTGAGATTTGCTACATTTGAAAAGTTTGGATATGTCCCTACAACATTAAAACTGGCAGTATTATCAGCTGTTGAAACATTTACCTTGCCAGTTAACATTGGGACAACATCAGCAACCGTAGAGATAAACGAAATTGCTGGTATGTCATCAACTGATAATTTAGATTTTGCACCTTCAGTCGATGGGCCATTAACTAAAATTGTTGTAACAGACATGTTTGAATATTGTTCAGCAATATCTTGCTTTGCACCTTCCCCCAAAGCAACTACTATAATAATAGTTGCTGTTCCTATCATAATTCCTAAAGTAGTCAAAAAGGATCTAAAGATATTTGACCTAAGTGATTTCCAGGAAAGTTGAAATAATTTTAAATAAAAACTAGGTATCATATGCTTTTTTTGTTTGTTATATATCCATCTTTTAAGTAAATTACCCTATCTGTTAATTTTGACAAATTAGAATCATGCGTAACCATTAGTATAGTTTTCCCCATGTCTCTTTTAAGTGAAATAATTAATTTCATAATGTCAGCCCCAGTTTTGCTGTCTAAGTTACCCGTTGGCTCATCAGCCAAAATAAATTGAGGATCATTAACAAGTGCTCTGGCGATGGCCACACGTTGTCTTTGACCACCTGATAATTCATTTGGTTTATTCTCTAATTTATCAGAAAGCCCTACTAAATCTAATAATTCTCTGGCCTTTTTATAATTAATTTCTCCACTATAGAAACTAGGTAAAGCTACATTATCTAGTGTAGAAAGTGTAGGTATTAAATTAAAGTTTTGGAAAATAAAACCTATATATGTGTTTCTTACATCAGCAAGCTCGTCTTTGGATAAATTTGAGACTACTTTTTTGTCTATTAGATATTCACCCGACGTTGGTTTGTCCAAACACCCAATAATATTCAAAAGCGTTGATTTTCCAGATCCCGAAGGGCCCATTAATCCAATAAATTCTCCATTTTGTACAGTAAGGTCGACACCTTTGAGGATTGGGAACTCTATGTTTTTAATAAAATAGCTTTTTTTAATTGAAGCAAGGCTTATCATATTACTACCATTTGTCCTTCAGACAATCCTTTTATAACTTCGCTTGATTTACCATCAGTAAAGCCGGTTTGAATTTCAGTCTTAATGCCTTTGCCTTTTTCATCTAAAACATTTACATACGATTTATTGTCACTTCTAAAAACTGCTTTATTTGGAACAATGATTACATTTTTTAGTTCCTTTGTAACAAAGGAAACACTTCCTTCCATTCCATCCATCAATTTTATGTCGCTTGGAGTATCCAAATTAATAACGACTTTATAACTTGTTAGACCATTATTATCAATTTCTGCAACAGGGGATAAAAAGAATTTATTCGCTATAAAATTTCTATCATCATAAGCCTCAAACGAAACTCTAACAATTTGTTCTTTATCAATTTTTAAAGCATCAGACTCTTCAGCATACGCCTCAAAAGTAAATATATTAGATTTGACTATGGAAACAACTGGAGTTTGATTTTGAGTACTAACAGTGTCACCAACCTTGAGTCGAAGATTAGCAACAGTTCCAGCTACAGGTGAAACCAATCTTGACTGTTTAATGGCCAGATCTTTCAGTTCAACGTCTAAAACAGATTTTTGTAAATCCCATTGATTCTTCTCTAATATTCTTTTAATAGTATCTGTTATAGTAACATTTGAATAAGTAACGTTATTTGCTTCATTAAAATCATTTCTTTCTTTGGAACTTTCCAGCAAAACATTTTCAAGATTTTTTTGTGCTTCGGCACTGTCGAGTGAGGCTATCCATTGGTTAGGTTTCACAATATCACCATCTTTTACATAAACCTTATCAACTTTACCAGATATTGCAAATTTAGGTTCATAAATATCTCCCTTTAATTTACCATCAATTGAAAAAGAAATACTAAGGTCCCCTTTGGTAACTTTGGAAGTCTTAAATTCTTGTGTTTGTGTCTTATTTTTAGATATAAAATACCAAGATATGCTTGCGATAAGCAAAATAATTATGAAAATTAAATGATATTTAAATTTGCTTAATTTTGACATATTCAATATTTTGATTTTGGTCTAACCAAATTGAGACATATGTACCCTTAGCAAGATCAGCGATATCTGCAACAATTTGATTTCCTGATGCGTCGCCAGTACCTTTAGAGATTATCGTCCCAACAGGTATGGTTAATTTAATATTTTCTGTTGATAACTTTGCGCTTTCTTCAGCTTTAATTGCTGATCTTTGTTCTGGCGACAATTTCTGCATATCTGTCTTTTTCTTTGCCTGTTCAGCTTCAGTTAATATTACTTTTCCAATTTCTTTAGCGACTACTACTTCATTTCCTAAAATTGAAACTACATAGCCTGTAACTTCAGCAGGCCTAGTAGGGGAAATAAGATTTGTGCTTGTTAAGCTTAAATTAGTTTTAGTATTGCTGTAAAAATAATATCCAGCACCTAACGACACAGCCAAAATTAATATAATAATAATTATTTTCTTCATATATTTATAATACAACTAACTGCATGATTTTATTTCATGCAGTTTTGTGTTGCTACGATTAGTTTATTTAGTAAATAGCTTAAATAACCAACCTAATAAACTACTTGATGACTCTTCCATTTCAATTTGATCCTGGAGAGCAGTATTTTGATTAACTATCGCCTGAATAGTTTCAGTTACCATTGTTATATCTGATTCATTTGTTAACTGTAGTTTTAATTCCTCCAAATTCTTAATTCTCAGTTGATTTTGTTCCAATTGAGCTTTTGCATTTTGTAAGGACTTATAATCTGGTCCAATAAAACTCTTCAATAGATTGTTTCGATTTTCTGCAAGGTTAAGGTGTTCTTGGATTTTGTCTTGGGTTTGTTTTTGTTCTTGAACAAACTGTTTCACCTGTTGTCCAATACCTTTTTCAAGAGTTTCATCATTAAGCAGTTCTTCTACTTTTTGTGAAACAAGAGTTCCTAGATTTTCTTTTTCAGCAGTGTTTACTTGTAACATTGTTTCTTCACCTTGATTTTTAGTTTGAACCTCATTTTTATTCTCAACTGTATTACCTGAAGGCGAAGCTGATATTACACTTTTCGGAGTATTCTGCGGACCTTCTCCTGCTGTTTCGTTTTTTGCAAAAGCTACAGACGTTGTACTAAGTAGTCCAGCAATTATCAAAACAGATATTTGTTTAAAATTCATATATTATTCACCTCCAATTTAACTTAATTGCATTTCTCAAAAGCAGGTAAATGCTTTTGTAGTGATGCTGTCATTAAATCAGTGAATACTAGAGTGATATCTTCATAGTTTTTAACTACTGGGATAAGTTCATCTTTGTATAAATTTACATTTGCAATTTCAGCCGTAACCCCAGTTTGGCATGCATCTTTGATAGTGGTTGGAGATTTAATTGTGCCTAGAAATTTGTTTGACGGAATCTTTATTCCGTACTTTGTATAAATTGATTTAAGCCTTGAAATATGTTGCTCCTCAGCGTTAATTATCATTGAAAAAGGTCTCACTGAACCTAATTTTTTAATTACAGCGTCATATGTACTATATGCCACATATTCATCATTTATAGCCTTATCAATAGCCATTTGAACCTCACTTGATAAAGTTCCAGCCGGATAATCAAGATTATCAACTAACAAGCAATCATCAGCAAGACAATTATCTTTAGTTATAGATTTAGTTATAGGATTTTGAGAATTTACAGTGAATAGAAAAATAATAATAATTATCAATACAGATGAAGCAATTATCACTAAGTTGTTTTTATCTCTCTTCATATATTAATACTATTACGAATTATCTAAATTGTCTATTAATACCATTGCCTCTTCCAAATCTGTTACCGAACATAAAACTATCAAGGTTAAATTTATCGATTAAAAATCCAGATAAAAACATTGCAACTATTAAGCCAACTATTATTAAGTAAAAATTCTTTTTATATGAAAAATCATACTTCTTAAGCATAGTTACTCCAGTTACAATACCAAAAATAGCTACAATAGGAGCCCAAAGTGGAAAATTTGAAATTATCTGTTGCAATCTAATATCCCCCATAGGTCCATGTTGTCTAATTGAAAACATTAATAGACGAATAACAAACATTAAAACTATACTTATAGATGATAACCCTAGTATCAATGCACTAGACCCTAAGACAAAATACCATCTAGGCTTCATTTTAATTTGCCCCTTTTTAATTTTGGACATTACTTCGTTTGTTATATCTATTTGTTTCTTTTGCATATTTCTTTCATTAATAACTTAGCTCTACTAATTCTTGTTCCAACCGTACTAGTTGGTAATCTCAATATATCACTTATTTCTTCATAAGATTTATCCTCCAAATAAAATAAACTTAAAGGTTCAGAGTACAAAATTGGTATATCTTTTAAACATTTTTTAACTTCAATTACTGTTTCTTCCTTGAGATAATCATTCTCAATATTATTAGTATCAGGAAGATCAAATTCTGGTAACAAACTCACTTCTCTTTTGTATTTTTTAATTAAATTCATAGCCTCATTATGGGCTATTCGATATACCCAACTCGAAAAACTTTTATTAATATCAAAACCATTTAAATTTACAAAAGCTTTGATAAAAGTTTGCTGAACAATATCTGACGCTCTCGCGTCATCATAAACTATATTAAATGCGTATCTAAACAATTTATCTTGATACTTTTTTACAATTTCAGAGTACAAATCTTGATTTTCGGTTCTTATTATTTTGACTAACTCTTCATCTGTCATTTTATTATTCTATTACATTAGATTAAATTTGCCTAAACCCCGACATTTACTGCCGGGGTGGCAAACTATAAAATCTAGAAGATATTATCTTCCGTTTCTGCCCATTCCGTTACCGTTTCCGGCTCCATTATGTTGATTTAAACCAAGTTCTGCACGAATTTGATTTGCTTCTACTAATTTTCCGTCTTCAGCAAGTTCATGTGCTTCTGCAAATTTTGCAAAGTTATCCTTGTTTATTACTTGAGTAACTCTACCTTTTCCTTGCATTAAGGCAAGCCATGCAGAAAAGTCATTGTTTTCAAATGCTTTCTCCATTGCTTCATGCCTATCAACTGTATAGTTAGGTCCTTTAACTGCTGGATCTCCTCTATAAGCTGATGCACTAGTTGTGGCCGTAAAAACTACAGCTGTACCTATTGCTAATGCTGTTAGTCCTAATATTGTTTTGTTCATATTTATTCACCTCCGATCTAACATTAATACAACTGACGATATGCTTTTATTTCATATTTGATATAATATGCATTGCCCTGCCGGGGTGGTGGAATGGTAGACACACGGGCCTTAAGAGCCCGCGATGCTAATACATCGTGGAGGTTCGAGTCCTCTCCCCGGCACAAATTGTGTTATCCTTAATCGTTACGGGGTGTGGCTCAGTTGGTAGAGCGCTGCTTTTGGGAAGCAGAGGCCGTGAGTTCGAATCTCGCCACCCCGACAATAGAGTATATGCGGGTATAGTTTAATGGTAAGCATAGCTTGCCATCAACTAAACCAGCATTTCATGCGGGTATAGTTTAATGGTAGAACGAGAGATTTCCAATCTTTCGGTGGGAGTTCGATTCTCCCTACCCGCTCACGAAGTGAGAGGGCTAAGCTTTAGCTTTTGCTTCAAAAACGTGCTTACCCGCTCCGAGCAAAATGAAGAATATAGAATCTCCTATCGTTTTCTAATAAAGAAGAAGAGATCAACAATTATTCTTTCAACTTCTTTTCTTGGCATGATTTCTAATTGATTTTAATACACACTTCTCTTGTTCTTTTACATTGTTATTTACACGACAATAAAACTTTGGTTCTTCACCCTTATTTTGTGCCTTTCCCCTCCAGTATGCTTTTGCAAGCTTGCATTCGTACAAAGGTACTGGTAATAAAGCTTCAGCGCTTCCTATATATTCGCCTAGGTATGCACAAAACTTACCCGTTCTTATTTTCTCCATATGATTTATAAATACTTTACTTACTTTTAAAAAGAAACTTTAAACTTCCGTATGGTAACACCTCAAGGGTTGCATTGGTTATAATTGCTACACAATCCCTGATTCCTCTACTAAAAGTAGCGTATATTATAACATTTATGCTGTAAAATCATCGTTTATATAATTCTCATCTCATAACTAGATCAAAGTCTTTGAGAATACTTACGAACATGATAAAATATCAAAGCTTAGTAATATGGTGGCTGTAAGCAAAGCTTGGCATCCACCAAATTTTTAAAATATGGTGGCTGTAGCTCATCAGTAGAGCGTCCCCCTGTGGAGGGGAAGGCAGCGGGCGCAACACCCGTCAGCCACCCAAAGTTTATTTTGATTTCGCTATTTTTTTAGTCACAGAGCCCACAAAAAGTCTCAATGCAGGTCTATTTTCCTTTTCATAAATAATTCGAACCGCTAGTAATTTTTGACATTCTGGGCAAACCAAGTCTGTTGATATATCAATATTGGAGCTAATTATTCTGTCTAGGTACATTCGCTTTAATATCCCTGGTCCGTCCTTCTGATAGTAAAAAAGATGTTGTCCACAATGCTCACATGAAATATCTAGTAATCTAGAATATCCTCCTCGTACTTTTTTATATTTATCATTCTTAAATTTAATTTTCATAGTCTAAATTATACAGTTTAAATAACCACAAACAAACACTTTTGTAATAAGGTCTTCATTAATATTTTCCTTTGAAGATAATTAGTTTGTGATATATCAGTGCAAACAACACCTCTTAGACCACCCAAGGTACTTTATTAATTAACGTTTTGTTTAAAAACTTGAAGATGATAAGTAAATTCTTGTTGAAAAGCATTTCTATCTTTTGCTATTCCAACAAGCTGCTCTTCACTTATTAGACCGGTTCCATATTGATCTCCTATTATAAACAACCCAGAACTATGAGGTTTTACAGCTATTGTATGTCCAGTCCACTCTACCCTTTTCGAAATAGTAGGGTTACCCTGTTTTGTTATTTTTGATTTCCATGCATTATAATATTTTCGACCTATTAAACCCATTCTTATCATTGCAGTTGGCACACATATACGATCATTATTAAAATCAACCAAATTATCCATGCGGTATTCTTTAAGTTTACCTAATTTCATAAGTCCGTACGTCGTCCACATAAGTCCAAGTGAAGGAAAAGTATTTACAACCCATGCCGTATGTGAATACATGTTATTATTATCCTTAATTGCTTGGGGCAAATCTTTAGGAGGGGCAATAATAGAACTTACAGATAATTTACTTTCTTCTAATACAGGATCCATCCATACTCTTAATGATGTGTAATAGTTTACTTCCCCAGCTGACAACGATATGTAATCAGACATACTTCTAGCAATCTGTGCTTTATCCTCTACAATTACTGGATTGTTGGCAATTAACAATCCAGACTTTAATTTTTCGGTACAAAATGGTTTTCCCTCAATAGATAATGGCATATTAAAGGGGTATTTTACTCCTATGCTCAACCAAGAAGCAATTACTTTGTAACTACATATAAATACTTTACAAAGGTATATAATTTAATTATTATGAAAAAGTTATTGGTTGGAGTTATCATTCTAGCTGTAGTTATTTTTTTTGGTTATAAATTCATGATGCAAGCAACCGATCTTGGTGTAAAAGGTGACGCAACTTTAATTAAGTCATTCAAAGAAAGAAACGGAATGAGTTTAGAACCAAGTGACAAAAAAATTAACCTAGATGTAACCATGACAAGTGAAGAAATTACTTCTGTGTTTACAGTTTGGGAAGAAAAAGATAAAAGTTTTCCTCTTCGAAATGTACAAATTAAATTTAACCCAGACGGCACAGCAGAAGCATCAGGATACTTAAAAATAAGTAATGCAATATTGCTAGCAAAAAATCTCGGTTATTCAGATTCAGATATAGAAAAAGGAAAGAACTATATAAAATATGTAGCTGGAGATTTACCCTTCTATGTAAAAGGCACAGCAGAAATGATCAACAATAAAATTACTATGAATTCTGCAAGTTTTCAAATTGCAAAAATTTCAGTACCAGACAATATAGTAAGTCCTGCCTCATCACTTGTGTCAGACATGATCTCTAGGAGAATAAATCAAATCGGTGGAGCTGACATTAAAGAAGCTAGTTTTAAAAATGGTGTCTTTAAACTTCAAGGATCAATTCCCGAAACGATTAAGTATTAATGGTATAATACCTATATGCTCCTAGATAAAGTAGATGTTACATTTAGTGCGGGTAATGGTGGAAACGGAAAAGTATCTTTTAAGAAACTTGGCCGTGGCCCAGATGGTGGTAATGGTGGAAAAGGCGGAGACTTGTATGTCACTGCAACTAGCGACTTAACAGTCCTTTACCAATTTAGCCAAAAAGATATTTTAGCAGCAGAAAATGGTATTCCAGGAGGCGACAATATTAAAAGTGGTAGAAAAGGTGAAGATTTAATTATTACCTTGCCTGTAGGGACTTCTATAATCGACAGAGAGACCGGAAGAGTTGTCACAGAACTTACTACTGTTGGAGAAACCATCAAATTATTAAAAGGTGGAGATGGCGGTCACGGAAATTGGGAATTCAGAAGCGCCAGAAATACTACTCCAATGAAAGCTCAAAAGGGCTTCCCTGGCGAATCACTTAATTTAACATTGGATCTCAAATTAATTGCAGACTTTGGTCTTATTGGTCTGCCTAATGCAGGCAAAAGTAGTTTATTAAATGAACTAACAAATTCAAACGCTAGAGTTGGAAACTATGCATTCACTACCCTCTCCCCAAATCTTGGAGTAGTAAACGGTAAAGTAATAGCAGACATTCCAGGACTTATCGAAGGTGCCTCAACAGGTAAAGGATTAGGCATTAATTTCTTAAAGCATATAGAAAAAGTAAAGGTCATAATTCACTGTATTGATGCTCAATCTACTGATTATGAAAGAGATTACAACATTGTAAGAAACGAACTTAAAATCTATAACAAAGAAATGCTTAAGAAAAAGGAAATTATACTTCTATGTAAATCTGACCTTGTCAATGATATCAAAAAATTCAAAGATACCATTCCCGTGTCCATCCATGATTTAGATAGTATCAAAAAAATTAAAAAACTATTGTCTTAATTTCTAATTATTTCCTTGTAATTGTGTAAAAAGTTGGGTGATATAAAAATATAGCAGGAGAATCTTCAACTAAAAACCTTTGAAAATCAAAATAAGACTTTTTTCTTGCTTCTTGGTCCAGTTCAGTTCTACCATCTTCCAATAATTTATCTATTCTTGGATTCTTATACCTTGATATATTTGTAGTGGTCTGTGTGGAATGCCAAAGGCTATATTGATCAGGATCTTTTGGTATATCAACAGTAGCTAGAAACGCGTCATATTGTTCAGGAATTCCCGTTACCACCTCTACTTCAACAGTAGCTCCTGCTTCCGTCCATTGCTTAGCAACAGTCTCTGCAGTCTTAAGTAAATTTGGCAAAGTAGATAATTTAATTTTAAAATCCTTTAATTCTTTAGTCTTCTCCATATCTCTGTTGTATGGTTTAACCTGTGAATTAAACGCCCAAGAATTAAATGAAATTGGTGATATTGCCCGCTCTTCAATCTCCCTATTTTTATCAATTGCATAATTTAATGCTAATCGAATAGATTTTTCAGATAATTTTTCATTTTCAGTATTTAAAAATATGGCAACGAAATTATTAAGACTTACACTTGGTTTAATATCAACTATTTTCCAATCTTTAAATTCCTCTATATCTTGTAGTTTATCTATAACATCAATTTCACCTAACTTAAATCCTAATTTTAGTCTTTCATCAGAGGGATAAAATTTAAATGTGACTTTGTCTTTCTTCAAATTTACAATTGTAAGTTTTTGAACATAACCTGCAGTTAATGATATCTTTTTTACTTTCCAATCACGTGTGCCTAAAAGTCCCTTCTTAAAAACAGGTTTAGAAACAATAATAGGAAATGCAGAAAATTGGCTGTTTAAGTTAAACTTGATTGTACTGTCATCAATTTTTTCAATTTGTGCATCAGTAAATTCGTATGTAATATCCTTACTAACAACCTTTTTGCCGTCTTGCCATTCTTTACCCTCATCTAGTTTAAAAATCCATGTTTTTCCTCCGTCTGTAGATTCCCACGATTTTGCTAGTCCAGGGCCAACATTGCCATTTTCATCTACCACAGTCAAACCTTCAGAAATCATTGTTGTAATATTATCTGGTAATTGATCTGCTAAAAAACGTCCAGTAACTCCAACTCTTAAACTACTAGCATTCAAACTTGGAAACAGAAAAACTAATGCGAGAAAAACAAGGATTCCAAAGAAGATACCAACTATAATAATTGCCTTAAATCGTTTGAAAAAAGCCTGGATTAATCTAACAATGTATCTTAATGACAACATTTTTTACACAAATAGTGATACTACAGATGACACTAAAAATAGTGCTGTAACCACAAAAGTAAGCTTAAAAACCATTTTTTCCACACCTCTTCTGGTAAAAGATGAAGAATTTGCACTTCTTCCAAAACCAGTTCCACGAACTTGCAATAGAACAAAGATAATCAATAACAATGCACTAGTAGATTGAATAATTTGTATAGCTATTTTCATACTGATATTATACCACTATTTTACTAACCAATAAATAAATGAAGATATAATTGAATGTAAAAACGAAAATGCAAAAATTGCTAAAAACCCAGTAAAGGCAACAACAGGAAGATCAATCCATAAACTTGTATAGCCTCCAAAATTAAAATTTATAATTCTAAAACCAGGCACAACCAAAGTAACAATGTAAAGTACTGCCACAGCAGAAACCCACCTAAATAAACCAAAAGTGATTAAATTAACAGGCAACAAAAGAATATTTATGACAGGCTTAGCAATTAATGATGCAATAGTAAGCCCCAATCCAGTCATAAGTAAAGTTTCTAATCCTTTATCAAAAACCATACCTGCAGCAATTGATGAAACCAAAAATATAGAAACTGAGTCAATTACGAAATGTCTTAATATTCTTTTCATTTATACTTTGTAACTTAAGTATCTATTATTTACAATAAGAATGTCAAGCAAATACTAATTTTGATAGTAATTTGTGATGTAATCTTCTTGCAAACCTATGCGCTTCGTCTCTTATTCTTGAAACTATATTTAAAGATTCCCTAACTAACCTGATTTTTACTCCATCTGGAAATACTAATCTATCAGGGTGTTTAGCAATTCCTACAACTTTTACATCATATTGTTCCAAAATTTCATTAAATACCTTAACTTGCCCCAGTCCACCATCTACTATAATTAAATCAGGTTTTCCCCAATCCTCAAAATGTTTAGCTCTCCTAAGTGCAATTTCTCTCATACTGTCATAATCACTCTGACTGTTACTTTGTTTTACTTTAAAATGCTTATATTCACTATTATTTTTTTCTCCATCTGTCAAAACTACCATAGAAGCAGTTGCACTAACTCCTGATAGATGCGCTATATCAAAGCATTCAATTCTATTTAATTTATCAACTTTTACAATTTCACTAAGACTTTTAAGTTCATTATTTCTAAGATCCTCTGCAAAATTAGGGTTTTTAAGAAATTCATGCGTCTCAATACGTTCCTGAGTTATGTAATCAAGTGTCTTTATTTTATCGCGAAGCGTAGTGGCCTTTTCAAAGTCCATGTCACGAGAACATGCTAACATCTCTTTTTCTAAACTTTTACGTACAACATTAAACTTCCTAGAAAGTACTAATTTTATATTTCTAATATTTTGCCTGTATTGTTTTAAATTCTTCATTCTTAATTCTTCATTCTTAATTCCTGTGATAGCAGACGGGCATGGATTACATAAACCTAAATGAGAATACAAACATGGTTTCTTTCCAATTTTGTGGTCTGAAAAAGGAAATACTTTTCTAATCATTTTTAAAATTATCTTTACATTGCCAGAACTTGGGAAAGGACCAAAGGCAATTAAAAATGAAGAATTAATAGTTAATAATTTTCTAACAGCCAAAATACGTGGAAATTCTTCTTTTGTAATAACTATATATAATGCATGTTTATCATCTTTCAAAACAATATTATATTTAGGTTTATATTTCTTTATTTGATCTGACTCTAAAAGTAATGATTCTAAATCTGAAGTAACTTCAAGATAAGTAACGCGTTCAGCCTCCCTAACCATCTGTAAAGTCTTTGGACTTAAATGAAGATCTAGATAACTATTTAACCTGGATTTAAGGTTAATTGATTTACCAATATAAATGGGTGTGTTTTTTTTCCAAAAAGTATAAACACCAGGAACCTCTGGTAATTTTAAGAATTCTTTTTTGGAAATTTCCATTTTTTGAGTCTAAACATTAATGTAACTAAAATCAAAATCGTTACTACAAATATAAAAAGTAAATTATAAATAACTACTTGATTCTTATTTGTAGATAATGATATTTCTTCTTCATTAACTGTTATTTTAACATTGTTAGGAGTATTTGCACCTAAAAATGAAAATGGTATTTCAATATACGATTTATAGCTTTGAAAAGGTAATAAAACTTCAACATTTGTAGCTATGTCTTTTTTAACATCATCAAAAAATATGTTAGGGCTAACATCATACACCGCAACTGGACCATGATTAATAACTTCTAAATCTAATCTATTTGATACTAAGGGTATCCAGCCTTCAAGACTTGAATTTAAAGATACTTTTGAATTTCTAACTTCAGGTAAACTTCCAAACGATACAAATACATCCTTTTGTGGATTGCTACCTAACTTATAACTTCCTGCAGGATAAGGCTTAGTTGCATCTTTACCATGAACTACAAACGTAAAATGTCTTAAATCAAGTTTTGAAAAATAATCAACTCCACCCGTTGTTGATCCCCATGTTGGGTCAACCGGAATCCACACCTGTTTCTCACTATCATAATATTCAGGCCATGCATGCAATACATCATTAACTAATGAAAGTGGCTGAATATCAGGGTTTTCTGTATATGCATATCCATTTACTTCTCTTGCAGGAATACCAGCAGCCCTAGCAATTGCAATATAAAGATCAGTAAACTCCATACAAATAGCGCTTGTAGGATTCTCTAAAGCTCTGACTGAGCCAAGTCTTTCCACATTTGGTCTTACTCTTGCATAGTCGTATTTAAGTTTTGTTGATACAAAATCATAAATTGCCTTAGGTGTTTTAAGTTCATTAGCAAGTTTTACTATCTCAGGGTTTGTTGTGTCCCAATAGTCAGTTTTTACTAAATTTTCATTCAGAGATTCAGCTGTACTTTTCTTAAACGGTCTGAAATTAGAAAATATCTGCACATGTCCATTTACCGTTACATCAACACGTTCTCTTGCTTGTAAATTATATTCAGCTATCCAATTGCCATCACTATCGACATGCATTGAAGAAGGTCTAGGGTTAATATTTTCAAAATATACTTTTTGATATGCAGTATCAGGAGGAATTGTAATTTCAGTTTTAGCACTGCGAGCAAGAGGGTTTTCTAAATGATAATTTAAATTAAATGAAAACACTTGAAACGCTCCAAATCCTGCAACTATTCCGCTCTTTTCTATATCAGTTTTACTATAACTATAAGTTAAAAAGCCGTTCTGATTCGTTCTTTCATTAGGTTGAGGCGAAATGTAAGCCTCTTGCCCCAATTTCTCAGGAACCTGTAACTTTAAATAGTAAGAATTAAAATCCGCATCTTCAGAAAGTCTAGGTATTGAAATTTCCCATACCTCTCCTGTTCTTATTGCAAAGCTACTTTCCTCATAACTTATCCAAAATGTTCTCGATTCATCTTTACCCACTACCTGATCCTTAAATTTCACCTGAATTGAGGTTTTTTTATCATCTATATTTTTTATAACTTCAAGTGGACCATTTAAATCATATGCTTTTACAAGTGTTGGATTAATAGAGTCTAAAACTATTGTGTAAGAAGTTGCATATAAATTACTAAAAACATTTGTTAAGGTCACTTTATTTGTGACCTCAGTTATACCAGTTTCACGAACACTATATGTAACATCTAAATCTGTTGAAAATTCACCCTCGGCGCGCACGCCAGTACATAGTACAGAGTACATAGTACATAGGACTAAAAAGAAAATGATTAACTTTCGCATTAGTCAATTCTAAAGTAGTTGGTCCAACTTGACAAACCCTATAGTGTATAGTATTATTATATTTGCTTAAATATCGATTGCGATATTTTAAGGATTATTTAGACCTTTAGCTCTTCAAAATCCTTGCAAAATTAGTCTCCAAATTAGATTTGGACTTCACAATTCTGGGCATAAAAACCATGCCTGGACTTGTGCAAGTTCAAATTTTTGACAAGGAGAATATAAATGAACAATATATTGTGGATCTTGCTTGGAATTGCGGGAGCATTTCTTGGTAACTATGTTGTACACCTTGAAATAAAGTATCCCCGAATGCACTGGTTATTATTCTTATCATTGCATATGTCTGGCGTGGCTTTCTTTTTGATTGGAATGGTATCTTGGGTTGTAGGTACAGAAAATTTAGTAAACTGGAATATTTGGTTTATTATTTATTCTTACTTAATACCGATGGGTATAACTGGCATACCATTGCTCTATTCAAGAAGGTAGTTTTGGAAATTGGAACAGGGGTAACTCTGATCCAATTGTATTATTGAATACTTTTTTTATTTTGAAATCATTTTTTGCAAGGACTACCTAGCCGAGTTGGACAGAAATTTTGATCCAAATAGCTGGGTAGTAAAGAAAAAATTAATGTTGTGTGGGGATGCCATATTTAAAAAATTTATTTTTTTAAATACCCCGCACGACATGTACCAAACATCAATTGACTCCTCAACTATTATGATATATAAATAATTAATGGCAAACTCATCAAAGCAAACTCCACTTACAGTTGAAGCGTTTAAGGAGCTTTTCATGCCTGAAATCAATAAACAATTTGCTGAAGTACACAACGATTTAAAAAATGAAATAAAATCAGTTAGAGGCGATTTAACTAAGCTTGCGCATACAGTCAATGATCTTAAGGAAACAGTTGAGGAAACTAACAAGAGAGTAAAGCTTCTTCCAACTACTAAGGTATACTTAAAAAGCCAAGACGAACTCATGGGTGAGTTACAAAAGTCAAGAGAAGCTACCGAATTTACTGGCCAACATTATACAGATACAAACGATAGAATCGACAAGGTCGATAAATTTATTGGATTTGATTCAAATATAAATTAAAGATATCTACCTGTTACTGAATTTTTATTAGCCTTAATGTCCTTTGGAGTTCCAATTGCAACAATTTCTCCTCCACCTGTTCCTCCAGTTGGCCCTAAATCAATAATCCAATCAGAATTTTTAATTACATCTAAATTATGTTCAATTACACAAACTGTATTACCTTTAGTTACTAGTAACCTTAATACTTTTAATAACTTTTCGACATCGGCAAAATGAAGTCCTGTGGTTGGTTCATCCAAAATATAAAAAGTTTTCCCTGTTTGTCTTTTTGAAAGTTCCGTAGCTAGTTTAACTCTTTGAGCCTCTCCGCCAGAAAGTTGTGTAGCAGGTTGACCAAGCTGCATATACCCAAGACCAACATCCTGCAAAGTTTCTAATTTATCATAAATTTTAGGATGAGAAGAGAAAAATATTACAGCTTCACTAACAGTAAGATCTAAAACTTCAGAAATATTTTTACCTTTATATACAATTTCCAAAGTTTGAGAATTATATCGTTTGCCTTTACAAACTTCGCAATTAACCCAAATATCAGGCATAAATTGCATTTCTATTTTAGTTTGGCCTTGTCCTTCACATGCCTCACATCTCCCACCTTTCAAATTAAATGAAAACTGACCCTTTTTATAACCTAATGTTTTTGAATCTCTTGTTAAAGCAAAAACGTCTCTTATCGGATCAAATAATCCAGTGTAAGTTGCAGGGTTACTACGAGGAGTTCTACCTATTGGTGACTGATCTATTAAGATTGCCTTATCTATATTATCAATCCCTTCTATTCTTTTGTGCGTTCCCACCTCACCTTTAAAAAATGGATTAAATTCATGTTGTAACGCAGGATACAAAGTTTCAACTAACAATGTTGATTTACCGCTACCTGATACACCAGTAATACAGATTAATTTTCCAAGAGGAAATTCAACGTCAACAGATTTTAAATTAAATTGTTGTGCACCATAAATAAACAATGATCCATGAACAGCCATTTCATTACTAATAGGCAAAACATGTGCAGTTATCTTTTTTCGACCTGAAAGATATGCACCAGTAATAGACTTTGGATTTTTCATAATTTCAGCTGGTGTTCCTGAAGCAATAATATTTCCACCTAACCTTCCTGCAGCAGGACCAAAGTCTGCCAAAAAATCAGCCTGTTTCATCATCTCTTCGTCATGTTCTACAACTACTACAGTATTTCCTAGTTCTTTCAAAACTCGTAGAGTATCAATTAACTTTTGATTATCCTTTTGATGAAGGCCTATCGTAGGTTCGTCCAAAACATACAAAACTCCAGTAAGACCTGATCCAATTTGACTAGCAAGTCGTATTCTTTGAGCCTCTCCACCTGATAATGTACCTGCTACACGGTCAAGTGTTAGGTATTCAAGTCCAACTGATAACAAAAAATTAAGTCTTCCGGATATTTCTACTATTATTAATTTGCCTATTTCATTTTCTCTACTATTTAACAATTTATTTAAATTATTAGCCCAATTTACCATGTCATTAATTGATTTTTTTGTAATATCAGAAATTGACTTTTTATCAATTGTTACACCTAAGCTCTCCTTTTTAAGTCTAGCCCCATTACAAGTTTCACATGTTTGTTCTCTCATATACTTCTCAAACTCATTTTTTATATAATCGGAATCAGTTTCTTTATATCTTCTCTCAATATTTCCAACAACACCTTCATACTTTTGCCAAATTTTAGTAGCCTTACCAAATTTATTAGTACCAAGAACCTCATATAAATCATTCTTAGTACCATATAACAAAGTACTAATTGCTTTCTCATCCAACTTTTTCATTGGAACATGTACATTGATATTTTGTTTCTCACACATCGCAACCACGGTTTTTGCATACCATGTTTCATGATCAAACATGGAAGAAAAAGGTAATATTCCACCTTCCATAATAGAAAGGTCAGGGGAAAATACAAGTTCAGGAACAACTTTTAGAAGCTTTCCTAGACCAGTACAAGTAGGACATGCTCCATGAGGAGAATTAAACGAAAAGTTCCTAGGTTCTATTTCAGGTAAACTTATATTATCTTTTGGACAAGAAAATTTTTCCGAATACAAATGATCTATATAATCCTTAGGATAATCAGGTATAACAAATGAAGCATCGCGTACCTCACACAAAATCACATATCCATCAGCAAGCTTCAAAGCTTGTGACACAGAATCAAAGAGTCGAGATCTAAGACTTTCTAGTTTTCCATCTATTGACATCTTGTCCACAACTACATCTATAGAATGTTTATTTGTTTTAATTATGGAAAAATCATCACTTAAATCCTTAAAAACTCCATCTATCCTGACTTTGGAACAACCCTTTGATCTTAAATTATCAAATAAAGCCAAAAACTCACCTTTTCTATCTTTAATAACTGGTGCCAAAAGATAAAATCTACCTCGCATAGCCAGCATCTTATTAATAATTTCTTCCAATGTTTGCTGAGATATTTCATCACCACAGACTGGACAATGTGGGTGCCCTACACGAGCAAACAAAAGCCTCATATAGTCATAAATCTCAGTTACAGTACCAACTGTTGACCTGGGATTCCTTGAGGTTGTCTTTTGATCAATTGAAATTGCAGGAGAAAGACCAGTAATTGAGTCCACATCCGGTTTCTCCATAATACCTAAAAATTGCCTTGCGTAGGTTGATAAACTTTCCACATATCTCCTCTGCCCTTCTGCATACAAAGTGTCAAAAGCAAAAGAACTTTTTCCACTTCCAGACACGCCAGTTAACACAGTTAATTTATTTTTGGGGATATCAAGATCCACACCTTTTAGGTTATGTTGTCTTGCACCCTTAATGGAAATGAAATCATTCATGGAATGTACCATTATACAGCATTTTGTAGTATAATCGGACACTGCTTGGAGTAACTGCTACTCACAGGTAATCGCACAAAAATGATACTCGCACAGGAGGCGAGCTATTATGAACAATTTATTGGTAGGACTACTTCCAATCTGCCTGATTCTTCAGGCTTTGATTGGACTCATTGAGAGTTATAATTTAAAAACTTACTCAATGAATTTCCATGAAAAAGGGCCAATCGAAGTAAATCGATTTTATTTTTGGCATCATATTTGCGCCAACATAAAATTGATAACTAAAAAAATCAGGCCCCTATTAATAATTCTTTTTTACTACCAGATGTATGTTTATTGTTTCTGGTAGCAGATCCTCAGGCTTTTATGTTGAACTTGTTTCCCAACAAAAAAGCCTGAGTATCGATTTTAACTTGATGTTACAATTAATAAATGAATATAATTCAAACTATTGTAATTGCAATCGTTGAAGGTATTACAGAATTTCTTCCAATTTCTTCAACAGGCCACATGATATTAGCATCTAAGTTATTAAATATTCAACAAACTGAATTTGTAAAATCTTTTGAAATTATAATTCAACTAGGTGCAATCCTTGCAATTGTGGTAATTTATTTTTCAAAATTACGTAGTAATTTTGTGTTATTTAAAAACACCTTAATTGCCTTTTTGCCATCAGCTTTCTTTGGATTATTCCTATACAAATACATTAAAATGTATTTAATTGGTAATACTACTGTCGTAGTGTGGAGTTTATTAATTGGTGGTATTGTAATGCTCCTGTTCGAAAGATTCTTTGTTCCTAAAAAAGTCTCTGTACTAAGTACTAAGTCCTATGTACTAATTGGCATTTGCCAATTATTTTCGATGATTCCAGGAGTATCACGTGCCTTTGCAACAATTTTTGGTGGTATGGTTGTAGGAATGAAAAAAGAAGAAGCTACTGAATTTTCATTTTTCCTAGCAATTCCCACGATGCTAGGGGCAACTATTTTAGATTTATACAAAACTGGTTTTGTTTACCATTCTACAGAATACATGCTACTTGCTACTGGGTTAGTTGTAAGCTTCCTAACAGCTTATGTAGTAGTTAAATGGCTAATAAAATTCGTTCAAAACCACAACTTTAACATCTTCGGCTGGTATAGAATTATCTTAGCTTCACTTTTCTACTTCCTTTTTGTCTAACCTTCGGTTAAAATATGACTATGAATGATGATGTAATATGCTCAAACATAGTGGTTGAAGAAGCAATAAGACCTAGTTTAAAAGTAGGTGATAATGTTGAAGGTGCTGGTTATTTTATTACAAAAAACTTTATGAACCCAGGATGGGAATTAATCACAAGAAAGCCAGAGAGTAATAGAAATTGTCTAACTTGCGACTTAGAGTGTCCGTTAAAAGGAGTAGAAAGATCTTAAGTTAAATTTTTAATCCTATCTCTAATTTCAGCCGCAAGTTCAAAATTTAATTCATGAGCAGCAAGTACCATTTCTTTTTGTAAGTTTTTAACAAGTCTCTTTTTATCCATTGGAGTTAACCCATCCACATCTATATCAGGTAAATGAGCAAATGTTGTGGCACCAAAACCAAGTGCTTTTTCTGTTTGTGTATCTTCATCCTTTTCAATTAACTTCTCACGTAGTGGCTTTGATATCGACTTTGGAATAATCCCATACTTTTTGTTCTCTGCTATCTGATACGCACGTCTTCTCCTTACCTCACCAAGCGCCCTTTCCATTGATCCAGTAATACGATCAGCATACATAACTACTCTTCCTTTAACATGTCTTGCAGCTCTTCCCATTGTTTGAATAAGAGATGTTTGAGATCTCAGAAATCCTTCCTTGTCAGCATCAAGTATTGCTACTAATCCTACCTCAGGTAAATCTAATCCTTCTCGAAGTAAATTAATACCAACCAAAACATCATATTTACCATTTCGAAGATTATCCAATATATCTGTTCTATCCAAGGTTTTTACATCAGAATGAAGATATGCAACTTTAAGCCCTTTTTCTACAAGAAATGCAGATAAATCTTCAGCCGTACGTTTAGTTAAAGTAGTAACTAACACTCTTCTATTCTCTTTAACTTCAAGTTTTATTTCTTCCATTACATCAGCAATTTGATGAGTTGTAGGCTTAATAACTACTTCTGGATCAGGTATACCTGTAGGCCTTAAAAGTTGTTCTACAATGTGGCCCTCAGATAAAGACAATTCCCACTCATCTGGAGTTGCAGAAAGAGCTACAAAATTAGGAACCCTTCTCATAAACTCATCAAATTTTAACGGTCTATTATCTAAAGCAGAAGGAAGTCTAAATCCATAATCAATAAGTGTTGATTTTCTAGAAAAATCTCCAGCAAACATTCCACGTATTTGAGGGAAAGTAATATGAGATTCATCTGCAACCACTAACCAATCCTCGCCGTTTTGAGCCTTAAAGTAATCAAGTAAAGAAAATGGAGCATCTCCTTCTTTTCTACCATCAAAATATCTTGAATAATTTTCAATTCCTTTTACATAACCAATTTCTTTAATCATCTCAATATCATAAGTAACTCTTTGTGATAATCTCTGTGCTTCCAAAAGCCTACCTTTACTCCTTAGGTTACTGACTTGTTTATCCAAATCCTTTTTAATATTCGTAAACGCAGACTCATGTGTTTTAGGATCAGTTATAAAATGTTTTGCTGGGTATAATGTAAATGGAGTTGTATATTCTGCAATTATGGCCCCACTTACAGAGTGCATAGAGCTTACTTTTTTAATTTTATTTTCTTCTAATTCAATCCTAATTGATTCATCAGTATAAGCAGGGTAAATATCAATATTTTCCCCCCTAACTCTAAATGTACCCCTTTTAAAACCAAAGTCTGACCTTTCGTATTGCAAATCCAAAAGTCTATCAATTACTTGATCCCTATTAACCTTCATTCCAGCTACAAATTCAAATGCAAATTTACCATATTCATTAGGTGAGCCTATGTTATAAATACAAGAAACTGATGCAACAACTATTACGTCTTTACGAGTTAATAAATTAGTAGTCGCTGCAAGTCTTAGTTTATCTATCAAATCATTAATCGCAGAATCCTTTTCAATGTAAGTATCTGTTGAAGGAATATAACTCTCTGGTTGATAATAATCATAGTAAGAAACAAAGTAAGATACTGCATTGTCAGGAAATAAATCCCTCATCTCTTGATAAAGTTGAGCAGCCAATGTTTTGTTATGAGAAATTATTAAAGTAGGTTTCTGAAGTTTCTCAATTACATTTGCTACAGTAAAAGTTTTCCCACTACCAGTAACTCCAAGAAGTGTCTGGTATTTTACTGAGTTACTGATATTACTGACTAACTGATTTACTGCTCTCTGTTGTTCAGGAATTGGTGTATAATTTGTTTTTAACTTGAATTGCATGTGTGTAATTATATCATGATACAAAAAGATACAGTTGACTATTTCGGTTAAGGTTCGTATTATGAACTATGACCAAAATCAATTCAGCACCAGTAGTTTACAAAAGACAAGCTCAAATATTAGACTTCATAAAACAAAATATTGAAAGTACTGGTTATGCTCCAACACTACGTGCAATAGCAAACGCAATTGGAGTTAATTCACTTGCAACAGTACATGAACATGTTCAAGGACTAGTCGAAAAAGGTTTACTAAAACGTACTTCAGGACGCCTACGAAAAATGGAGTTAACCACAAATGTGAGTATGAGTAACGAAGGTGTAACAGTGCCAATATTAGGATTTATTGCAGCAGGTCAACCAATTGAACCTATGACAGATCCATCAGCCCATATGTCTATTCCTCCAAATTTTGCCTCAGGGACAAAAAGAGTATATGTCCTGCAAGTTCGAGGTTTATCAATGATAGAAGATCATATAAACGATGGAGACTATGTAATTTGCGAACAGGCAGAAACTGCAAATAATGGAGAAATAGTTGTGGCATTACTTAAAAATGGTATGGCGACACTTAAAAGATACTTTAAAGAAGCTACAAGAATCAGACTTGAACCAGCAAATGCATCCATGTCACCAATATTTGCCAAAGAGGTAACCATCCAAGGTAAAGTAGTAGGGTTAATTAGAAAATACGGAAGAGCCTAACAAGTTTCTTCCCGTCATTTGCGATGGTATTTCAAGTCCTAACAAAGTCAATATGGTTGGCGCCACATCTGCAAGAACTCCAGAAGGTAACATCTGAGACCTACCTGTTAAATCTTTACTAATAATTACCAGTGGTACTGGGTTTGATGAATGTTCTGTTTCAATTTGACCACTTTGGGCATCTATCATTTCCTCAGCATTTCCATGATCTGCAGTAATCACAAGCGCACCATCATACGCCAAACAAAAATTTGCAATTCTTGCTACACACTCGTCTACTATCTGACAAGCTTTAACAGCCGAACCAATATTTCCAGTATGTCCAACCATATCCACATTTGCAAAATTTATTAATATAAATTTATAATCCAAACTTATTTTGAGTTTATTTATAACAGTGTCAGTTAATTCAATTGCACTCATTTCAGGCTTTAAGTCATAAGTTGCAACTTTTGGTGAAGAAACTATTAATCTATCTTCTTGATCCATTGGCAACTCTTGCTGACCATTAAAATAGAATGTAACAAATCTCTCCTTTTCACTCTCAGATGCTCTAAGTTGCTTATATCCATTTTCAGCTATTACACGACCCAACGGCATTTCAACAGTTTCAGGAGCAAAAGCAACAAAGGCTCCCTCTTTAATTAGTTCTTTTTCATATTGAGTCATGGTTGCAAAATACAAGTTGTTTAATTTAGTAGTTCTCACAAAAGGTACTACTTCAGGCAGTGATGAATGAGCTGTCTCCAAATGCTTTTTCTTATACTTAACCATATAAGGATCAAACGATGTAGTGCTTACTGCTTGAGCTAAATCTTTAAAAACAAATGCTTTAGATAGTTGTCTAGGCCTATCAATTCTAAAGTTAAAAAATATTACAGCATCATTATCTTTAATTAAAGAAATAGCCTTACCAGTTTGATCGCAGATCAATGCGGGGTCAACAAATTCATCTGTTTTACCGTTTACATAAGAAGTCTCAATCGCTTCTTCAGGAGTCTTAACTAAATTACCTTGACCCAAAGTCAAAGCAAAATAAGCCTTAGCTGTTCTATCCCATCGATTATCCCTATCCATTGCCCAATAACGTCCCATTATTGAAGCAATTACTCCCACCTTCTCTCTAGCGCAAACTTCCCTAATTCTATCAATATATATTTTTGCTGCAGTAGGAGGTGAATCCCTACCATCTGTAAACAAATGTAAAAACACTCTATCAAAGTTTTGCTCTCTACACATTTTTAAAATTGCAAACAAATGCTCAAGGTTTGAATGCACTCCTCCAGCTCCCACTAAACCCATTACATGCAGATTCGAATTATTCTTTTTGGCATGTTCAATAGCTCCCAATAAAACTTTGTTTGATGCAAACAATCCATCAGCAATCGACATGTTAATTCGAAGTAAGTCTTGATAAACAATCCTTCCTGCACCAAGATTTAAATGTCCTGTTTCTGTATTACCTGCTTCTCCTCTAGGTAACCCTACAGACTCACCTGCTGCTTGTAATTCTGTATGAGGATAACTTGCAATATACCTATTTATATTTATAGTATTAGCAAGCGAAATGGCATTCCCTGCAGAAGGTGCAGATAATCCCCAGCCATCTAAAACAGTTAATATTACAAACTTTGGGGTCATTTAAAATAATCTAATTCGATTTCTATTGCTGTTAACCTATTATATTTTGCGACTCTTTCTCCTCTAGCAGGTGCACCAAACTTTGCATAATCAGATGCAACACCTACTGCAAAATCAGCAATAAAAGTATCATTAGTTTCACCAGATCTATGAGATGTTATTAATTTCCAATTTGCGTCTTTTACCATTTTAACTACCTGTAAACTTTCAGTAACAGTACCTATTTGGTTAGGTTTAACAATTGCAGCGTTACAAGCTTTTTCATCAATAGCCTTTTGTACTCTTTTAGGATTTGTTACCAATAAGTCATCGCCTGCAATTATCACATTGCCTGACATATCAGCATATAATTTCTTCCATGAATTCCAAGCATCTTCTTGAAACCCATCTTCAATAATAGCTAGCTTATAATTACCAACAAGTTCTTTATAATAATCTAATAACTGATCATCAGAAAGAGATGATGATCTGTCTCGAATTAAATAATCACCATCTTTATAAAAACTGTTAGAAGCTATATCAAGTCCTAAAAATACATCTCTTCCAAGAGAATAACTTGTTTGTTTAATTGATTCTACAAATACCTCAAATGCATCAGCATTTGTAAATAAATTAGGAGCATAACCACCTTCATGACCCACAGAATGAATTGCACCACGTCTTGACAAATTGTCTCCAATTGCATGATAAATTTCTACCCCCATTTGAAGTCCAACTGAAAATTTTTTACTTGTTGCAGGTATCATCCAAAACTCTTGAAAATCTAGGTTACCTGCTCCGTGCAATCCTCCATTTATCATATTTAATAAAGGAGTAGGGATCTTTACTCCCTTTGCTATTCCTCTTTCTACAGCTAATTCATTTATCCATGTATAAAGAGCTTTTCCTTGAACTAGTGATGCAACCTTACAAGCAACTTCAGAAATAGCTAAAATCGCATTCCCCCCGTATTTTGATTTATTTTCTGTTCCATCAATTGATATTAATTTCTGATCAATTTCTGCTTGGTGAGTTGGATCCATACCAACTAAAGCAGGACCTAATACTGAATTGATATTTTCACAAGCTTTAAGTACACCTTCGCCCATATAACGAGCAGCATCTTTATCCCTAAGTTCTAATGCCTCATGGCTCCCCGTAGAAGTTCCAGCAGGAACTGAAGCAGTTGCAAACCTTCCATCATCTAATTGGCAGTAACATTCAACAGTAGGAATTCCTCTGCTATCTAATATCTCTCTTGCCCAAATGTGCTTTATGGTACTCATAATTTAAACGTTTTTTTCTGTTTCGTGAATCATTCTTCGAACCCTGTCTACAGCATCAGGATTAACAGATACACTAGTAACTCCAGCTTTAACAAGTATTTCTACAAGCTCATCATAAGTACTTGCTGCTTGTCCACAAATAGAAGAAGTTATGCCAAATTTATTACAAGTTTTAATTACTCTTTTAAGTGCCCAAATAACCTCAGGTTGCATTTCATTAAATTCAGTTGCGACAGTTGAATTATCCCTGTCAGTTCCTTGTAACAACATTGTCAAATCATTACTTCCAATAGAAACTCCGTCAATTCCAACTTTAATAAACTCTTCAAGCATAATAACGTTTACTGGAAGTTCACACATCATTAAAAACTTAAATGTAGGGTCATCAAATAATCCTCCAGCATTTACAAGTCTTTTTACCCTACGAAGTTCTTCTGGAGACCTAACAAAAGGAATCATGATATGTAAATTATTGTATTTTTCACGAACCCTCTTTAAAGCTTGTAACTCTAAGTTGAATACTTCAGGATCAGAAATATAACGGAATGCTCCTCTAAACCCAAGCATTGGATTAGGTTCCTTTGGTTCCCAATGAATACCCCCCTCAAGACTTTTATATTCATTAGATTTAAAATCAGTTGCACGATAAATTATTGGTCTAGGATAAAAAGATTCACAAAATGTTGTTAAGTCCTTTACTAATTTATCGACAAATATACCTTGAGTGTGTCTTTTGATTGCTTCTTTAGGGTGTATTCCTATGTTTGCTATCATAAACTCTGCTCGAAGTAGACCAACACCATCAACATTCATCTTAGCTACTTTTGCTGCATAATCAGGTTCCGCAAGATTAACATAGACCTTTGTTGCAGTCTTAATTGAGGATTTAGGATTAGAATGATGAGTCACCAAATCAGGACTTGTCCCTCTTATCTTATTATCTTTGTTTCCTCCCATATATATTTCACCAGTCGATCCATTAACAGTTATTAAGTCTCCATCTTTTAGTATTTTAGTTCCATCCTTAGTACCGACCACACAAGGGATACCCATTTCACGAGATACAATTGCAGCATGTGATGTCATACCACCTTCATTTGTGACAATTGCAGTTGCCTTCTTCATGGCTGGTACATAATCAGGAGATGTCATAGGAGCAACTAAAATATCTCCTGTTTTAATCTTATCAATCTCCTTAGGAGACTTAAGAATTCTAACTGTTCCCGTCCCCATTCCAGGACTTGCAGGTATACCTTTAAGAATTGGCGCAGTTGTTTCACTTTGTACTTTGTCCTGTGTACTATGTACTGCCTTTGTTTTTTCAATAGTAGTTATTGGCCTTGTTTGAACTATATATAATTTTCCTTTCTCAAGAGCCCATTCTGAATCCTGTGGAAAGTAATAATGTTCATGAAGTTTTTGTGACAACTTTGCCAAATGAACAATTTGTTCATCACTTAATTTAATTCTATTAATATTTTTAGTAGGAACAGCAATCTCTTTAGTTACTTGACCATTCTTAATATATTGCATCTTTTGTTCATTTACTTCCTTTGAAAGTATCGCAAAAGTTTCTTTTTGTACAACATAATGATCAGGAATATATGATCCTTGCACAATCATTTCTCCAAGTCCCCAAACGGAATCAATAATTATCCTATCTTTAAGGTTAGTAACAGGGTCAATTGAAAACATAATTCCAGAAACTTCAGATTGCACCATTTTTTGAACTATTACAGAAATTCCTACCTTTTCGTGTTTAATTTTATTCTGAACTCTGTAATAAATTGCACGAGGAGTAAAAAGTGATGCCCAACATTCACGAATTGCAACTTGTAAGTTAGACTCTCCTTTAATATTTAAAAATGTTGCTTGTTGCCCGGCAAAGCTCATTCCAGGCAAATCTTCAGCAGTTGCAGATGATCGTACAGCAACTAAAGCTTGGGAAAATCTTCCAGATAGTTTCTTATAAGACTTATTTACATCTTTAAAAACAGCATCAGGAAATTTACTCGTATTAATTAATTTCTGTAACTTTTTAGAAGCACTCTCAAGTTGTGCAGGATCATCCACATTTGTTACTGCAAGTATGTCATAAATTTTGGAAGATATATCATTTTCCTTTAAAAATATGTCATAAGCAGGAACTGTAACTGCAAAACCATTAGGAACAGGGAAACCTGCTTTGGTCATTTCACCAAGGTTTGCGCCCTTTCCACCAACTAAAGCAAGAGAATCTTTATCAATATCTTTGAAGTCGATTACAAGTGGCAGTGTAGTCATATATTCAATATAGCATTAATGCACCGGCTGGGAAAGGGCAGATTTTAGTTTTAAAATCCAAGGTTCAGGTCCAGGGTTTGTATTATCTAAAATCGAAAGATAAAAACCTACCCATGCACAATAATGAGCTAATTCGAGTGATTGTGCCAATACACTCGAAGTACTTAGTACATAGGACATAGTACTTAGATTTTGTTCGATGAAAATATCTTTTGTTATTTGGAATCGTAGTTTTACTCTGTCGTGATTAAATTTACTTTCAAAGAATAAATATTTTTTGGATATAGCTGAAGCAGGTTTACCCACAGCTTCAACAAGAACATGATTAACTTCTGGAAAATCATAGAACTCAGTAAAATTTCTGGATATCTCACACATTGCGTTCCTTCCAGCGTTCAATGCGCCAAGAAGCGGCCTACCACCAAGCAATACAGGGATTGAACCATGTAGCTTCTCAGCCATTTCTTTGCAATTCCATTTAGCCCTAATATCAATAAGTTCTACCAATGCTGTATTTATTTCAGCTTCTGCGTTTGTTATAACGCCAATATTTAATAGAACCCCAAGCAACCCTCCAAGCGACACTCCAAGTCCAGACTTAGGAAATCCTGTAGGATTAGTATCTTTCGGATCAATTACTGCTCCTTGAATAACTCCTGCCTTTACCATCTCACCAATTTTTCCACCAGTCGCAATTCCAATAATTTGCGCGTTTTTACTTTTAGCAATTTCATAGCCTGAAAGTGTTTCTTCTGTATTTCCTGAATAACTATTTAAAACAACTAAAGTTTTATCATTAACCCAAGCAGGTAAACCATAATCGTTATACACAGCAAATGGTTTCGTATAATTATCTTCTAATAATCCTTGAACAATTTTCCCTGCATTACTTGACCCTCCCATACCAGAAACAACTATCGTATCGAAACTTTGTACTATGTACTTTGTACTTTGTACTTGCCCAAAGGCATTTTTAATTTGTTCTGGAAACTTTTCCAAAGCCTTTTCGACTCCATCTGGATCTAATTTTGTATAATCTTCATTTAAATTCATGATTCTACTATACTACTCACTTAACTGTTTAGACAACTGTTAGAATAATTCCCAATATAACAATTATAGTACCAATTATTTTTCTATACATCTTATCCTTTTCTTTTAATACAAATATTCCATAAATAACAGACAGAATTGTCATGGCCTGATAAATACCAACTACTTTACTTGCTTCAGTTAGCCTTAGTGCTTCTACTAATAAGTATGAACTCGCAATATTAAAACTACCTGCTAATAATATATTAAACAAATTATTTGAAGCTGAATCCCAAATTCGTTGAAATCTACTTTTCATCAGAATTGGAAGTAAGATGATTGGAACAATCCCTTGAGATAGTATTATAATTTCACTAGATAAATTTACACTTGCGTTCTTTACAAGCGTGCTTAACAACGCACTTGAAAATGAAAATAATAATGCAAATTTTATTCCCTTGTCTTTTTTAATTTCACTAGGAGAACTAACAATTGCTATACCTAAAAATATTATTATGATGCCAAGATACTCAACAGAAGTTAAACGCTCATTAATAACTAGCCACGCAATGATTGGAGACCAGACAATTCTTAAACGTGATATTATTGAAGAAACAGACAATTCAGTCAATGCATGCATACGCATAAAGACATAAACTGAAAACATCTCAGAAAAACTTACTAATATCAATTTAGTTAATGAGCTTAAATCTAATTCAGGAAAAGGATTTCTTAAGACAATTGTGATAAAAAAAATAGATCTAACAACTTCAAACCACCAACCATAGGCAGTTGAGTCGCCCTTATCCTTTAATGCAATTCTATTAATGGCACTAAATGCAGATGAAGCTATCCCGGCAAAAATTGATAAAACAATCCAATTCATGTTTTAATTATATGCTACCTTGAAGATATTCCAGAAGACCTTCATGCAAATGTTTCTTGCCCCTCCAAACCATTATGTTATATCCATCTGCAAACTTTTCCTCGGATTCTTCTCTAAAATCAACTGATTTTACCTTTGGTGAGACGGCTTTACTCATCATAAAGTCAGAACCTCCAACTTCCGCAAATTTATCTCCCCAAATTTCGACTAAATCTGATTTATTCCTAATATCTAGAGGTAAATTTAAATTACCTATAATTTCTTTATTATTCAATATGGTATCAATTGCAAATGTTTTATCTACACCATCTAATGGGTTATCTAGTGCAAACATTCCAGCAAGTTTAGGGTGAACAGGAAAATTTTCTTGTATATATATTGTTTTTAAATCCTCAAGAATAGGAGGCCTCATATCTTCACTATTTGGAAATTCTAAAGTAATTTGAGGACCACGATCTGCCAACATAATTGAATTTCTATTCCCATTAGTCAATTCAATAAACTTCTTTGTAGGCATTGTTGGATAAGTAACCAATTTATACTTTAAGATAATGCTGTCAATTATTTCTCTCCATCTTTTCTTTTGCGATACTGACATTTTTTCATCGTAAACTCCATAAAAAGGATCTTTCTTTAACTCTCCGTTGAGTTCAAATCCCCATACTTCAGCACCTGTGCAGTGAGCAACGAGAACTCGATGCCTTAAATCTTTATCCAATTTATCAGTTACCCTTTCTCTTATGCTTTGAAGTCCTCCGCCGGAAACTAAAAACAATGCTGTTCCTTTTGATAAAATTTTATTTAGTTCTGATATCATTTCTGGAGTAGCATCTGTATAAACGTCAGCGATTGTTTCATCAACGTCAGCTAGAATTAATTTTACTTCTGTACTTAATTTCATACCTTATTATAATATCCTGATATTTTAAGTGATGCAAATTTATTTGCAAAATCAACAGCATTGTCAATATTATTTGATTCCGAAATTGATTTAATAAAAGCTGCGTTAAATGCATCTCCTGCACCAACAGTATTTATAATTTGTATCTTGTGGGCGTTAATCGTTAACAACTTACCTTCTGCAAAGTACGATGCACCACTTTTGCCTTGTTTTATTACTAAATTACAATTTGTAATATTTGAATATTTCTCATACGCAACATTTATATCACTTTCTTGCATTAAGGATAAAAATTCATCTTCGCTGGGTAAATAAAAATCATTTTTATCCAACAAATTTAAAATTGATTTATCTTTTTTTATATTCGCGACCAAATTAAAATTTGTAAATCTACCGTGATCAAAAACAATCGAAATAGCATGGCTCTTGGCTGTTTTTATTAAATCCGTAAAAAAAGTGTCGTTAAGTAATTTTAATTTGTTAACACCGCCTAAATATAAATATTTAATATCAGAAAGACTGTTTTTAATTTTTTCGAGAAACTCATATGAAGTCGCTGTCTTATTTGAATTTCCTAGTACAACCATAAATCTTTTACCATTCTTTTGAATTAAATTAATTCCAACATTACTTTTAGAGTCCCCGCTAATAATTGGTCTAAAATCTATTTTAGTTTTTTGAAAAAGATCTATAATTATTTTGCCAATCTGGTCATTACCAATTTTAGATATAAACAATGTATCTATTCCTAAAATTGAAAGTTCTTTGCAAAAATTAGCTGCAGAACCGCCAATTTCACACTCATATTCATTACCTACGATTTCATATTCAACTTTAAGAATATCTAAGTCTGGAAAACCTACTGAATTTATATCTAAATAGACTGATCCGAATGAGAGAATTTTAGTCATATTTTATATGGAAATAATAAATCATTAATCCTATACTTGCAACCAACGTAAAATATTGATAACATCTCTTGAATGAAACAGTTAGACGACTTAACAGCAGAAGATATAAGGGATATCAAAGTAGTTTGTTTTGATGTAGATGGGGTAACAATTAAAAAAGGCACAGAGATTTCAGAAAAGGGGACAGAACTAAAGGTTAAAACTTCCCCACTTGAAGATCGTATTCTACAAAAAATGATTCGACTAAAAAAATATTTCCATGTTACCGTAAATAGTGGAAGAAGCACAATGTATTTAACCAAAGTTTTTCAAGGTATGCTCTGGGGAAATGCAAGCGTAATTGGAGAAATTGGTATTTTTACAATTAAAGAAGGCGAACTTAAGCAGACTGATAAATTTACTAATTACGAATTAGAAACGCTTCGTAAAATTACCGTTGACTTACAGAGACTGGCAATTGAAAACGAAAAAGCACGTGGTTTTGAGCCAAAGCAATTTTTAATCACACTACATTGTTTTGAAGCAATTCCAGCAATAGATGAAATCGTTAAAAAACATGACTCCAAAAATGAATTTTATTGTTGGTGGAATGGCGAAGCATACGACATAGCTCCTTATAGATTTAATAAAGGTGTTGGTTTAAGGAAGTTAGCAGAACAGCTTGGTGTAGACATTTCTCAAACTATGGCTGTAGGAAATGGGATAAATGACAAAGACATGACAGATACAGCTGGTATTGGTATAACAACAGACAAAGAACACTTGCAATCAGATTATTTTATCGATGGCGAGCATCTCGGCGGTGAATACCTCATGGACAAGCTTCTTGAACTTAAAGGGGATAAATAAATTTATTGGTTCTCTTTATAATGTGTATATATTTCAAAACTATACTTTTCTATTCTGTTGTAAAATTCTGATGGTATATACTTTATATGTAATTTATTTCTAGTTCCATCAAATGTTGCAATAGTTTGGGCATACTTAATATTCTCCCACTGATCTTTACCAAAACAATATGCCTTGTTTACTGCATCTGTTCCTGATGGCCTTACTTCCATACATTTGTCCTTAAACAAAAAATAAGTTCCATCACCGCAAAATAGAATATCAACAAGGTCAGAAAAGTTCAGTTCATTAAAATTATCAGTTAGCACTTCTCTGACTTGTTCGATTGACAATATTTTATCTCTAAGTCCTATCGCCAAACTTAAAAAGTACGAGTTGTTTTGGGACTTTAACTTCATACCTTTTTCTTTTTCAATTAATAATTTCTTGATGTCAGGTTCACTTTCGTTATAATATTTTTGATCAATTCTAATTTCGTATCTAAAGGCAATATTGTTTTCAACAAATATATTATTTAAATAATCCACTAAAGTCAGACCTTGGTCATCTAAATAGCTAACCATTGCTGATGTTATGATAATGGCTTCCCCAGCACTTTTCTCACGCATTGAAATTGCTTTTCTGCCCTTTTTACTCAATATCATTTCAGGTGGACCAAAAATTTCTCCACCACTTTCCTCACCTGCAAATAGCATTCTTGGTTTCTTTCCTATATTTATAGATTTTCCAAACACATCATTTATAAAAATATCTTCACCACTAGAATTTTCAATCTTTCTTTCGACGTTAATCATCGTATCAGCGAGTTCTTTAAACCCTACTGGGGTGTTGATTACAGGTATATTATTTTTAATGCACCACTCATCCCAACTTCTCTGAGAAGCTGAGGTTTTAATAACAAACCAATTGTATTTATCCCAAAGACCAGCATTAATTAATGCTTTCTTTTGAAAATCAATATTCATCAAAAAGGATTGATTAGGGGTAAACAATACTAGTATTCTTTCACCATCAATTTCTGAGTATACAATTCCCATCTTTTTTAAAATATCTATTTTTGATTTTGTTTCAAGTACAGCAGTGACAAGTCTATCGGCATCTGGATCGGTCATCAAAATTACAGTACCTATTGGATAGTCTTTTAGAATTTCACCATAATTAATAGTTCCAACAACGGGTATTTTAATTTCAAGTGTTTTAAGATCAGCTTTCATTATTGTAGTATCACAACTCCAATCAAAAAATTTACCGTCCTCGTTAATAATCTTTCCAACACCATGATTAAACGAATCTTCCTCAGAATGTACAAAATAAAATTTGTCCTCAATTCCTAGCTGTTTCAAGACAGGTAAAAAAGTATTGGTCAAACTGCCACCCACGGTATCTATAATTAATTTATTTTTATACTTTTTAATGGCTTTTAAATTAACTTCGGTAGCTATTCCATTTTTTAAATATTTCACATAGTCATCTATTCCATTTTTTATTGATTTCAAAAATTCAAAATCAATATTTATATTATCTAAAGATGAAAACTTCATTGTATATTTACCTTCTTGATTTACAATCTTTAATATTTCTTCTACTTTTTCAACGAATCTCAATGATTCACTTGGAATATATTGACTTCCTTGAGTATTCAAATCTTTTGTTGCTATTTTCTTGCACATAGCGTGTGAAGAAGTAACATATTCACCACCATATAAATCGTTCATAAAAATAACAAAGGAAATTAAAAATATTGGAATTGTTTGATAATTTTCTGTTAAATATGTTTTTATTCCATTTGCTGCCTGTATTCTAGCAATCAATTCCACATATTGTTTAGAGTTATATCTAACTTCGCACGCAGCAATCTTTTCTTTTACCAAACCATCTTCTTTTGCAACCAAAACTTTACCCATTGTTGCCAACGTTACTCCAATTAGATTTAAAGGGTACCTAGTATCCCATGGATAAAGAGGATTCTGTAGACCTCTGATGCCAGCAGTAGAAACCTTTGCTTCCTCTTTATAATTCTCAAACCAAGATAATATTCCAAGTCCCTCACTATTTATATCAAACTCGGTTAAATGCTCTTTTCGAAGTGTAAAAACAAACTCACCTTCGTTATTTAAATCAATTAATTTACTATTTTTAACTTTATCAGGTGTGTCTTTTTCAACTTGACCTAAAAATATTTTTTCGAGTTGATTTTTGGCAATAGGTTTTGCAAATCTCATACAATTTATATGAAACTTATACTAATCTTTTAGACAACAGCAAGTCAAGTGACAACAATAAATCAACCTTGCCAATTTTAGATTTATAATCAATCTCAGCTAATTCTGATATCATTTGTGTCACCTCAGTTGTTGGGTGTCTTTGATATTTTTGCTTTAACTTCCAGGCAATCAAACCAATTAACGATTCAACGGGTTGTGTTTTAATTAACTCATGAAGACCTTGTACAGTCATATTATCCAAAAATTTCCACATTAGCTGTGGCAGCTCAAACAATTCCACCTTTGTAGCTTCAAAAGTTTTAAGTACTGGAGCAGGTATTTTACCTTCATGATAAATAATTAAATTACCAGAATAATTCTTTAGCTTTTCTATAACTTTTTTCTCCAGCAACTTATAATCCTTTAATATATAAAAATTTTCTTCACCAAAAAGACTTTGGTTTTCTACTTCTTCTAAACTATAATCTGTAATCTTCCATGATCGGCGTTTTGCCTCTTCAATAAACTTTTGGAGCCTGTCATAAAGTTTTATCGTATCATCACCATGTAATACAATTATTTTCATAATTTAATTTCTAATTATTAATTCTCAATTTTAATTCAATTCATATTTTCTATTTAGCATTTAAACGCATAGTTCCAATAATTTTAGAGAATATCAATGTATATTCTTGAGTTTCTTTCCACAATTTTCTACACTTCTCAGTTTCGTTAGGTATGGCATTGCTTAACATTCTTAGCCAATATTTAGTCTCAATTGCCTCTTTTTTACAAATATGTATTTTGTTTTTGAAATCTAATTTACTGCTTGCACCATTTGCCTCACTATAGTTTGCACCAATCGATGTACCTGAACGCAACAATTGATTTATGATTGACTTTGCAAATTCGTTCTTAAAATTATCTTTACACAAATTAATAACTCTTTCACCGTATACAGCTAATCTTTCTTCTAAATCATATTTATTATTCATAATTATTAAATAGTAATTAGAAATTCAATAAAAATTAAGAACTAAAAACTATAAATTTATTTTAGGCTGTCCAACTTGACAATCATTTGCCTAAGCTTATCCTTAAAATTATTATGACCTCTTTTTGTATGTGGGGTAAGTGCTCCTGAAAAATTTCTTGGAATATGGGATAGCTCGTGTAAGATTATTTCATCTTGTTGTCTTTGGGATAATTTGTCAAAGTGTTCAGAAATTACCTCAACAATATAGGCAGGTTCAACTGTTAAAACTGTTTGCCAAAGTCGAGGAAGTCCCCAAGTTCTTGCATATGCCCTTGCTGTACTTCCTGTGGAGCGATAATAAAATATACGACCATAAGACAGCCATTCCAGTTCAAGTTCTTTAATTAGTTTGTTTGTTCGGCTCTCGATATCCTCAGCTACTTGCCAATCAACTCCTGAAGATCTCTGTCCCCGTTTCAATTTTCCCATTTTCCCCTAATACTAACATATCTATATGTATTCCTACTACTGATCCTGCTTTAGCAAAATCAACTTTTTTATAATCCAATCGAATCTCATCAACAACTTGTTCAAATAATGTATATTTTTCAAATACAAATTTAATTTTTTCATGAATGAATAAATCCGCCGATAATTGGATAATCGCAATCTGAGTTTTTGGTAAATAATTAATTACAGTGCCTAATTTAAACATTCGTTTCGTAAAATTTCATCACTTCAAGTGAGCAAATTTATTCTTTATTTTCATAAATTTTCATGGCATGAGTCATAGCAATTGCTAATGCATCTGCAGCGTTATCAAAATGAGTTTTCTTTTTCTTCTCACTTTTTACTTTACTTCCTAATATTCTTCTTACATGTTCCTGAACTTCCTTCTTATTAGCTCTTCCACTTCCTGTAATTAGTTTCTTTATTGTCCCGGGAGCATATTCAGCAACAAAAACATTAAGTTTCCTTGCAGCCAACAACATTACCCCTTGAGCTTGCCCTACAGCAATTACAGTTTTAGCATTATTTGAAAAAAATACTTTCTCAAATACAAAGACATCTGGTTTGAATTTAGTAATTAATTTAAGTGTCTTTTCGTAAATAATTTCAAGTCGTTCCTCTTTTAGAAGTGATTTATCAGTTTCAATTAAACCCCATTCTATAACTTGAAGACCTTTCCCAGTAACTGCTGACACATCAGTTATGTTAATACAACCAAAACCAGTAGTTGCAGTGCCTGGATCAATTCCTAGAATTATCATATAAACAGTATAACAGGATTACTTACTTTTTTGGGGTTTTCTTTGCCTTTACAACCTTTGTTGTTTTAGTGGTATTTTCAGTAGCTTGTTTTTTAGCAAGCTCTCTTCTATTGTTTCTTGAATAAATTTTATCAATTTCCTTTGTTGACTTATCTCGAGTGTAATAAAGTCTTGCTTGTTTTACACCTCTTGTACCTCTTTTAATTACTTCGATCTTTTCAATAGATGGAAGTGCTATAGGGAAAATTCTTTCAATTCCAATTGCAGCCTCACCAACTCTTCTTACGGTAAACATCTTTCGATCTAGTTTGCCGCTTATAGAAAGAACCATTCCTTCAAAAAAGGCTACTCTGGTTTTTTCGCCTTCTTTAATTCTTTGGTAGACTTTGATTCTGTCTCCGACACCAAACTCGACCTCGTTGTGTTTAATTCTAAGTGACATATGGGTATTATATATCAAATACTTCCTTCTGAAAAGTCTTAACTATTAGGTTACTTAAATTTCTCAAATGTTCGCATTTTCTCTACTTGATAAAATTTTTGATCGGAATTTAGTTTCTTCTCAAGAGATTCTATTAATTTTCTAATATTCCAATCAGTTTTGTTTACAAGTTCGATAAATATTTCAAAAGTTAAATCTTGTACTTTCAAATTATCTACAGGTTTATATAGGAATTTAAAGGTATATAACGGACTCTGGGTATATCCACGCTTTAGCCTAAGTTCCTTTAACTTCCCGCAAAATCCTTTAATTTCGTTTGGCTTTGAAACAACGGTCCTTTTCAATACTTCATGCCAATCAGCCAAATTTACTTTTAGATCTAAAAGACTTGATCCTACTGCAGAATCCAAAATACCATCCTGCAAACTTCTTTGAAGATCGCCTTTGACTTCTATTAAACTTGCTCTTGAGTATCCCAAAAAATTTATATATTCAGATGTTGTTTGTCTTGCATACCCTTCTTCAATATTAGCTACAACTGACCTACATGCATCATCCAGTTGCGATTTTAAGCGATATAAAGATCTTGGAAGTGAATCTGTAAACCTGGTAGCTAAAACACGAAGCAAACTTGCATTTGCCCAAGCAATTAAGAAAATATATCCATTTGAAGTTTTTGAAATCCTTGACCTTTCTCTTGGTTTAGTTGACTGACCAAGCTCTTGCATGGTTTTATCAATCTGAGCCTGTATCACAGGGTCCATAATTAATATTAGGGGATTTTAAGGGAATTTAAAGGAGGAATTTAGCACACTGTTCAGATTTCCCCTAAATTCCTCTAGTTTCCTTTAATTTATTCTTTACGGCGACAAGCTCTATCTCAATATGGCAACCATCCTTAACAAGTCTACTTACTTCTACCAATGTCGATACTGGTTCTGAATTCTTAAAATATTTATTTCTAACCTTAGATATCTCAGAAAATAAATTCATATCAGTAACATATATAACAGCCTTGACGACATCGTCAAAATCTGCACCAGCTTCTGCTAATATTTTTTTCAAGCTTTCAAATACAAATTCTGTTTGTTTAGTAATACTTTCAGGAAAAACCACGTCTCCCTTTTTGTCCAGTCCAATCTGCCCGGTCGTAAATATCATTTCTGAGTCTCCAAAATCTATTTTATACCCGTGAGAATAAGATCCAAGTCGCTCGGCAAATTCTCTAGAATTTATTTTTGTTTTATTCATAATATTTATTATATCAAAATTTTCCTAATCTCTTTTTCCAGTTCCCCACTCCATACGACTTTCTGTTTTGCAAGGATTTTTCTTTGGTCCACTTCAAAATAAAGAGAGATTAGATCTTCTCCTAGATTATTATCAAATAGCTCCTTTAATTTTAATAATTTATCTTGTTTTGTACCTGCAGGGATAGTAACAAGATGACTACTATCATGTTTAACTTCAATCATTTTTTCAACCAAAAATGATATTTCATCCTCTCTCAAATCAGCTTTACCAGAAATTAGTACCACTTTTCCATCGAGCAACAAATTTTTTGTCGTCTGATAGAGCTTAGGAAAAACTACAACATCTACAGAACCTGATGTATCTTCAGCTTTTACAAAAGCCATTTCTGAATTATTCTTTTTAGTTAAAATAACTCTAACTTCACGTATAACAACAGCAAGAGTTATTTCTTTCCCTTTTTGCTCTTCAGGGTCAATATCACAGATTCTACAAGTAATTTCATCTTCCAACGGATCAAGTAGTTCGTTAATAGGTTTGGCAGAAATAGAAAAACCCAACAGTTCTCTCTCAAAATTTTCCCTTTCTTCATCTGTATAATCGTCTACAGAATTATCAATAATTGAAGAATCAGTAACAAATGCGGATGTTTTTGCCATATCTGTTTCAGCAAATAATCCAGATTGTCCATTATTTTCTTTTGGCTTTGAAAGCTTTGCCTTAACAAGGTCAATTGCAGCAAGAAGTGCAGTTCTTTTTCCAAACTTATCCATAGCCCCAACTTTAATAAGGCTTTCCAAAACCCTCTTGTTTACCTTTCTAGCATCAACCCTATTAATAAAATCCATAAAAGTTAAAAATGGACCAGCCTTTCTAGCTTCTAAAATAATTTCAATTGCCACGTTTCCTACATTTTTAATTGCAGACAATCCAAACCGAATAGCTTTATTATTCAAAGAAGTCTCGTCGGTCGAAATAGAAAAATCTAAATTAGATTCATTAATATCAGGAACCAAAACATTTATACCCATCCTTCTACACTCATGAACTGCTTGGCTTACCTTAATAGCATCTGAGCTTTCCGCAGAAAGTAGAGCATTCATATATTCTGCAGGGTAATTAGCTTTCATATAAGAAGTGTAATAAGCAACCATTCCATAAGAGGCTGCGTGAGCTTTATTGAATCCGTATGACTGGAAAGGTTCAAAAAGTTTCCACAACTTTTCAGCAAATTCTTTCGTCTGCCCATTATTCATAATTCCAGATTCAAACTTCTCGCGTTGGGCTGCCATTTCCTCTGGAATTTTCTTTCCAACTGCTTTTCTGAATTTATCAGCTTCTTCCCAGGTATAACCAGCAAGGTCAATAGCAGAAAATAAAAGATCATCTTGATAAACAATTAATCCGTATGACATATTTAAAAATTTCTCCATCCTAGGATCTAAAAACTTAATTAAACTAGGATCATTTTTCCTAGCAATATATTCAGGTATAACTGCCATAGGACCAGGCCTGTAAAGTGCCACCATGGCCATGATGTCTTCAACTCTTTCAGGTTTAAGTTCTTTCAAAAACTTTGTCATCCCTCCACCATTTAATTGAAATGTTCCCATTGTTTCTCCACGAGAAAGCATTTCAAATGTTTTTTTAGCACGTTCATCCTTTGATCCATCGATTGGAACATCATGCAAATTGATATCAATTCCTTGTATATCTTTCACAATTTGAATTGCATTTCCAAGAATTGATAAATTTCGAATTCCCAAGACGTCAAATTTTATGAGCCCCACATCTTCACAAGCATGCATTTCATATTGAGTAATAATTTTTTCTCCACCTGTTTCTTTTTGAATCGGAGCAAAATCAGTAATTACTGTTGGTGCAACAACGACTCCAGCAGCATGAACAGACAAATGTCTTGCATTACCTTCAACAGCTTTTGCAAGATCAATAATCTTCTTTGTATCAGCATCACTTTCATATAACGCCTTAAGGTCAGGAGTTTCATTTAGAGCTCTCTCAAAAGTCATAGGGTGTCCTTGCGCACCTAAAGGAACAAGCTTTGCTATTTTGTCTCCTGTGGCGTACGGATAGCCCAATACTCTAGCAATATCCCTTACAGCAGCCTTCGTTAACATTCTTCCAAATGTACAAATCTGTGCAGTCTTTTCAGCTCCGTAAGTGTCTGAGATATATTTAATTACGTCATCCCTACGATTATCAGAAATATCAAAGTCAATATCAGGGGGTGAAGGTCTATAAGGATTTAAAAAACGTTCAAAAGGCAAATTATAAATAAGAGGGTTAACTGTTGTAATACCTAATACGAACGATGCAAGTGAACCTGCAGCACTACCTCTAGTATTTGTAATAATTCCATTACGAGCACACCAATTAACCATATCACGGACAATTAAAAAGTAAGGAGAATAACCTTTGGTATTAATAACGCTTAATTCATATTTTAATCTCTCTTTTGCCTCTTCTGTTACTTCATCAACCTTTTTAGGTAAAGCTTCCCAGGCCAATTCTTCAAGATATCCTGCATCAGTTTTACCAGCAGGTAAGTTATATTTTGGAAATGACCAAGCTCCGATAGGTATTTCAACCTCACATTTATCAGCAATCTTGACTGTATTTTCTATAGCATCAGGTAAGTCCTTAAATATTTCAATCATTTCATCAGGACTTTTAACATAAAAATCAGGATTATCAATGTATCTCATTCTCTTAAGATCTGATACATTTTTGCCAGTGGCTATACATAGGAGTGCATCTTGAGCTTCAGCATCTTCTTTTTTGATATAGTGTGCATCATTTGTTGCAACTAGAGGAATTCCTAAATCTCTTGATAATTTAATTACTCCTTCTTCAACTTTTTTGCCTTCATCAGCAACTCGTTGAAGTGTTGCCTTAAGTTCCTGAACTGCAATACCAGGAATAATTTTTTCATACGCGTGTCTTTGAATTTCAACATAAAAATCATCTTTAAAGGTACTTGCATACCACTCTGTTAGTTTTTTGGCTTCTTCATAGTTTCCATCAATTAAATATTGAGGTATTTCTGCAGCAGGACAACCTGAAAAACAAATAATTCCTTCTTTATGCTTCTCTAAAATTTCTTTAGTAAATCTCGGTTTATAATAATATCCTTCAATGTGTGCAATAGAAGTTAATCTCATCAAATTTTTATAACCTTCATAGTTTTTAGCAAGCAAGGTAACATGAAAATTATCTTTAATTTTTGAATTCATATCACGAGTTATATACCCTTCAAGGCCAATAATAGGTTTTACCTCCTGTTTCTTTCCTTCTTTAAAAAACTCCACAGCACCATACATAGTTCCATGATCAGTGATTGCCACAGCATCCATTTCATTTGCTTTAATGTGAGCGAAAAGTTTTTTAATTCTCGAAAGCCCATCAAGAAGTGAATATTCTGTATGATTGTGAAGATGAACAAATTTAGTCACTAGTTCGGTAGGCCTTTCTGTGTTGCTTATCTAAATACATATTAGCATCTGATCGTTTAAACACATCAGTAGCACTTTCATCTCCGATTGGTGTGGCATAGCCAGCGGACAACCCGACATCTTTATATGCATCATTTTTTAATATCTTGAGTTGATGCCAAAGATTTGTTTTAGCAGCTTTCATTAATCCTGTACAAACAGCATCAACGCTGTCTGGATCTATGTCACGCAAAAGCACAATCATTTCGTCTCCTCCAATTTTATATAATGCATCATTATCACGGACACAATACTTTAAAATTGTCGAGATTCTTACCAACAAACTATCACCTTCTGAATGACCTAGTTGATCATTAACTTTTTTTAAATTATCAACATCAAAAAAGACAACTGCATACGTAGATTTGCCATCTCTTAATTTTTTTTCAGCGTCAGCAAGATCAATAGCTAATTGATTACGATCAGGTAATCCTGTCAAAAAATCAGTAGTATTATTTCTTTTAGCGGCCTCCTCTGCAATATTTAATTTATTCAATAATTTTCTTTCAGCACGGGGTATCGGTTTTCTAACAACAAGATTTTCCTTAATGTAATGACTTGTATAATTAATCCTTTTATCCATTTTAAAAATTTTCTTGTATTAGTTTTTGGCCTTTATTAAGTGAAAAGGTCAGAATTAGAATAACACCAAGAGCTAAAATTGTTAAGAGGGTTTTTACTCCAAAAAATTCTGAAATTACTCCAGAAAAGATTACAGGTAATATAGTTGTAATTGTAATTATGAAAAATAAGTTTCCAAACACCCTTCCTCTTAACCACTCAGGAGTTACTTCTTGCAGAAAAGTTAAAGTGGGGATGTTAACTCCCACAAATCCTATTCCAATAAGTACAATAAATAAAGACGAAGTCATAACCTTACCAAAAATTAATCCAAGGACAGATACCCCCAAAAGTCCTAAACTTATATCAATCATTTTCTTTTTTCTCCACTTATTTTTAACCATTTTATTTATTAAAAATGACCCAAGTGTAGCTCCTATACCAGCAGGTACAACAACATACAATCCTGCTAAATTAGTTGGTACATTCAAAATCTCATTTGCTATTATTGGCAAATTAGCAATAACGATAGTTAGACCTACTTGGATTACAAATAGTAGTCCTAGAGGATAAAAAACTGACTTCATATTTTTTATAAACCTATATCCTTCTAATATATGATTTAAAAAAACTTTTATTAGTTCTTCCCAATTTTTAGGTACTTTTGCAACTGGATTTAATTTAGGCAGAAAAGAAACACTAATAAATGCTACAAAAAGTAATGTGGAACATAAAATCAAGGCACCGTTAAACCCAATCCAATTTTCAATTAATCCTGCAAACCCAAACCCAACTATAAGTGATAATTGTTGGGTCAAAAAAAACATACTATTAGCTTTAGAAAGTTTAGATTCAGGGACAAGTGACGGCAAACTAGCTATCTCAGCAGGTACATAAAATTGATTTAAAAATGAATAAGAAATAATAACAGCAAAAAGTAAAAATATTGAATAAGTATGAGTAAATATAAATATAAATATAACAAGTGCTTGCAAAAAGTTAGTAATCATAAGTGTCTTTCTTCTACTTAGTAAATCAGCAAAACTGGCACCAATCGGGCCAAAAAATATCGTAGGTAATGCATAAGCAACCCACAAAAGTGAAGTCGCAATCGAAGATTGTGTAACATCAAATAATCGTGCTAAAAGTAAAAAATTAAGTACGTTTAAAGTTACTTGAGAAAGGATTTGTGATATCCAAAGTAAAAAAAATTTCCTAGGCATTTATTTGTTGAATAATTTTTTCAGTAATTAATTTAGTGTTACCTTTACCTTGTAATTTTTTCTGTACTTGCCCTATCAAAAATCCCACAACTTGACCTTTACCATTTTTGTAAGATGTAACAACATCAGGATTTTCTGACAATACTTTTTCAATGGATTCTTCAACTTCTGTCGCTGTCGCATAAACAACATTTGTTATTTCCCTTATTTTTTTAACAAGTCCTGCTGGTTCAGGATATTCTTTATCAAGTTGCTTGTTAATCATTAAATCTACAACTGACTTTGTTAAGTCAGGAGCAAGTTTTACTGCACTCTCAAAATAATTTGCCCTAGATATATCTGAAACTAATATTTCTATATAATCTTTTGAAAGTTTATATTCATTCTCAAACCTTTCTCTCTTTTGTTGTGGAAGTTCTATCTGTGTACTCAGTACTTTGTACTCTGTACTATCTACAGGGGGAAGATCTGCTTCTGGAAAATATCGATAATCGTTAGAATCTGCCTTCACTCTTTGAGAAAAAGTTTTCTTTGTATTTTCATCATAACCTCTAGTCTCCTGTACTAATTTTTCACCACTATCAAGTGCAATAGTTTGTCTTTCAATTTCAGCATTTAGTGCTTTCTCCAAAAACTTAAAACTATTAATATTTTTAAGTTCAACTTTGTAATCAGGTAGTGAACCATCTTTTGAAAGTGATATATTTGCCTCCAGTCTCATTGTTCCTTTTTCCATATCAGCATTACTAATATCCAAGTACTTTGCAATTAACTGAAGTTCCTTCGTAAAGCTTATAACCTCTAAAACACTGTGGAATACTGGTTCTGTAACCATTTCAATTAATGCACAGCCACAACGATTAAAATCGACTAGCGACACTTTTTCTCCATTTAAAGTGTCATGAATTAATTTACCTGCATCCTCTTCCAGGTGAATATGATTAATTTGCTTACCCATTAACTCACCACCGATACAATAAGGATTATCCTTTTGACTTGTTTGGAAACTTTTTGCTAAATCAGGGTAAAAATAATGCTTTCTGTAAAAATTACTTTTATCACTAATAGTAGATCCTAACGCTAAACCAAGTTGAATAACTTTTCTAATCGCTTCTTTGTTTGCAATCGGAAGCGCACCAGGGAGACCTAAACAAATTGGACAAGTTTGGCTATTTGGCTTAGCTCCAAAATGGTTTTGAGAACAACTACAAAACATTTTAGATTTTGTATTTGGTTCTATATGTATTTCAAGCCCAATAATTGTTATATATTTCATATAATTTATAAATTCTTAGATTGCCACCTTCGGTTTGTAATTTGTCGACATTTCGTATATTTTCCCTAACTTAAAAAGTGTATCCTCACCAAACCTTGGTCCCATTAATTGAAAGCCTAAAGGCAACTTTTTGTTACTAAAACCAGAAGGAATTGCAATTGACGGTATTCCGCAAAGATTAGCTGTAGCTGCATAGATATCAGTTAAATACATTGCAAGCGGATCATCAGACTTCTCACCAATTTTAAACGGAGGTGTTGGTGCAACTGGTGCAATCAAGGCATCAACCCTTGTAAACACCTCATCAACTTCATTTTTAATTATAGTTCTAACCTTCATTGCCTTTTCATAATACGCATCATAATATCCTGCCGAAAGCACGTAGCTACCAAGCATTATCCTTCTCTTTGCTTCTTCACCAAAACTATTTCTATCATTTCCATATCGAATTCCATCAAATCTTCCCAAGTTACTTGATACTTCTGCGGGTTGGATTATGTAATAGACAGATATTCCATATTTTGTCGATGGCAAGGATACCTCAACGAATTCTACATTCTCTTTTTTATAGATATTTATTGCTTCTTGAATATTTTTGTCAATTTCCTTATCAAGTCCACCTACAAAGAATTCTTTTGGAATTCCAATACGAAACTTGTGATCAATGAACGTCGCTTTATGATCAGTAACATTACCGTCAAGATTGTCAGTACCTTTAATAACGTTAAATACTGTTTCTACATCTTCTACACATCTTCCTAACGAACCAACAGTATCAAGTGAAGAAGCCATTGCAATAACACCGTATCGGGACACAGCTCCATATGTTGGTTTAAGTGCAACTGAGTAACCATAATTAGCAGGCAACCTAATTGATCCACATGTATCTGTACCAGTTGAAATCAAACTCATATTCGCAGACAAGACTGCTCCTGATCCAGATGAAGATCCACCTGGAATGTACTCTTTATTCCAAGGATTTAAAGTAGGACCATAATCAGAATTTTCACCACTTGAACCATGTGCAAATGCATCACAATTTAATTTTCCTATCATAATTCCACCTGCCTCATCGATTTTTTTAACACTCGTTGCAGAGTACTGTGGAATATAGCTATCCAAAATTTTAGACGCTGCAGTGGTCCTTACCCCTTTAGTCAAAAATATATCTTTGTATGAAGTGACAACTCCTGACAACGGGGAAGCATATAAACCAACCTTATCTAACTCCTTTGCTTTTTTATAAGCCTCTTCCTCAGTAACTGTCAAAAAAACGTTGTAATCACTATTATATTTATTAATTTGTGCCAAATATGCATCAACAAGTTCCACTGCACTAAATTTTTTAGATTTTAATCCGTCCTGTGTCTCTTTTATTGTTAATGGCGTTTGTGTTTGCATACTACTTTCTACATACTACATACTACTACGATTCTTCAGAATCGCTTTTACCTTAAAGTAACCATTATGTCCATCAGTTCCACTAAGTGCTTCATCTTGACTCAAACCGTTTTCACTTATTACAACATCTTCGCGAGTAACGTTGGTAATCCCAGTTGTTTGGCTTGTTGGAGCAACGCCTTCAGTATCAACTTCAGAAAGCTTCGCTACGAAGTCAATTATTTTATCAAGCTGTGGAGTAAATTTTTTAATTTCAGCATCACTAAGCGTTAAGTTACTTAGTTCTGCGACATGGAGTACGTCCTTTTTTGTTAACTTTGCCATATTGATATCATACTTCAACTAACTCATTTTTTGAAGTGTTGCTATTCTATCTGCAATCGCAGGGTGCGTATTAAATAAATTAGCAAAACGACCGACATTTCCACTAATTCCCATTTTAAAAGGATTAATAATATATAAATGAGCAGTAGCCTTGTTAGCAGCTTCCAATGGTTCAGTGTCAGCAGAAATCTTTGCAAGTGCCGACATTAACCCTTGTGGTTGTCTGGTAATTTCTACTGATCCAGCATCAGCCATAAATTCACGACGACGAGATATGGCCAGTTGTATTAAAGTTGCAATAATTGGTGAAAGTATCGCAAATAAAATTCCTATAACCATTATTATCGCCCCCAATTGGTTATTATCATTATCTCTGCTTTTTCCTCCTCCAAATAGTCTAGCTCTAAAAAACCAATCTCCTAATAATGCAATTAATCCAACCATTACTGAGACAATACTCATTAATCGAATATCATAATTTTTTACATGAGTTAACTCATGAGCAACTACTCCTTCGAGTTCAGTTCTATTTAACTTTGATAATAAACCAGTTGTAACACAAATAACTGCATGGTCTGGATCCCTACCAGTTGCAAATGCATTTGGGGCAGTATCTTCTATAACATACAATTTAGGCATTGGTATCCCTGCACCAATACATAAATTCTGGGCAACAGAAGTAAACATTTTATCTTCTGTAGAATTAGCAACCCTAGCACCGGATATACTTAATACAATTTTATCTGAGTAATAATAACTGACAAAAGTAGATACACCAGATACGATTAAAGCAACGCCAACGTATCCAAATCCACCAACTTCATAACCATTATAATAGCCAAAAGCTTGAGAAATAAAATAAATAGCAACAACTGAAAACAAAAAGAATGCAGTGGTAATTACACCACTTTTTATTTTATTACTTTGAGAAACTTCATATATATTCTGCATTTAAAATAATCTTATCTCATTATACTTTCCGTCTCCAAGTTCTCCAAATCCAACAATTTTCAAATTTAACTTTTGTCCAGTATCACCAAGTCCATATGCCACAAAACCCCTTTTACCCACAAGCATTGCAATTCTTTTTTGTTTAATGGGTAATGAATGTAAATTTTCTTCCCATCCAATTTGCCAATAATTATTATGTCCTGAAGCTTCAATTACGACATACTTGGTTAAACCGCCAAATATCGGCATATGAAAAAGTCCAAATGGGGCTTCATGCCCAAACAATGCTTTTTTATCAACTTCTTTAACGACTAATCCCTTTTGTTTTCCCCAATTATGCTTTTTAACATGCCAAGCATGTGTTTCCTGGACAGGAAAGTTAAATCCGCCAAGAATCCACATAAATGGCCAGAGCATAATATCAAATAATCTAGTCATTACAAATTTACCTTAGGGCTTTTCATTTCTGCATCACTTACTGTTAAGTGTTCACCACTTTCTGCAGTTTCAAGACCTTTAAGTTCTGTAAAACCAAACATGTTTGCAACGATATTTGATGGAACAGATACTCTTTTAACGTTATAGTCAGCAGTCAAGTCGATCATAAGTCTTCTTGCATACATTACTTTGTCAGATGTATCTCGAAGTTCACCCATCAAATTCTCAACAACAGTATTTGCCTTAAGTTCTGGATTGCTTTCGACAACGACTCTAAGACCTGCAAGTGCATCTGAAATCTGTATTGACGCATCTTTACCCTTACTAACTAATTTTCTTGCCTCAGCAAGCATTTCAAGTATTCCTTTTTCATGCTTTAGATAGCCTTTTACAGATGATTCAAGATTAGGTATTAAATCTGATTGTCTTTTAAGTTGGTTTCCAATTTCCTGCACAGAAGCTTTAATACGAGCTTTGCTAGATACAAAAAAATTATAAATAGATACAACCCAAAAAGCGCCTATTACTATTACAGCTAATATTATTAATGTTATATTCATAATTAATCACCTACTTTCTTAATTCTTGTTTAAAGTCTTCAAGACTTAAACAGTTTATCACATCTTTTTTCTCTGCCCAACCCCTTCTTGCAACATTGATTCCATACTTCATATTGTCCATCATATCAATTGAATGTGTGTCTGTACCCATTGTAAGTTTTACTCCCAGTTTTACTGCATCACGCACTAAAGTGTCGGGTAGATCAAGCCTCATTGGGTCAGCATTAATTTCGATCCATTTATTATTTTTAAGACAAAAATCGAAAACTTTATCCCAATCAAGTTCAACTCCTTCTCTTTCGTTAATTTTACGTCCTGTAGGATGCGCGAAAATCTTAACCTTAGGATGAGAGAGAGCATCAAGTACCCGACTCGTCTGATCGAGTCGAGGCAGGTCAAAACTTGAATGAATTGATACCAATGCAAAATCTAGCGTTTCCAAACCTTTCACGGAAACAGGCAAAGATCCATCTTTACCCATATCAATCTCAAGGCTATTGAATAAATATATTCCTCTCTTTTCATGCGAGTAATTTAATTGTTCTACAATTTCTTTCTTCTTTTTTAAGAGATCTTCTATTTGTTTTTCACCATGACCTTTTTTACTTGGGTTATGTTCTGTAAATGCTAAATACTCATATCCTAATTCATGGCCCCTAATTGCAATCTCCTCCATCGAGTTAATTCCCAAATCGTGTGATGTTTCAATGTCAAAATTACTATGAATTTGCAAATCAGCCTTGATATCACCTAGAGTAATTAAGTCAGGCAGAGAATTGTTAATAGACGCTTGAATTTCGCCTGTGTCCTCTCTAAGTTCAGGTTCAATATAATCAAGTTTTAGAAAATTATAAAACTCTTCTTCAGTTTTAAAGGCTAAACGCTCATTACTGTTCTCTTTTTTTGCTCCGTATTCATTCAAACTATATCCCATTTTCTTGGCATGCTCACGCAGAGCTATATTATGAAACTTACTACCTGTAAAATGCTGTAAAGCTGAACCATATCGAGAAGGTTCCATCACAAGTAAATCAACTTGTACATTACCAGGAAGTAAAAGTGACGCAGTATGTTCCCCTTGTTCAATAATCTTTTGAGTTTTAGGGAAAGCAATAAATCTTTTCATAACTTCGGCAGAATTTAAAGTTGCAACAACAATATCAATATCCCCTACTGTAGCGCATTTCCTTCGTTGAGAGCCTAATGTATCCATCTTTTCTATACCAGGCACTTCTTTTAACCATTCTGTGACCTCTAAAGCTATAGTTTCGGCGTATGGTAGTAAATGCCTTTTAACTTTGTTTAATATCAACTCGGCTTCCTTTATTTTTTCTGCCAATTCTTCTTTAGGCAATTCGCCTATCATTTTCATTGCAGTCTTAAGTCCTACTTTAGGAAGCACCATCAAAGTAAAAGCCTCCTGAGGTATATCTTTCATAAGTTCTTCAAAATGTTTTGATTTTCCAGTTCGAAATATTTCGTCTAAATGCTCAGCAATGGATTTTCCAATTGAAGGTAGTTCATCAAGTTTTCCATCATCCCAAAGATCTTTAAGTTCAGAGTTAGCGTGTTCAATGGAGTCAGCAGCGCGATTGTAAGCAATTATTTGGAATTTGTATTTGTTTTGATCATGATATTGGTAAGCTGAAGCTACATTGCGAAGTAATTCTGAAATCTCCAAATTAGTCATGAATTAAGTATACCAGAAGAAAAAAACTAACCCTCAGAGCTTGTATGCCGAAGCATCAAGATGAGGGTTTGGTTTAGCTGCTATATAATTTATCAAGTAGTTCATTTCGATTTAGATGAACTTCATGACTTTCGCAACTAATTGTAACGACATTTCTATTTTTGATGATCAGGAAAAGGCCGATGGCCAATTCCTCATCGTTTAGCTTTTCTAGCGAATCAACAAACTTATCTTTGTCAACATATCTGGCAAAGACCGAGGTTTCATCCTCGAAAGTAACTGTTAACTCTGGATTAGCATAAACAACACCACCACCAAATATTCCTGTCACAACTGCAACCATTTTTCACCTCACACTTAGGATATATCAATTTCGCAAGCGAATTTGATGAAGAAAATATAACATATTATAGGTCATAAGTCAAAATATAGGATATTTTAATACTATATTTTTGTGATAAAAGACTATACTGAAATTATGAGGAAAGATTTAAGTCCGATAGATGATGGGATGATACATGAATTTCGAGTGGTAGGAAATGTAATGATGGTACTTAAAAACCGCGGTCAACATTTTAACGAAACGGACAAGGGAATTCGTGGATATCTAGCTATTGAAAACGGAACAATTGAAAACGAAGGAGGAGAAAGATCTAATTTAGCCTTAAAAAACTTCAAAGGTAAGGTTGTTATTGTTGTTTAAATTTAATTGTAAAACTCTAGGCGGGATCGACGAGACTCGAACTCGCAACCTCTTCCGTGCAACGATCTTTAAGTTTCCTTAAAGCTTGGACTATCTCATCAACCACTAGGGTTGTCAGGTATATAGTCTCTACACATTTACACCGATTTAATCGGTGATTTAGCTCGGGATTACCATTTTAAAGGTTTCCCCGAATTAGCCTGATTTAACATCTTAATATTGCTAGAAAGAGCTGCCACAAATCGACAGGGAAGCGCTCTAACCAATTGAGCTACGACCCCACCTAAAGTTTTACAATGCAATTTTACATTAAAAAGCAAATAATCGCTACCAATAATAATCTTTTGCAAAAATAATACCCTTTACAAGATTTATTTTTGGTTTCTCAATTCGAATAGTTAATTTACGTTTACCTTCAAATATTTCAAGTGGAAAACTACAAAGTTTATCTATTTTTGGTATGTAAACAACAAGTAAATCTACTTCGGAAGATTTATAGGTGAAATTATCTTTTCTCCTATTCTCATAATCTAATTTTACAACGATAGCACCCTGACTATTTGACGATTTACCATCACCATACTTTACTTGAACACGTTTTAATATATTTCGAGTACAAGCTATAGACCTGAGTTCGAGTCTCGTCGATCCCGCATTACAAATTAGGCACAAAAAGTATATCTAAATATATCAATTATTCAATTTTAATAATTATTTTCGAACTTTTGATATAATTAAGATAAATTATAATATGTCAGAAAAAAAGAACCAAGAAAATAGACCGACTGCATCAAATTTGTTTTTTAATGCATTTTTAGAATCTGCAGACACTCACATCAAAGGAGCTGAAGAAGCTAATGAGCGAGGATCATCAGAAGTAGAAGAAACGCATGTTAAAAAACTACTTCAAAATCTTGACGCTATATCAAATCTTATAGATGATCCTGATTTTCAATATCCAAGATTATCTCCAAGTGAAAATGGTATGCTTCGTAGACTTGAGAGCATGGAGTTTGTCGATCAGAACCCAGCGGAAGAAGAACTTCTAAAGAAACTTAGAAAAAAAGCGTGGGGGGAGAAAGGATAAGAGTTGTTTACCTTATTTGTAAGTTCTAAACTCGTACCATTGACTCCGCATTACAAATTAGCTTCAATAACTATATCAAACTGCATATACCCCGTGATGGGACTAGAACTTCTGATATATTTAAAAAAAATACTAACTTAATTTGGAGTATGTTTAATTCTCAGGCTTTACATCAACCAATTTCTGAAACACAACTAGAAATAGGTCACCAGGATCTTTTTCATCTACATTAACAATTTCCTTAACTTCTAAGCCAAGATTTTCACCTATTTTGATAGAGGCTTCGTTGCACGAATGAATTAACATTAACCCGTTTTGTTTAAGCACTCTAGCTCCCTCTTCTATGAAGCCAGAAGCCAACGGTCTCATAACTCCTTCGGCAAAAACAACATCTACAGAATCTGAAGAAAGCGGTAACTTCCTACCATCAGCTTGAAAATCGACATTTTCGGATGAAAACGTATAAGCTTTTTTGGATATATTTGTACTAAATACTCTTTTGAATGCACTTGAGTCAACATTAAATGCTTCGCCAAATGTACGAGTTGGACCGCCAACATCAATAATTATTCCGTCTCTCCTTTGTTTCATTTGAGTTTCAAGATCGAAGCCAGCTTCCTTATAATTAAATCCATGGTATTCTCCAAAAGGAATATCCGTTTGAAGCCATTCTTTATGATCTTCTAATGCATCACGCCACGAAAAATTATTCGATTGAGTATTTTCTCTCTGAGTGCTTTCCATTTTATTGTAATAATATCACCTAAAACATTCTATATTAAAGTTCTAAACTCGTACCATTGACTCCGCCAAGTTTAACTTGGCAATTGGTACGTTTAACGTACCGCATTACAAATTAGAAACGAAATAATTAATTGATTGATAAATTTCTCACAGATACAATCAGAGTCCCCAAGAAGAATCCAGAAACTTTTCCAATTTAAATTGATTTTCAATCTCTTCTTTTATATTTGTAATATCATCTGAATTTAAAGGTTTGTATTCTTCCCTATATCCACTAATAATCGGGTCACCAAACTTTTGAATTTTGGCGTCAATTGCTCGACCGTACAAATGAATATGAAAATGAGGAGTCCAATTTCCATTATCTTGATAATTAATTCTGCCTATATTTATACCAGACTTTTTCATTCCTTCTTTCATGGCTATTCCAACAACTATAGTTAGCCTCATTAATTCAATTGCCTGTTGTGGAGTTAATTTAGTTCGATCTTCTATTTCTATCTTTGGAGATATTTTTATATGACCACCTTCAAGCCTATCAATTTCTGGTTTTTCTTTAGATTCAACAATAAAATTAATACTTTCAAAAATGGTTGCCATAATACAAATAATTATAACATTAGAGTCCTAAACACGTACAATTTTTGACTTATTATATCTTATAGTATACAATACAGACATGAAATTTGGATTACTTAAATCTTTTGTCGCACTCCTTATAGTAATAAATATTACAGTTGGATATGTTTCATATTTAAAATATTCTATCCAACCAATAATAATAACTACTATGGAATTTCAAGATGATTCAGATCTCCACTTGACATCAATAAACAACTAATATAAATTGTGTCTTATATCTTCTGCCCTGATGATTGGGCAATTAAATTGGAAAACAAATTAAAAAATCTTCTTAAAAAAATAAAGTTGAATGAAACTTCAATAAGTATGTTTTTGGGAATTTTGGTAGTAATTGTAGTTTCAACCTTAGTAGTTAAGTATTTAAAAGCAGACAGAGGAACAATACCACAAGCGTTGCTTGATCAACCAAATTCTATTGAATCCACAGTGAAAACTCACAAAGTCGAAAAAGGAGAAAGTCTCTGGACAATTGCCGAAAACTACTATGGAGATGGTTTTAGATGGGTTGACATAGCAACTGAAAATAAATTACCTAATGCAAGTGTATTAGATGTTGATCAAGAATTAGTTATTCCAGAAATTGATGTTGTAGCATCAAATGATGTGGTTATCGAATCAGAAGAAGTTGCCACTTCTGTTACTTCAAATGAACCAGTTACATTAACTTCAGCAACTTATGAGGTAGTAAAAGGTGATTCACTATGGAAAATTGCAGTCAGAGCCTACGGTGATGGCTATAAATGGGTAGAAATTGCAAGAGAAAATAAAATCACTACTCCAAATATAATTTATGCTGGAAACATTCTAGTCCTACCTCGTTAATTTGCTATAATTAAAAGCGGAATGAAATGCGGGTATAGTTTAGTGGTAGAATGACTCCTTCCCAAGGAGTAGATACGGTTTCGATTACCGTTACCCGCTCACATTTAATCCGTATTTTCAGATAATTCCAATGATTTTATTTCAGGTAAAGCTCTTCCTGTAACTCCCTGTAAATCCCCATACATACCATGAGTATGGTCAATTACTTTTCTTATTTCTTTTTCTTGCCTTGCCCATTTTGAAGAAAACCATCTCTTTTCCCGTTCAATATCATCTTGTAATGTGCCAAAGGCTTCAACAATTCCTTCAACTCTATGTTTAAACTCATTTCCAGTTAAGTATTCATACAAAACTTTCATTTTTTCATCAACCCCTACAGCATTCTGTTTTTCAAAATAGATATTAATAAGATTAAAGCGTAACGCAAGTGCAAGAGGGACAAAACTAGTCCAACTACAAACCCATACTCCACGCACAAAATTAAATGTATTAATTCCTTCAGGAAGATTAACTGTAACTAAAACTGCAAGATCTGCTTTTGCCTGTCTTTGATCTTCCTTTAACTTTTCAATCCATCCATCACTCCATTTAGCATTTTTAGATTCCCAAAGAATAGATCCACATTTTCTATTTAATTTATCTACAACCAATTGAGTTATATCAGCTCCTCTAACTCCCTTTTTAACTTCTGAAATCTCATCATTAGGGAATTCTTGCCGTAATTTAGTTTCTAAAGTCAATTCCAAACTTTCACCTTGTGACTGTTGCGAGCCTTGAGTAGCCTTTTTCTGTGCATCTTCAAGTGATTTTTTAAGATCTTGAATTAACTTTTCTTTCTCAGCATCCTTTAATTGATGTTCTTCTTCAGTTTTTCTTCTTACGTCCTGTTTTATTGTTTCCTCACTCTCCATTAATTTCTTTTTCATCTCAATATCTCGCATTTCATCCTTTTCCCGAAGTGTTTTAATTTCATCAAGAAGCTTTCCCATATCATTCGTAAACTTTCTTCTAACCTCATCAACCTCATTTTGAGCCTTCTTCCTTTCCTCTAAAACAACAGATTCTTTAATATCATGTGCTAACTCCTCAGCCACGTCAATAATAGCCCCACAAGTCTTGCATTTGATAGTATTTGCCATATTATTTTAGTTTTTTACGAACAGGTAAATAATTTGTGTCGGAAATTATAGATTTACCTATTTTCTTTTCCAATTCAGTTCTAGCAAGTTTAGCAATTCCTCCACCTTTTTTGGAAGGCAATTTATTTTCTTCAAATCCTATTGAATTCAACTTTTCTGCAATTTGTCTTGTTGAAAACTCTGCAAGAGCAGAAAAAATAAGCTCCGCTTCAGTCATATGATCACGCAAATTTTCACTTTTAAGACTTTTTAACTTTTTGTATTCTTTAACTGACAAATCACTCCACTCTTCATGAATAATGTTTGTTAGAATTGCATATTCATTCTGTTCATTTACTTCATGTGTTTTCCAATAATCTGTAAGTTTATTTCTAGTTTCCTGACCCATCATCCGTTGTTGTATCCATTTTTCACTTCTTCCCATTTTTTGCCAGTAATTACGAGCGCGATTTAGTGATCTTGCAGGATCGGACATATCTTGAAGTCTTTCATAACCCACTTTAGCAAGCCACAACTTAATAGGCTCTGCTTTAGGACTAGGAACTGACTGTATTAAACGAAATAATGTTTCAACATCAGCTACATCGGTCAAATATTTTTTACCATCTGAAGCTGTCATTTTCAGTTGGTCACATTTTGTGATGACCTGACTCTCTTCATCTTTAAGTCTATTTTTAAGTGTTGTCCAATAACTCTGAGCCCGTTTATGATCCTGTTGATCGATCAAAACTGAAATAATATCAACTACAGAAAAATACCACTTTTCATTTTTTGAATTCCATTTTCTTCTAATATTTTTACCTTTAAATATAATTAATTCAGAAGCTAGCATAAATTAACATTAAACCAAAGGATACACGAAGTCAATAAGTGTTTTAAAAACTTGCTATTAGACATTAAAAAGTCATATAATTCCGCATGGCTGAACACGAAGGAGCAACATGGAGAGATCTTGGTATACAAGCAGCTGTTGTATTCGGGATAGCTGCTGCAGCAGGAGGAATTGCAATATATAAAGGATCAAATACAGATATAACTTCAGCAACAGGTGATACCAATCGTGATGGTAGACCTGCATTAGCACAAGACACATACAATAGCGATGGGACGGCAGCACCATCTACCACGACAGAAGATTTAACTGCAAATAGTGACAACAGCACATCCACAAGTTGCGAACCAACACCTCCTGGACATATTACAAATTTTGAAACATGTGCAGATTATAAAGTAGTGCCAGATCCAAAACCTGAAAAAGGCAGGTTGTGTGTTGAAAAAGGTTCATACACAGAAGCCAACAAAAGAACTTTGTACGGAATGAGAAGAGTCTTGGGGGCGAGTAATGATGTTGAAATAATCGATTCAGCTACAGGTGATGTAATCGGATATTTTGCAAGCGGACAGCAAGCAACATTTGAAGCTATGATTAAACCAGCGATGGTAGACGCAGTTGCTTGTAGAAATAATTAATTGTATTATTAAAATTACATGAAATTTAGTATCCGTCTTTTATATTTATACCTCTTCTCCTTCATAGGATTAATTATTGCAGTAATAGGAACAATTCAAATTGTAGATCTTGGAATGAAAGTATATCTATTTAAAGAAGCAGACAGGTATGATTATCCATTAACTTCAAAGTTTGACCCAACAGGGAAAGAAATTGCTCTAACTGATCAAGAAAAAGCAGACCAAAAAGCACAACAGGACAAAGAAACAACAAGAAATAGGCAAAGACAAGTTTCCACAGCACTTGCAATGCTTCTTGTAGGAGTTCCTCTATACAAATACCACTGGAATCTAATCAAAAAAGAAGATCGTTAATCTTTATTTAATTGCTTTTTAAGAAGTTTATATACGTTCTCTTTTGTCTCTTCCACACTGATTCCCCACTCTTTTGCCATTTCTACAAATGAAGATTCAATAAGTGAAGCACCAACTACAGCAGACTTACCCATATCGTTTTCTGGTTCCTCACATCCACAGTTGAAGCACATAATATATAATATTAGCATGTTCTTAAAACTTGTCAAAGAAGTTATTGAAGCAAAAGACGCAAAATCATTCTTTTTTGCTCCTAGTGAAAAATTTACTTGGCAGCCAGGGCAATATGCCTATATTACTTTAGGTAAAATAACCAAGCAATTTACAATAGCAAATTCACCCACAGAAGAATTTATTCAAATTACAACAAGAATAAGGAAAGAATCAGAATTCAAACAAAATCTTGATAGTTTAGAGATAGGATCAGAAATCGAATCCCGCGCACCGTTTGGTGCATTTATTATTGACAAAAATATTACAAATAATATTTTTTTAGCAGGAGGTATTGGAATAACACCATTTAGATCAATGATTAAATATAATATTGATAATAAATTAGGAATTAAAATGACTTTAATCTATTCCAATTCAGATTCTGACCATGTATTTAAAAGGGAATTAGACAAATGGCAAAAAGAAAATGATTTTATTAAAATTGAATATATTGATACATCTCTAGTTGGCCGAATTGATAAATTAAAAATTTTAGAATTCATTGGAAATTGTAAATTGGAAATTAAAAATTGCATGTTCTGGTCCGTAGGACCAAATACATTCGCCAATGCAATGGAGGATATTTTAGATGAGATGAAGATTCCACAAGACAGGGTGAAAACTGAGAAATTCATTGGCTATTAGGATATAATTAAGACTTCGCTGGTGTAGCTCAGTGGCAGAGCAGTGGTATCGTAAACCATCGACGGTAGTCCGATTCTACCCACCAGCTCCAAAATATGTCAGATATATCAAGAAGAGATTTTTTAAAATTAGCAGGAATAGGATTGCTTAAAGCCGCTGGGGATGCTTCGGGTGTAAGTAAAAAATTAGATGAAATTTCAGATAATTTTGTCAGAAACAACTCTTGAGAGCGTACGCAATTATCTGATTGATAAGGAAGACATACCAAACAATTTATCTGGTTTAAAATTTCCTGAAAGTAACCCTGAATTTCAATTCACAGATGAATTACTATTAGACGCAATTAATGGACATGACAGATGGGCAGCTACAAACGATCAACCACTAGCATTTTACGACAAACCAGAAAATTATATAGGTCTTGATGAATTTGAAGATATATTAAATATTTCAAAAATTGGCAAAGGTGCCGCGATTGATTTACTTAATTTAGCTTCTCTAAAAAGTCCTCAAGAAATAGAAAATGCATTAAGTTCATTTGAAATGAATGACCTTAACGATATTTTAATTAGGTTAGTTGATAGTAGTAGAAATAGTAAACAAATTGAATTCAGCCAAGAAAATATAAAAGGTTCAGAACATTTATTAGAGGTTAACCCAGGATCATCAATTTTAAATAACATTGAAGCAATACTACAAGATACTGATTCATCAAATGAAACTATCGCGAATCTCTATAACCAACAAGTCAAACCACTTTGGGACTGGGTTGAAAAAAATAAAGGAGCTGAAGGAGTCAATTTATCTAAGTTTTTAACTTTTTCAATAATTATGAGTAAAGGAAACATTGCTGAGGGGTTATGGAATGCTACAGTCATGCTAAAACTACGTGCACGAAACAATCACCAAACTCTCGAATATAATGACGTAAAAAATACCGACGAAATAGCAAGAGTAAGAGCTGAAAATAATGATTTCTTAACAGGTATCAAAGACCCTTTCTCTCCCAGGTTAAATGCAAGATGGGTATTAGACGATGTCCCTGACAAAGAATTGTTTGCACATGACTACAAAAAAAAGCTTCCACTAATTCTCAAACATTTAGACTCATATGCAGCAGCTGGAGTTTTTTATCACGATCTAGACATTGCAGCGCTCTGCGGTTCATTTGATCCAAGAATTGTTCAATTAATGGTAGTATTAAAACACTTTTTATCAGATGGTAAAATTGGAATTAAAAAAGATTATGGAATAGAAAAAATTGCTGCCGATTTAATGGTTGCAAGTCGTGCAACACAAATTGACAAAATATTGGAGAGCAGAAAAATTAATTAATAAAACCACTCCCAGTTAGGTTCAGTTACTTCTTTTATCTTACTTTTATCCATTTTATAAGTCCCCTCCTCATTTACAGTATCCCAAGTACCTTCATAGAAATGATATTCAGTTTCTCCATCCACCCAGTTAGTAGTTCCAAATTTTACAAATACTTGAGTATCACTGTCTTCAACAAGTTCCGTCAAAACTATGTTTACATCCAATATATCAGTAAATCTATTTGTCCACTCTGTATAATTTGTCTTTTCTAAGTACTTTGCACTAAGTAAGTTATATCCCTTTTCCATGTTACGTGCTTTCAAATATGTATAAAACGCATACACAGCTTGATCAGGAGATTTTTTGGGATCAACATTAATTTTAACTATTTCTTGATCAGTAAGGTTAGGAAGACTTGCTTTAACGTCAGAGGCAGTTATAAAAAATGATATTCCAGCAAGGCTCATTGTGTTAACCCCCACAACTTGACCGCATTGGTCTACTAGAGGCCCACCACTCATTCCTGGGACTAAACTTAAACTAGTTTGAATGTAACTTACTACATCTTTTCTACTTCTTCTAAATTCTATAAAATTACCTTTTACAATAGAAACACCGCCAACAACTTCAGACCCAAGTGGAAAACCTGCTGAAAGAAGTGGTTCATCAGCGACAAGACCAAGTTTTTCAGGTAATTCATAAACCATTTCAGGGAACTCTTTATCCAATGTCAAAACAGCAATATCCATCTTTTTATCACCCACAATCTTTTTAGGCGTTTGAAATGTCCCATCAGGAAATACTACTTTAGGACTAGGTTCATCAGCAATTACATGGAAATTTGTTACAACTTCAGTAGGAGTTATGAAAAATCCAGATCCTTCGCCTTCTCCACCAATTATTCTAACTACTGAATTTTGAAGTTTAGTCTTAACTCCAGTACCACAAAACATTTTATCAAAACTTCCATATTCTCGACTTAAGTAATCAAAAATGACTAGTAAAGAAAAAAGGAAATAAATAATCGTGAAACTCCAGAATATCCACTTAAAAAAGTTAGACCACTTACGAAAAGGCCAAGATATAATTTTCCAAGTTAAATAAAATGAAAAATAAACAGGATAAGTAATAAGTTTTAAGGGTAAAAGCCACAAAGGAAATATAAATTTCTTAATGTTTATTTTAACAACACTATATATTCTTTTAAATTTTAACTTCATTTTTTTGATAATTTAGATATTTTTTAACAACATTATCAAAATCTGAAAAATAATTTCTATCTTTTGCAATCTTATACTTTTTATATTCTTTAATTGCCAACTTTTCTGCAACTTTATTACTCACTTTCCCATAATCAAAAAGTATGTTTTTTTCATTAAATTGAAGAAATGCATCTAATTTTTCAATCCAGTCTTTCATATACATAGCAACTCTGTTTTTTGCTTGGAATTCTGCATAATCTAAATACATTGTAACTATTCTATTCAATTGATCTAGTTCGCTTTCATTTAAATAATTTTTAGCTATAATTACATCAGTTTCTCGAATACTGCCCACTGGCCCATTTTTCCAAGTAGTTAATCCTAAATCTTTTTTTCTACTGTCCACTCTTTTACATATTATTTCAGCTGCTGTTTGACTGTAATTGCAAAATGTAGTTTATTTTGAACTGTAGCAAAAAACTTTTTAGTAATATCACTATCTGAATCGTAATCAGCGCTACATTCTGAATAAATATCAGTAATTTTTTGATACATTCTTCGTTCACTTGAACGAATATTCCTAACTCTTGCCAGTTGTTCCTCAAAATAATCTTTGCCAAAAATATAGTCTGGATCTTTCAACCTCTCATCGTCCATGACAAAGCCTTTAATTATATATTCTTTTATTATTTTGGTTGCCCAAATTCTAAACTGTGTAGCTTTTATTGAATTAATTCTATAACCAACAGCTATGACAGCATCAAAGTTATAATGTTTTGTTTTGTAACTTTTTCCATCTTCAGCAGTTATCGAGTAATCCTCGACAACTGAATTCTCTGACAGTTCTCCTTCCTTAAAAATGTTTTTTAAATGAAGCGATACATTATCTATAGAACAATCAAATAATTTAGATATTGTCTTTTGAGTAAGCCAGATATTTTCGCCTCTTAATAGAATTTCAACTTTTACATCACCATTTGGAGTTTTGTAAATTATCATTTCTTTAGGAATGGTCATTCTATTCAATTTAACCCAAACTCAAACCGAAGTCAATAGAATTAATTAAAAGTTGTATAATATTAAAATGATCGCAAAATCAGACTTTCTACTTTTTTTAAAGTCCCCTATGCATCTCTGGGCAGATAAGCACAACAAATTAAATAACCTTACTCCATCAGTATATGACCAACATTTAATGAAGCAAGGTTATGAAGTTGAAACTCTAGCCCACAAACTTCTCCCCCATGCAATTTGGCAAGAAACCTTTATTTCAAATGGTTTTGAATCAAGGTCAGATGCATTAATTAAAAATACTGATGATACCTACGATTTATATGAAGTTAAAAGTACCACCAAAGTAGAAAAAGAACATTTATATGATGCCACTTTCCAATACATTGTAAAAAGTAAAACAATTAAAATAAATAAAGTATATGTAGTTAATTTAAACAAAGAATATATATTATCAGATTCACTAAATATCAAAGAACTCTTCCAAATAAACGACGTTACAAATGAAGTAATGGAACTAACCATAGAAATACAGGAGAAAATGATGGAAGCAGAAAAAGTGGCAGGTAAAGACACTCCAGACCATGTAGAAACATGTTTAGATCCTAAGTCCTGCCCATGTATCTCACTTTGTCACCCAAATTTACCAGAAAAATCAATTTACCATATCCCAGCCCTCCACCCACAGAAGAAAAGAGAGTTAAAAGATTCAAGGATTTTAGAAATCAAAGATATCCCAGACAGTTTTCCACTTTCACCTAAACAAACGTTAATCAAAAATATAATTAAATCAAATACTCCATATTTAAATGCAACAGGATTATCAGACTTTTTAAATACTTTTGTTTTTCCAATTTACTTTTTAGATTATGAAACTTACCCGCTAGCAATTCCAATTTATAAAGGCTACAAGCCATATCAACATATGGTTTTCCAGTATTCATTGCACATAGTAGAGAGTGACGGAACAATGATGCATCAAGAATATTTAGAAACTGAATTAGGTGACCCATCAGTAAATTTAATTAAAAAACTAAAAGAGGACATTAAAGATGCTGCTTCAGTAGTAGTCTGGAATAAAACTTTTGAATTTGAAAGAAATAAAGACATTGCAGGATTATATCCAGAATACAAAGAATTTTTGGATGATGTAAATAGTAGAATGATAGACCTAGCAGATTTCATTAACAAAGAACTCTACATTCATCCAGACTTCCTAGGCAGTTGGTCAATCAAAAATGTTTTACCTGTAATGGTTCCAGACCTCTCATATAAAAAGTTGGCTGTAAACAAAGGCGATCAAGCAATGCTAGTTTGGTGGGAGTTAATCCACACAACAGACAAATCAAAAGCAAAAGAATTATTAGAATACTGTGGCCTAGACACCCTCGCCATGGTCAAAATCTGGGAAAAATTAAAGGAATTGATATAATTTGATCTAGTTTGCTAAACTTGACAGATGTGGTATATAATAAGAATGGACCGGGGTGTCCCCGATCGGCAAAAGGTCTTCGAAAGAAGGCTTTTTGTTTTTTTAAGGAAATATCTTAATTCCAAAACCTTCAACTTTTCCACGATTGTTTCGAATTTTACTCCTAATTATTTCAAACGCCGGATAGGGCTCTTCTGGATACAACACATGTCTTGCTATTGGGTATGCACACAAATCAGCTAATTGTAATCCTATATCATTTTGGCTTTTGCGTTTAAATAACAATTCCTGATTATATCTATTTACAAATCTTCCTGAAGAGACAACACCACTACCTTTATATAAAAGCTCGTTATAACGCTTTGCTAAAGTTAGTATTGCAGAAGAAACAAGCATAAAGTTTGTATTTGTAATAATTGAATTTAAATCCTTATAAAATTCCTCCTTAACTTTTAAGTCAAAAAGGATTGCAAACACGCCTTCGCATTTTCTTATTTCTCTACTATGTAATACGACACTAGTTGTCTTAAAATATTTATTTTTAAAGTCATTAACTTCATTAATTAGTATTTTATAACTTGATTCTTCAATTATTAATCCTAATAATGCAAATATTGGAAAGTCAGAATTAATATTATTTAAGCTATGGTCACCAGATTCATCAATAAATAACAGGTTGTTATCCATATATTAATTATATACCCTAATGTATACAAACTGGTGTACTTTGTATACATCTTTTAAAACATGTATACAAACTTCAAATTTATATTTAATAAGTCCTTTCAGTAACCAATGATTTAACTGTAAAAAAGATTGATTTAATAATTCTCACAATCAACTCAACAAGCATTACAAAAGCCAAAAACAAAATTTTTAAAAATGCCGGCAAAAATAATATTAAAGCAATTAAAACCATTGCAACAATAAACTGAAATTCTTCAAATTCAAATGCATATAATCCTATGCTAAATAGTCCTAATATAACTACTGCTTCAATAGTTTTTTTAAATAAATAATCAGACAATGGATAATTAACTAAATTATAAAATCTTGAAGTTTTGGAAAGTTTAAATTTTGTAAAGTATTCATTAAAAAGTTTAACAGGAACTACAAAAAATCTAACCACCTGCATCATCAAATTCCAAGCCAAATTCTCTCTAATATCAATCTCCACTTCAACATGCCTCCCAATCCTGGCATTTAAAGTATTCCCATCCACTTTCCTCATGGCTCGATTATACACCTGAAGATTTTATAAATTAATTTATTTCTGAAATACAAATAGGTGTTCATGCATTATTAACAAAAAATTTAAATCCTTAGACTTTTTAACCCAAAAACCAGTAGCAGTACAATTAAATTGTTTTTTAATAATATCTTCTTTTAATTTAAATCCAACTTTCAAAAATGCATCCATAACTTTAAAAGCCAATGGTTGATACATTTTATTTCGTCTAGTATCGCCTATTAAAATAGCACAATATTTTCCATTTTTTAGTACACGAAATAACTCTTTAGCTACTTTGTAATTTCTACTATGAATTTATCAATCTCATGAATATTAGACAAATCATTTTCTAATTTGCCATCACTATATTTTATAATGTCTACATATGGAGGATGAGTTAACACAAAATCAATACTTTTGTCCTTTACTATTTTTAAGTTTCTTGCATCTCCGACCATCACACTTTGTACAGATGAATTTAGGGCATCAAATTGAAGGCACTTAATAGTTCTCTCAACAGCTTTTGCATTAACGTCTATACTTATTATATTCCTATTCAAAATCCTTGCTTCAATAGCAGTTGTACCACCACCTATCATTGGATCTAACAAATTATCGCCTTCATTTGAATATCTTAAAATTAAATTCCTAACCACTTCTGGCGATCAATTACCCTTCTAGTCGGAAGATTCACGTACCCGACCATTCTTTTTCACACTGTACACAGCGATTATTGCCAGTATGTTCAAAAATGTCAGTAAACTTATCAGGCTGATATGTTTGTTCATCTTTATCCCAAAAAAACTCATCATCTATAATTGTTTCAACTAACTTACGCTCACAACCACAAAATTGACAAGAATGTTTTGGAAATTTTTTGATTTTTTCATCCATATTCTGATCATTGATCGAATTTGAAAGAAAGTCAACTATCTCAGTCGATATTTTCCAGCCTCGATAAATTCTAGATAGCCTTTGTCTCTTAAGAATTGTAACTGCTGTCTAATTTTAGGCTTTATGTTTTTATTTTCAGGATGGATAACAGACAAATCGTTTTCAAAAGCATATATATTTTGCAAAGTAAAATCTTTTTTGTTGAGAGAATCAATACAATTCATAATGTCCAAAATCCAACCTTTTGCGTTAACATCATCAACTTTCTTTAAAAATACAGTTTTTTGCCACTTTTCCAATACGATTGGTTTTGGAATTTCTATTCCTTTTTCTACATAATATATCTGACCTGCTTTTGGTATTTTTGAGAACTTTATATTTGAGCCTACCCAACCTGCTCTTTTTGCAGTTTCTTTTAGAGGTTTCCTCTCTTCGATAATTTCTTTGATAATAAAATGTTTAGGGACAACGAAAAAATCATTCACATTTAATAACTTAGCAACATACTCTAGAAAGAAAAAATTTGGCTTTTCTCTAGAACTAATTCTTTTAATCATTTCAGAATATGCACCTGCAGAAATTGAAGCGTTAAATTTTCCAGACTTCGATTTTAGTTCAAAATCTTCATTACATTTCGAGCAATAAAAATCAGCAACGGGCGCATTGTTTGCATATTCATTAACAAAGTCACCACAACTAGGACAATAAATATTATTTAACGTCCATTTTTCAGTCAATATTCTTGCTTTTTGAGAATTACTAACATAATTACTTAACAAGGCTGTATCAAAATTTAAATCCATTTTTTAACTATTATACAACTTTACTAATTTCTAAAACTATATCTCTACATTCTACATATGCATCAAGTTTGCCGGAGATGAACTGATGCAAATCAGACAATTCTGAATTTTCGTCATCTGAAGCTTCATTTTTTAAATACTTTTTGTAATTTTTAATTAAGATATTTAATCTATCTAAAATTATCTCTGTATCTGATTGAGGCTGTTTTTCCCACAGTTCAAATGTTTGATAAGTGTCATCATCTTCAATTGCTTGCCATTCATCAGGTCCAATTTCTACAAAATCATCATCTTCTGGGGAATATTCTTTGCACATTACAAAGAATGGGAAATTAAACTTTTTGTGTTTATCACAATATTTTAAAATTTGAATTGCCGAGTCACGACTAATTTTCATACCTATTCTGATCTTTGATCAAAACAGAAGAAAGATCAACTATATAAATTGCAAATAAGATTATCTCCTATTATCTCTTTTCCAAACTGAAGTGATTATGTATGCACCTTTTTCGTCTCGAAGCCAAGCAACTCCAATTTCGTAGCCATTATATTTTTTAACACTATTATACCCACCTCCAGTAGACCACTTTTCAACTATTCCGGAGTTAAAAGCATCAAGCACTAAGGATTCAGAAAGTCCAACATCTTTCATTTTTGAAAGTGCCTTATTTGTAAAAATTGTGTTTGTCATAGTTCTAAAATGTTACTCTGGTTCATAAACAGCTTTATAAACTGAATAACCTGCATGTGATCTTCCGACATAGCTATATCTTGAATTTCGCTGAACTAATTTTTTACCTTCAATAGTTGAGGCTTCATATAAATGTATGAAGGTCTTATTTCTATCACGAGCTAATAACGAGAGCTTGGACTGTATTATATCCATCATTTCATTACCTCTATGTGGTGCAAATATCCAACCTTCTGTTACCACTACAAATTCATCATCGTCTTTCAACGTAAAATCAGCATAAAATTCATTTGTGCGCCCTGAATCTGGCAATCTTAATATTTCTGGCATTTGGGTATTATAGTACATCACCATATTTAGATGAAATTTTACTTTTGCTTACCTATTTCCAAACAGAAGTAACTAATTCAGTAGTAATTCTTCAATTGAAATTGAATTTACTTTCGGCTTTTCAATCAATACAGCTTCTACAATCCCACCCTTGTGGGGTAGTTTTATATACAGGTTTTAAATTAACTGATATTCAACTCGTTCGCTTTCTATTCCCATGGAGTATTTTACAGTATTTGATTAAATTTTTTAAATTCTACTCTTCCTTAACTACTTCAGTACAACAACGACAGGTACATCTAACATGCAGTCTTTCTTTATGTTCAAAAACTAGTACTGCATGTTTCTCATGTTGTTTTAACGCAACTCCTATCGTTTTAGCTCTGGCTATTTCTTCTGCAATCTTAGCAATTCTTTCTAAATGAGTTTTAAATTGGCATCCAGCACACGGAGTAATCGGTATACCTCCTGATTCATATGAAATGCGAAAAGCTGCTTCTGGCAATTGTGTATTTAAATTGCCTTGTACACACGCTATCATTCTTAGATCTTCAGTCATAAATTATTTTTGCTTTCCTCTCAGTGAATAATAAAATCTCAGTCCATCCCTGTGTTTTTCAACTAAAGCTTCTCTTTTCAAAATATTTAAACACTTTTTTACGGTCGTTAGTGGATATCCTGACATTGCTGCTAATTCTTTAGGGCTAATAGCACGACCTGCTACGGCCATTGCCACAAGAATTTCCTCAGAAGAAGCCTCTCTATGATTAGTAGCAACATTTAAACCAACTTCTTCAAATTTTCTTTTTTCCATATACTATAGTATATCAAATTTAATTTATGCCTTCCACTCCCCTACTCTTGCAAATATATTTTTTTAGGACTATATTAAAATTATGATAGATATATATTCATCAGTTCCCGGAATTTCAGTAGATCCAGACAATTTATTAGAAGAAGCAGTAAAGACATGTATTCAATACGATAGGGCTTCTGCTTCACTACTTCAAAGAAGACTTTCGATCGGATACGCAAGAGCCGCAAGACTTATAGATCAATTACAAAGCACAGGAGTACTTACTCCTTCTGATGGTAGTAGTAGACCAAGAGAGGTACTAATTAAATCTTTTAAGGAATTTAAGGAAAAGAATAGTGAAATGTTAATTATTGAGAAAAAAGAAGAACTTATTGATCCAACTAAAAAATATAATCCAATTATTGCTGATTTCTTGCCAGACGAGGTCAAATCTCTAAACAATCCACTTGATATACCGTATCTAAACACAGATTTTAGTAAAATTGGTAATTTAATAGTTACAGGTAATATTATCAGTAAAAAATATGAATTCCTAAAAACATATTTATTATTTTTATTATCTAAGTTTACTTTAGAAGATGTCAGACTAATCATCGACGACGCAACAAACAATCTTAGTAAATTTAATAATATTCCCCATCTTCTTGCTCCAATAATTAACGAAACTGACAAATCATTATCTGCACTAAGATGGCTATCTCGTGAAATAGATAGAAGAATTGAAATACTGAATAAAAATGAATCTCAAAAATTTCCTGTAATTATTTACATAGGTACAGTTTTCAACCTATACAGTGTAGAAATTGAGGATGCAATAAAAAGATTATCTTCAATGGGCGCATATGCAGGAATTCATTTAATTTTAACAGGAGATAGATTAGGAGATTTCCCAAAAATGATAAAGGATAACATCCCGGCAAGATTAGAATTTGATAAATTTGGTGAAAATGAAGCAATATTTAGTTTTAAAGAAAAATTAAAAATTGAAATTAGTTTACTTGAAGATTTAAAAATTAAAAGATATTTAAATTAATCGTCATGTTTGCCAGCGATTATATCTCTAAGCCTATCTTCTTTAATTCTACCTTTATTATCTACACATTCGTCATCCATTTGAACTAAATGAGATATTGAAAAACCACCTTCAACTAATGATTGCAAATTTTTAAGAAATCTTTTTTTTCTTTCTAATTTACCAGACCCTCTATCTAATCTTGCTTTTACATCGTCAGGTAAAGAACTGAATATTGTGTTAGCATCTGATTCAACCGGGTGAATAACCGCATTAATTTTTCTTGGTGAAGCTAATCCCCTTATCTCGCGTAACCTATCTTCAATTGTCATATTTTATTTATATTTTTTGTGAGCAGAAGCAAATTCTAAAATCGGAATTGCTATATTGCGATTATAGTTCACTTTTTAAATAACTCAACTGTCTGTTGCATTGCTTTGGAAAATGATGCGCCTGAAATGTTATGACCTCCGTTTGGATATTCAAATAATTCTAAATCAAAATTTTTTTCTGAAAGAATATTCTTCAAGTTTCTACTATATTCAATATTTACAACATCATCATCTGTTGCATGGTGTAGTTGTATTTTTGTTGTAACCCCATCTACATAATTAATCGGAGTAACTTGTTTCCAAAACCAACTATTAGGGTCAAACTGCCCATAACTATCCATTAGCTCTTTTCTTTTCCTCGCTCTTTCTGAATTATTAGTAGGAGGCCTGTAACTATTATCCCCAATACCTAACTCCAAGAAATCAGAATAGGTAAACCCAGCACCACCCCAGATAACAACCGCAGGTATATCTTTTTTAACAACCATACTCCTAAAAGTTACATTTCCTGCCATACTATGCCCCCACAAACCAATTTTATTTTTATTCACAAAGTCTGCATTTTGCAAGGCTGGGTATGCATTTAATGTATCAATTACATAATCACTAGAATAATATGCTCCTCCAGGAGTGCCTTCAGAACTTCCATGCCCTCTTAAATCAATTTTAAACACAACAAAACCATTTCTTGCTAAATAATCAACATAGGCAGTATATTTTTCAGTGGTTCTATAACTTTCAGGTGGTATATATCCATGAACAAAAACAATTGCTGGAAATCCACCATCAGGCACTTCTCCTTTAGGAATTGTAAGGAGACCATTTATTTTTAAGTCATCAGATGAGTACGAAGTTAAATAAGATGTGTAATTACTATTTTCAGACAAAACACTTAAATCATTTAATTTACTTTCATACGTTCTATCTTGAAGATATGGAATTGTCATTTCTTCAAATGCAAAACTTTCTTGAGGTTTTTCAATATTATTATTTTGACTAATTAAATCAATAATTTTATCTTCTTTTGAAAAACGTGAATAAACAAAATAAATCGCTAGTACTATTAAAATAATTAAAAATAATTTTTTGATTATCATATATTTCCTAAATCACTCTTGAATCATATGCCCAATGAAGTAGTGCTTGTCTTTGTACAATTCTGCAACTTAAATCACCTTTTTTACAATTTATTTTAACTTGTGATACATGCCGTTTAAAAGATTTCCACCTCTTTATTTGTCTTTCGTCATCAAGTGTTCTTCTTCCCATAAAATATCTACAATACCACTGAAACCAACCTCTTGGATCATCTTCATTTATCCATCCTTTTTTAATCCAAACAGATAGTGGCTGACTAGCATTTACTTTAAAAAAATTTAATTCTGAATCATGTTTTTCATGGCATAATTTAGCAGTTTTATACTAATCTTCAGGGAATTCATTTTTGCAATCTGTCATATATTTACCACCAAAAACTCCGAGTGCAAGCATTTCTTGTGGTGTTAATTCTGGTTTAAAATCTGGATCAAAATTATGACCAATTTTTTCCGTCAAATAGTATACAAAATCTTTTTGCATAATATTGTTTACAACAACTTTTTTTTGCATGAATTTATGGCAAAATATAAATATCTTGTCTAGTATCTGAAGTACCTACCTTTTCACCTTCATTTTTTAAAACTCTTTCAAGTGGCCTACATTTCATACAACCATTTTTAGGACAAACAAAATGGTTAAGTTGCCTTGCAAGTTTAATACGTCTAGCAACAGTTAAAACTTTATCTTTACTGTCAACGATATTAGGTAATTCTTTTTCAATCAAATCATCAGACTTGTCCAAATACCAATAAGATGCCTTTGATACTGCTCGGCTTTGTAAATTTGTAGCAAGCAATAAGTAAATTGGAAGCTGAAGTGATTCACCATCTTCTTCATTTTTACCAGTTTTAAAATCAATAATATGAACTGAATCAGTAGCCTCTACATATTCCAACCAGTCAATCTTTCCACAAAGAATTATTTCATCTTCCTCAGAGAGATAATAATTAGGTATAAAATCAGAAGGCAATTTGACGGCTTTATTTAAAATAGGTCCAGGATGTTCTTCTACTCTTTTAAGCATTACTGTACCACGCTCTTTATAAGTCTCTTCCTCCTCTTTTGATTTAAACCCACCCAGTTTTCCTGATACTTTCTCCCAGGCAACATCAAATTTTTTGAGAAGTGATATTTTAAGCCTGTCTTCAACAGGCAACACAGAAAGACTTTCCACAACTTCATGAACAGCCTGGCCAAGTGACAAGGCAGGTGAAGTTACAGTTATTTTATTACCAGTTTTTGGATCTTTATACACATTTCGAAGGTAATAAGCACGTGGACAAACTAAAAAATCTGAAATTGAAGAATGACTTACCCAAACTGCTTTGTATTTATCCATATAAAGTGGTATAAAATACATTATACTATATACGATGAAAAAATATTCTAGATTAGCCTCGGTTGAAGAAAAGAGAAATATTAGAAGAGCAGTTACCTATGTATTACTATCGATTATTGCTATAGTTTTTTTAATATTTTTAGGTTTACCAACTTTAGTTAAATTTGCAGGTTTTATAGGTAATATCGGAGATTCAAATAAACCAATAGAAATAACAGACACAACGCCACCTGCCCCTCCACAATTTGAAAATATACCAGAGTTCTCTAAAGATGAAAACCTAGAAATTACTGGAATTTCTGAAAATGGAGCAGTTATTTCAATAAGATCAAATAATAGTGTCAGTGAAGTTGTTGCAAATAATGAAGGACAATTCACATTTGTATTCAATTTAGATAAAGGAGAAAATTCAATTGATGCTATAGCGAAAGATACTGCAGGTAATTCAAGTACACAAACTAAAACATACAAAATTATTTATGATAATACTGAGCCAGAACTTGTTGTGGAAAGTCCTAAAGATGGTTCATCCTATTACGGACCAGGACAGAGGCAATTAACAGTAAAAGGTACAGTTGACGAATCTGCAGACTTAACAATAAATGATAGATTTGTTTCTTTAAAAGATGACGGAACATTTACCTTTACAACTACACTCACAGAAGGTGAAAACAAATTTGATGTAAAAGCAGTCGATCCTGCAGGAAATGAAACATCAACTTCTTTTATTGTTAACTTCAGCCTTTAACCCTACAAGTGCGAATAACCAGAACATGATATGTGGATAAAATAAACTGTTGGCAAAAATGCTATGTATCAGCACAACTACAGCGCTAGTCACTAGCAATTGACTTTTAGGCATTTTTGATACAAAATTTATGAAAAAAATTAAACCAACAATCCCTGTTGTCGCAAGTAGAAATAATATCGAAGAATCAGAACCTGAACAAGCATGCGACTCTGTGTTTGTAACGTTTAGATACTTTACTTTTGCACTACACAAATTATTAAATCCAATTCCAAGTACAGGTGATTTTAAAAATATCTGAGTAGTTTCAATATAATTATTTAATTTATTATTACCACTAACTACTCTGCCAAAATCAGTTCCTTCCGAAAGCATTTTAGGTAATAACATTACAACAATTGCAAAAACTACAATTGCTACAAATTTCTTCTTATACAAAAGTAATAATCCTAAGGCCAAATATGTTGCCCTAGAATAAGTAAAGGCTAAGCTAATCAAAAGAAACCAAAAAACTTTATTGCTCTTTGTATAAATTGCAACAATAATACCTAATAAAATAATAAGTGCTAAATATGTTGGATCAAAAAAAGTTCCTATCATTCTATATAAATGGTCATCCCAACCATAGTTAAATATGAATCGTGTATCAGGAAGCAATAAGTACTGCGCCCAGCCGAGTGCAGCCGACGCCGTGCTAATAGCCAATAGCCAATGACTAATAGCTGTTTTGTCTTTAACATAGTTAAAAACATAAACTGCAACAAAAGAATAGGCAAGTAAACGGACTAGGTATAGTGCAGAGGGTATAGAGAATAGTGCATAGTTGACCAATAAACCGAACACACAGAACAAAATAAAATATAAAAAATATTTAAACCACTCTGGATATTTTGGTCTTTTAAGAATTGTTATTACTGCTAGCAAACCTACAGCAACATCTATTAAATTAACACCGTTAATTTTAGTTAACTGCCCTAAAGGAAAAAGAATTAATATTGTCGCAAATATAATTTTGACCATGATATAAAAGAGTGCAGTGACTGCATTATACTAAATACAACATGTCTTGATTTCACAAATGTAAATATAAATTTAGCAATTGGATAAAATATAATTTTAAAAATACTTGATCTTTTTCCTTCATTAAAATTAGCTTTTGCATGCAATGTTGAATAGTAATTTACTTTTTCTAAATATAAAGCCAAATTTGACGCAGTATTGTGAGTAATGAAACTATCATTAATAACTCCTACACGTAACAAATCATTTGGAACCCAAACTTCATGCACCCCTCTCATCCATTTTCCAGTTCCCTTTTTTACCAAACGAATTATTTTATCAGTCCCAACATATTTTCCTAAAAAATAATTCTTCCTGTAAATATAGTATGCATCGTTTATTGTTTTACTGAATAACTGATTTATTGGATTAGTAATTGTCTCATCATTATCTAAAAATAAATTCCACTCAGATTTAGACTTCTTTAGCAATTCATTACGTTCCTTTGCAAAGTCAGTAATGTTAGTTTTATTTAAGGTTAAAGTATTCATATTCATTAATGGTAACAACATATTCAGAATTTTCACTTAATTTACCACCATTCCACAAAATTAGATATTTATAGTTCTGTGCATAATCTTCAGGATAATTATCATTAGGCCCAATTCGTTTTAAATTTATTTCTTTACCATTTGCTTCATTAACTGTTTTTTTTGCCAATTCGTTTTGACTTGCTATTGGAATAAAATCATCAGGGTTTGCAAAGTGAAAGTAAAAATTAAAATTTACAAAAAATATAATTATTGTAATAATAGGCCAATATTTTAATTTAGCTATATAGATCGACAAAAATAAAGGTATCGTAGTATATATTGGTAAAAAGTAATGAACTGGCGCTCCACCATGAAGTATATTTGCTATAAACGTAATACCAATAATCGATATTAAATAAAAAGTTATAAAATTATTTTTGTAACTTTTCCAATTTATTCGTACATAATGGATAAATAAAAATATTGTTAAAATTAAAGGTATCAACCACAAATCTTTATTCCAAATTAAATTTTTCCCTAAGTACTCATAGACTGAGTGAAAAGTATTTCCAATTTCAACAATTGGATATTTTATTATTCTGTAAGGAATCCAGATTAAAATCTTAAGGTTATCTATAATTAATCCGATATTAGGTGTTATTACTCCTAGTGTGAGTAATACATAGCTTTTAAGATCATATTTCTTCATAAATAATAAATATATGATCACAGCGAAGAGTGGTATTTGACTTAAGTGGAAACTAAACATTAATCCAAATGTTAGTCCAGTCCAAAATAAATATTTTTTTTCTTTATTCCATAATTTATGTAGTAAATACATAAGTATTGGACTTAATATAAAAAAGAAAGTATGCAATTTAGAAAGCCTTGTTTGCCAAACTAATAAAGGAGATATGGCAAGCATAATAGTTGAAATTAGGGCAATGTTTTTATTAATAATCTTATTAACTACATAGTAGTTTAAAAACAAACCTAAAAAAGAAACAGCAAATACCACATAGAACAAACTGTATGGGTTGCCTTGAAACAAGTTAAAGAAAGGAAGCATTATCCAATAATAAAATGGACCGTAAGATAACCATTCATGAGATGTAGTAAGTCCTACAAGAGGTAAGGCATGACTTAGTGCTATCTCCCGTAAATAAATTAACTCTCTACCAAGTTCTCCATTAAAATAATAATTTAAATACACGCTATTCATACTTCATATAGAAACTATTCATGAGTAACTTTTTTCAACCAATAATAAGCAGGTGGGATCATTACTAAACTTCCAATAATTGTAGATATCCCTGCGCCTACTAAACCATATTTTAAAGTTAATGGGTAAATTGTGATACCCAAGCCAATAATTCCTATTAATGTTAATATCATTAACAAGTCTTGTCTTTTATATGCTAAAAGTATCGGAAAAACACTATTTGCTAAAGTTTTTATTATTCCAAAAACTGCAAGCACCTTTAAAACAGGTACGGCACTTAACCACTTTTCACCTAAAAGAAGCAACACTATTTGATTTGGAAATATGTATATCATAATTCCAAATGGAATAATAACTGCAGAGGTTGCTATAAGAGTTTTAATATAAACAGAAATCACCTTCTTCTTTTCAGAAATTAATTTAGAGTATGTCGCAAATGTGACTTTTTGAAATGTTTCAGCAATATCGTAAATAGGTAAACTTGATATTTTGTAAGCTTGCTGATAAATACCTAAACTAAAACTCCCCAAAAGTTTTCCAACGACAATGTCATCACCATGTGTAAATAAATAATCAAATATTTTAGCTCCCGTCATCCACTTACCTTTAGAAATCATATTAGACAATTTCTTGTAATCAAATTCAAATTTTGGTCTTGGCTTTAAAAATACAAAAGAAAGAACAATTTCAAGTAACACAGAGATAATTAACCCAAAAACAAGTGAATTTTCACTCTTTAAAATTGATGCAATAACTATTGTTGCAAAAACTTCAACAAATATAATTGCAGATCTAAACGCAAATTCTTTATTAAATTCCAAGTCTTTTTGATATTTAACCACAGACGGATTAATAAACCCTCGTAAGAATGGAATTATTGCTGTTAAATATAAAATATTTTTTGATTCTGGAGAATTGAAAAATAAAGTAATTACTGGAACTAATATGACAATCAATAAAGAAATTAAAATTCCTCTGATTATGGATACAACCCATCCAGTATTAATATAATCATCAATCTTTTTGTCCTGTTGAATAAGCACTACGTTAACACCAGTTTCAGTTAACATTTCAAGCAAACCTAAAACCAAAAAGGCTATTCCAAATACGCCAAACTGAGAAGGGCTAAGAATTCTTGCTAAAATAAAGGTCTTTGCAATAGTTAGTACACGAAATACTCCCCTTGCAAAAACAGCCCAAATCAAATTCTTACGCATAGTTTAAGTATACCTCGTAAAAAGCCTGCAATGACTGCAAAATCAGAAACAAATTGCAAAGGAATACCCCAAAGGCCAGCTTTGCTGGCAGCGTATAGCGTATAGAGAGTAGCGTATAGTACGAAGACGTAACTATTCGCAAAAAACAATCCAATACCCAACACATATCGCGCAAAAACTGTCATGATTTTTAAATTATGAGTTCTCCACTTTTTAACAGGATGCCACCAAATCTTCGACTCTGCATCCCCTTTTGCATATCCATATATCTTTAATGCAAAATCTTTAATCGACTTTGGCAAATACCAGTCAACAACTGCTTTTTTAGCAGTCACAAATTTTGCTCCAGCTTTAACCAACTCCACATTAAACAATGTATCCTCTGCAGTATTTCCAAGTTTTTCAGGGAATCCTCCTGCTTTTTTCCATATGCTTTTAGTAAAAGCCATTGATCTAGCAGACGGCATATAATCTTTATCCATATTTTTAGTAATAACTCCTAAAAATACTGACTCGGCTTTTTCAAAATTATTCCTAGTAACCATGTTATAACCGCCCGCAACCACTATATTTTTCCCTGCCTCGCCTATTTGAAATTTTGAACATAGGCGGGTCAGCCAATCCTTGTGTGGTACACACCCCGCATCAGTAATGGCAATAATTTCATTTCTAGCTTTACCAATTGCAATATTTCTACCCTTAGACCGCGAACAATTATTATAATCTTTTGCATCAATTATAATAATTTCATCTGGTTTTAAAGTTTGAGAATTTAGTGCATCAAGAAGACTTTTAACTGTTTCTTTGCTTTCATTAAATATCGTCACACAAACAGAAACGTTTAAGGTATTTTTTCTTGGAGTCATATGGAGAATTATATCAAATAACTCTATTTTATTGCTTCAACCAACAATTCATACATCCTATCAGCAATTTCTATCTCTCCTAATTTTAAATTTTTATCTCTTGTGTCCAATGTTTTCTCACCAACAATTCTAACTTTACTTCCATCTTTTGTTTTAGAATTTCTAATTTTATCTATCATTTTTTCCATTCGATTTTTGAATTCTTCAACATCACCCAATAATTTTGGCGAAAATGCCAAAAACATACTTCCCCACCCATTATCTAAGTCAATTCCTGTATATCCAGAATGTGGTAAAGTACCAGCAAGTATTTCAACCATCATACAAAGTCCTGCACCTTTATATGATTTATCAAATGGAAGAGTGGCACCTTCCATTGCTTTTTCAGGATCAGTTGTAGGATTTCCCGCTGAGTCAAGAGCAACTCCTTCAGGGATTGTCTTTCCTAGAGCTTTAGCATTAAGCAGTTCACCAAAAGTAATAGCAGTTGTCCCCATATCAAAAATTACTGGTTTAGGGTTTGCAGGTATACCAAATGAAATAGGATTAGTACCAAACAAAGGCTCTATTCCACCATTTGGTGGAGTACTCATTGGAGATTCTGCCATTACAATTCCTATTAAATTTTCTTTAGCAATTTTTTCAAGATAATAAGTCAATGCACCTGATGATGTGAACGAACCTTTAGTACCAACTATCCCAAAATCATTTTCTTTTGCGATTCTAATAACTTCGTCGCATGCTAACGAACCAACCAGCATTCCAGGGTTTCCATTTCCTTCAATCATTGACGACAGTTTTGTTACTTTTGTTATTTCAGCTTTACCAATCGGGTTTTGTAAAAGTATATTTCCCCCAACAAGTAATCTAACTAGTCCATGGGAAACTCTTCCTGACAACTCACCGAACATAACAAGTTCTGTCATCCTTGATGAATATTCTTCATCATACTTTTTGGTCATGGCTTTCATAACCAAATTTTGAAGTTCACTTGTTTTTATTTTCATAATAGAGTTTTACAAAAGATTTAATATCTCAGGCATCTTTTTTGTTCCCTCTTTTGAACCAAAATGTCCACCACCTTTAATAATAATTAATTTAGCATTTAATCTCTTTGCTGTATCCTCTGCAGAAATTGCTGTGTAATATGGATCGTTATCAGAATGAATTACAGTGATATTTTTGACGTGATCTTTAATCTTGGAATGATTGATTTTATTTTTCCAAAACAATACGTGTCCCTCACAAAGATCATCATAGTCCCAAGCTGAAACTAAAACCATTTGTTTATATTTAAACTTTTCAGCCAATCTCATTGCTAACAAATTACCAAGACTGTGTCCGATTATAATTGTATCCTTATCGATTACTTTCAAAGACTCAATAAATTTTAAAATTTTAGCCATATCAGGCACATCTTTTCTCATTTCTGGAATATCGGGAAAATAAGTATCGAATCCCTTTTTCTTTAACTCTGTTTCAAGCCATGGATACCAATTATCTGTAACTTTTGAAAACCAACTTTGTAGAAATAATACTTTCTTCATTTAATTTAATTGAATTATATTACTAGTTATCGAATAACACCACATTTACTTCCACAATTTTAAATAGACATCGGAAACGGCGTCCCAAGTTGGAATTGATTTAAGTTGCTTAATTTCATTCCAATAATCAACTTTTAATGGATTATTAGCAAAGGTCATTATTTTACAACCCATATTTTTAGCTTCTAAATATGAAAGATATCCGGAGGGTACACAATACTCTGCAGTTTGAAGAAATTTCTCTGGATTTGGTTCATTAGTTACATATTTAACTTTCAACTCTGGTCGACTTTTTAACCATACTAAAAATTCAAAATAACCTGTATCTGCATCTTTTCTGCCTAAGAAAACTAAATTGTTTTTTGCTTTGGCTAATGACGAACGACCAACAGCTAATGGCTGTGCTGCACCATAAATAACATAATCTGCCTTAATTCCATACCACTTCTCAATATATTTTCCTACTGCAATACTTCCATTTGTTAATTTATTTGCAATTCGTTTATTGAAAATCGACCATAGTGTTGGAGGAAATTTTCCCTCCCAACCATGGAAAGTTATATATACTTTTTTAATTGGAAATAGAAATCTAAATGGTAAGTACCAAATAAAAACATCGTGTATATGCACAAGGTTACACCTTGTGATTAAATCCCGATTTTTAAATAACCAATACCAGATATACAACAGTCCAAAATATTTAATCTTAGGTGGATTTATATCTTCAGTTGTTATTGTTTTTAAACTATTCCCTGAACCCTGTACCCTTGACCCTACCTCGCGTACATGCCTCTCCACCCCTCCTATATGTGTTGTTGGATATTTGGACAAAAAAAGAATTTTCATAATTATTTTTTAGTAGCAACAATTATAATTTGAGATTCCCCAACAAGTTTAATTGTTTGTGAATCTAACCAAATAACAAATTTACCAATAAAACCTTTCATAAACTTTATTAAAAATCCAAATGGTTTTATAAAAAATAGAATATTTCTAACAAGTCCTTCTCTTTTATAAATTTTTAAAACTTTAAAACCATTCTTTTCTAATCTTGACTTTAAAAAATCGACTGTGTATCTTCTTAAATGCCCCACTTCTTTATCAAACTTCTTCGCTAAGCCTATTCTATAGATAAATGAATTGACAGATGGGACAGTAACAACCAGATTACCATTTTTATTCAACATTTTAGAAATTGACTGAAGAGCCAAATCTTCATTTTCAATATGTTCCAAAGTTTCAGAAAAAATAACTTTGTCAAACTTCTTTGCTAAGTATTTGTTTGGAAAATCAACAACTTCAAATTTTATCTTTTGGTTAAGTTTAAGTTTTTTTGCACTTTCATTTGCAAATGTAATTGCCTTGTCAGAAATATCAATTCCATGTACAGATTTACATTTATTTCCATAATATAAACTTATAACACCAATTCCGCATCCCACATCCAAAACAGTATCTGATGATTTTATGTGTTTATTAAAAACTTTTAGTGTTGTTTCATAAGTGAAATTGTTATCAGAAATCAATTTCGTTTGGAGTGTTGAGGATTTATGAAAACCATTATAAAAATCTCTATTTCTGTTCATAGTAAAATTCACAATCTAATTTCTCCATGCATATATATATCCAAAAAAATTATCGTTTTCTACAATCCTTGTTTTGTACCCATTTGAAGTCAGCTTACTAACTATATTTTGGTGATTCAAAACCGACACGTTATCATGATACTCAATTGCAACCTTATCAATCATTTTCCATGTCTTTGATTTGGTGGATTTAAAAATATTTCCCTCACTTCCTTCGCAGTCCATTTTTAAAAAATTAATATGATTTATTTTATTTTTTTTAATTATGGTTTCCAAAGTCATTGTTTTAACGATTTTAAATTTAGTTAAACCTCCTTGGACGTTATGATCAAAAAGTAGACCATGTGAATCTAAATCTGCAGTAAATAGTTTGTCTGAACCATCTTTGTCTGAAACAGCAACATTCAGAATTTTTAGATTTTTGAAATTATTCTTCTCAAAATTTGATTTAATTATAGGTATATTTTCAACCAATGGTTCAATCTCGTATACCATAGAGGCTAAGTTTTTAGATGCATATAGTCCAAATACCCCAATATTTGCACCGATATCAATAACTAAATCCCCTGGATTTATTTTCATCTCTTTTGGATTATATACTTCGTGAATAAATATCTCGGAGGCTAAATCTACGATCAAACTTCTATTTCCTCCTAAGATAAAAATACCATTTCTCATCCTAAGAATAGTAGTAACATTGTGAAGCAATCGATTTATCAACAATTTATACCAATCTGTATAATTCCAAACAATTTCGTGTAAGTACATCAGTTTTCCAATTATATTTAGTTTCATTTTCATATCATACATTTAATAGCCACATAATAAAAGTGCTTGCAGTCTAGCAATAATGACTATTGACAGCAGCTTAAAAAAATTTCAAACTTAATTAATAGATTTGCTATGAGATACAAAATTACATTGATTTTGATACTCATTTTATATGCAGTATTTCCTTCATCGACCTTTGCATCCACTTGTACTTACGAAGCAACAATTAACAGCAATCGACTTGATTTTGCCATAACAACAGATGTTGATAAATTAGCAGTTGTTCAATATTTACGTGCTAACGGTCAATCTTTAATTACAAATGTCAGTTCGCCTGATTTGGGAATACCGTGGAATAACTTTTCTGATCCGTTTTGTGCAGACCAAAACGGAAATGGATCACTTGCATGCAAACAAAACAGCGGAACAGGTCATTATTGGAGTAACGAAATTCCACTAGGAACTTACCACGTTTTACCAAATGGAACATATGGACTTGATTTTGATACTCCACCAACTTATGACTCAATTAGAATTATGTATGGTGTAATTCCTGGAACAACTCCTGATGAAGCTACATGGACAGATTGCATACGAACAGGAGATATTCCAACACCGACTACAACGCCAACTATAGCACCCACAATCACTCCAACTCCTACACCCACAGCATCACCTAGCCCAACACCGAGTCCTTCGCCTTCCTCATCCCCAAGTCCATCGCCGTCGCCTTCGCCTTCTCCCTCACCGACTGCGTCTGCAATACCATCAGCTAGTCCATTTTTAACTGTTCCGAGTTTAAAACAATATAGTGAACCGTGGAAAAATAAAATATATGGGTTTACTAATAACACTATTCATGAATTTGGTTGCGCTCTAACTTCCGCTGTTATGGTTTTGAGATACCACGGACACAACGTTATGCCCGATACACTTAACACTTGGCTTAAAAACCAAAAGGATGGATACATTAGAAATGGACTTATTAATTAGCTTGCAGTAAGTAGGTATACAAAGCAACACGATACTTTATTAACTCCAACACTTGAATATAAAAGGCTAGATGCAACAACTGCAAATCTTGACAATGAATTAAATAATAATAGACCAGCAATTTTAAAAGAGCCTGGACATTTTATTGTAGCCACAGGAAAAATTGGCGAAACTTATACTATTAATGACCCTGGATATGCAAGCCGTAATGACTTAACTCCATATGGAAATAATTTTCTTGCCATAAATACTTTTACACCAACCCACTCTGATCTTTCATATATGATGTTTGTAATTGAACCGCAGTTTAACTTAGAATTATATACATCAAACGGTTTACTTGCCCCAACTCAAGTTTTTGTTGAAGAACCAATTAATAGCTTAACAAACCCTTCTATCAAATCAGGCAATCCTGTAAAAATATTACTTTTTGAAAAACCTGCAAATGGTAAATATAAATTAAAAATAACAGGACTTAAAGGAAAGTATAATTTGGATAGTTTTATATATGACTTAAATGGAAAAGTGGAAACAGAAAAGTATTCAGGTAAATTAAGCGGAAGAGATACTGACACTTACAAAATAAATATAGGTAACAAAAATAAGCATGATGAAGGTCACGATGACGATGACCATCATGACTGGAGGGAGTTTTTAAGAAAATATTTGCAAAAGTTTGAAAAGGATTGATATAATACTATTATGACAATAACACAAGCTAAACCATCAAGAGTTTTTCCTGGAATGGGGATTGGCAAGTCTGCTCAAGATACAATAGTAGAAGGTATTGTTCCACCTTATCAAGTTATTGTAGGTCAAAAATACGCAAAAGATATTGCAGATTTGCAAAAGGAATACCGAGAAACAGGTAAAATTACCCCAATTAAACGAGAGGTTGAAAAGATCGCTTAATTTTTTCGATCATTTTAGCTAATACGAATACTTGTAATCCCCAGAAGTAAAGTAAAAACATATTTGATTTAATTAGTGGGCTTGAATTAAATACATAAATTGAAAGTGCATAAAAACCTACGTAATAAAATACTTCTGAATATTTCCAATATTTTTTCAAGAACTTATCGTAGTTTTTAATTAGTGGGACAAAAACAGCAACGGATACACTGTAAAAGGCAATTCTTAAGAAGTTGACTGTAAATTCAGCTTTGTTTCCACAAAGAACACAAAGATCAGTAAACATGTAAAAAGGATCTAAATCACTGTTAAATATATATCGAGCCAAGATGATTAAAAATGGTTGGATAAGAACAAATAAATACATAAAAAAAGTAAATAGCTTTTTGTTAGTATTTGAACTTATTTGAATAGACAAAAGTAAAAGCGCAATTAAACTTACTATTCTTTGTGCTAAATTGATATTTTCTAAAGTTAACATGATGTCAGTTGTTTATAAATTCACTAACCAAATTATATAAATTCTGTTTCGTTTCATCAATTTTACCATCAGGATTTAAAATCCGAGTACTAAAATGATGACCGTGCAAATTGATTATGTCCAATTCTTGAGCATCTCTTTCTGCGTATTCATTGGGGTCATATTTTTCTTTATCTCTACTTTGTCTTCGACTATTTAATATTTCTTGCTCAACATCTATATAAATTACAACAGTAGAACTTGCTAGAATATCAGCTGTTTGGCTATCAAATTGATTGTGATAATACTCGCCACTTGCTATTTTTGCAGCTAAAGATAAATCAATTCTCCAAATTTTATGTTTACCTTCCAGTACCTGAAGTAATTCTTTTTTGGATGTAGCTTTACGTGAAGAACCAGTAATAACAGGCGTTTCAACTAACTCATTGTTTGAATGCATTGCATTTAAGTCCAAATCACTACAAAAGTGATAATGGGTATGATTAATTTCGCCAACTCTGGGTTGACGTGTTGCGTGTGTTACAACACGGCTCAAACCTAACTCACTCAAAGCCATTTTTTCTAATTCGTCGACCAAAAAATCTTTTCCACACCCCGTTCGTCCTGTCACTATAATTATAGTGCCTGTGTTTGATATTTTTTCTTTTTCTGCCATATTTTTATGTGAGCGTTTACGATTCCGCTCGAACTTATTTTACCACAAATTTCTGAAGTTTTAGCGGAGCAACAAGGGAGGGGTCAAAGGGGAAGGAATTGTTGCGGAGCTCGGGTTTCCTCGCTCAGCCACTTCGTGGCTTCGCTTAACGCATTGCTTGTCTTCTTGCTCCCTCGCTTCGCTCGGTCGCAATACGCCAAAAGGAAAAGGGGTTTTATAGTCAGTCGCTTGCGAGCGCCTGACGGGTAGTTAACGGTGTCAGGAAGAAGCTCCATCGACTCCGTTAACTGGCCGTATTTACGGCCTTTTGTCCGTGTTACCGTCCGCTGGACGGTTAACGGCTAGCCGTACGGACAAAATATGACATTTCAGTCGCAATTTGCCCTTTCAGGGCAACTACCCAAGTGCTAGAAAACAACTCCAAAAGTGCCTTTGGCAAAGCACTTGGTTAGAACACCAAAACAACAAAACCATTGCTACTGAAATATCCCTTTACAGGGATCCTGCCCAACACAAAACACCCCAAAGCTTACAGGGGTGTTGGCCTTTGGCCAATGTGTATGGCAGGAAGAATGCATCACTAAAGGTTGAATGCAGAATAATTGGCTGGTATAATATCACCCATAGTATGAAGAAAGATAACGACAGACGAGAGATTACTGGTAAAGTAGTTTTGTCAGACCAAGTTGCAACACAGTTTTTAACTGAAAAAGAAAGCCTTGCATTACAAACCGGCATGGCTATCTATGATGGAATTCTCGAAAAATTAGAAAGTCAAAATCATGGTGAGTTACCTGTTGGCGCAGAAGATGACGCAGTTGAACAAGCTGATCAAATTGTTGCCGGTTTTGGTGATGCTTTAGAAAAGTGGGCAAAAGGTTTTAGGAGTGTATTTACTTCAGGAAAAGGTTAAGTTTTTTGTGTTAAAATAACTCAATGCAAATTATTGATTTATCACAACCTCTTTTTGATAAAATGCCAGTTTATCCTGGAGATCCAGAAGTTAACATCAAACAAATTCATAATTTAGATAAAGAAGGATGGAGACTTCGATATTTACAAATGTCAACACATATAGGAACTCATGCAGATGCATTTGCACACATGGATGATAAAGGAACAACAATTGATAATATTCCTCTTGAAAAATATATTGGTAAAACTGTATTAGCTGATATCAATTCAGTATTTCCTAAAAATCTCGGCTTAGCATTCAAAGAAGGTAAATTAGATTTAAGTTTATTTGAAAAATTAAAAGAAGCGAAACCATTATTTATTGTAGTTGGAAATACTGCAGACCTTGATGTTGATTTGGAAAGGAAGTTATTACAATCAGGCATACTAACAATTACAGATTTAGTAAATATGGATGAGCTACCAAAAGACAAAGAATTTATGTTCTACGGTGTTCCTCTTAAGATTAAGGATGGTGATGGATCACCAATTAGAGCGTTTGGCGTAATTTAATGTATTCAGAAGTTTAATTATTAAGTTTCTTCTCCAACTCTTTTATTTTTTGAAGTCTATTAAAGTTTGTTACACCCATAAATATGGTATATCCAACTCCAATTAAAACAGATACAAAAACAAGAAATGAAGTGAATTGTGATTTAAAATATGTTGCAAAATAAATACCAAGCATTACTGCAAGGTTAGTAGCAACAGCTTCAACTCCATATATAATTTTGTCTTGTCTGAGTTGATCAATTTTAAATTTCAGGTCTTCTTTATTGTCCACTCCTAAATTATATGTCAAGTGCAATATAGAAAAAAGATACAAAGTAGAATAAAATACAAATGTGAACAATTATAATCACATACAGATTATTACAAACGATCAGCTTAAATTAAATGGTTTGTATAAAGTTGGAGAAAAGACAAAACCAGCAGTAATAATAATTCATGGTTTTACCTCAGATTTTTACTCACATAAGTTTTATCATTCAATTTCACAAAAACTTGAAGCACAAGGTAACACTGTAATTTTGGCTCAAACTAGAGGGACAGGGATTATTACTGAATTTTTAAAAACTGATGGAAGTGGTGAATATATCGGATCATATTATGAAAAGATTGAAGAAGCTCATTTAGACATAACTGCATTTATTAAGTTTCTGTTTGATGAAGGATATTCAGAAATAATTTTAGCTGGTCATTCACTTGGAACAATAAAAGCAGTTAGATATTTATTTGAAGGTGAGTACAAAGACAAAATTAAAAAACTAATTCTTCTTGCTCCATTTGATAAAAATGCATTTATGGAAGTGAAAGCACCCAACAATTGGCACGAGCTTGTTGAAATTGCAAAACAAAAAATTGCAGATGGTAGAGGAAAAGAGTTTGTTCCAGTCCCAGAATATGAAGATTTTGCAATGAGTTATCAAACATTTTATTCTTGGTATGTTCAAGATGATCTAAGTTGTATGTGGGATTTTTACAGAAAAGATTATGACTTCCCTGCGATGAAAAAGATAAATATACCAACAAAAGTAATAATTGGTAGTAAAGATGAATATTTATCTTATGCAGGATTTGGAACAACTACAGAAAGTTGTATGGAAATTATAAAGAAAAATATTAAAGATTGTGAGGCTGTCATAATTGAAGGATCAGAACATTGTTATGATGGATTTGAGGATCAAGTTGCTGATGAAGTAGCTAATTTTGCATAACTTAATATATTATGAATTTGATAATAAGTTTTATATCAGGAATGGTTATTGCTTACATATATGAAAATCTACCTTTCTATAAATTCACAGGTAAAAAGCATTAATAATTTCAGGATATAGATTACATCATAGTTTGTATGGACTACTGCTAATTTTAATTGCAGTCATAGACGTATTCCCAGCCAGCAACTCCATGCTAATCTCAGCAGGAATAGGAGTAATATTTGAACATTATCTAACTGGAGGAGGACTAGATTTTATTACAAAAGAAAATGAAAGATAATCGATCTAATATGACTAAAGAGAATATCTAGATATTTTGTTTAATTAGTACTAATATTAAATTAGTAACATGGGTAATGATCGAAATAGTCAAACTTCTGGGAATAATGTTGGATCAACAACTCCAACAAATTCTGTAATTAACAAGGATACTTCAGAAGCAGTTGTTTCAGTCAGAAGTGTAACTGCAAAGAAACAAATTAGAGATTCAGAAGGTAGGTTTATTAAAGAGGGTGAAACAAGTATTCCTGCAATTTCTTTTTCTACTTCACAGAATCAAAATGTAAAAACTGGAGATGTTCCTGATTTAGTGAGTTTTAAAGTTACTAATCCTCTTGTTTACATTAAGGCTTGGTGGAAAAAGATAATGGCTAATGAAGGACTGGAGTTTAAGTTTAAAGCCAAACCAATTACTGCAATTGCAATATCAGTTGCGTTATTCTCACTTGTTTTTGGATTGGGTGGAGTTGTTTTTCCTACAATATTCCCATTTTTAAACTTTAACAATACAAATGCTGTTGTAGCTACAGATTCCCCAACACCAAGTTCTGATTGGAGAGAAACTGCATTAAAAGGAACACTCAAAAAAACAACAAGTGTACCAATTAGATTTTTTCTTTTAACTTCCTCAGATGAAGCAGTTACATTACAAGCTCCTGATTATATTACTCTAGACAAACTAATAGGTAAAAGAATACTAGCAACAGGTAACTACTCACAAAAACAAAAACTTTTGATTATCCAAGATGTACAAGACCTAGAAGTATTATCCACAACTCCCATTCCAATACCAACATCAACTCCTACAATTGCACCGACACCAAGTCCTATTCTCACTGCTGAACCAACAGCTACTCCAACTCTAGCACCAACAGAAGCTCCAGTTATATAATAAGATTATGGTTTTAGATGTAGACAGATTTGAAGATTTTACTGATGAAATTATATGTACACCTCACAAAAGAAAATCACGACCAACAGATAGAAAAACAAAGGAAGTTGCCAAACCTGAAACTCCAGATGAAAGAGTAGACGTGCATTTAAACAAATTAAAATTACAATGGAGTGATCTTGATGAGACAAAACAACAAGAAAAAATATCTAATTACTACAAATGGGTTGAAATATCATTAAGAGAGAAACAGCCGTTATATCAAGAATCCGATTTAGATATAGAAGTTAAAGATAAAATTACAAAAATAACTCATAAACCAACTGGCTATTTTGCATTAAGTGTTGGCCTTGAATCAGATCATCTAAGGCAAAGAGATGCAGAAATAAATTTATATAACAGGATTGACAGACATTACAAAGATTGGACAAGAACTTCACCTGAGTTTAAGCAAAAACATTTAAATTCAGACCGTACCCTATAGCCTTGACTTTTAACCTCTTTTTTGGTATATTTCGCAGGCTCTTTGACAAGATATGAGAAGAAAAGTTCTTATTTTTGTCCATCGTGTTTGTCCAACAAAATATAGTTTGTAGAAAAGGAGAAAACATTATGTTCGAATGTGGTTACTGTGGTAATGTGTTTGAACAACTCACTACCATCGGGGCATGTCCAGCTTGTGGAGGTCCCAAACCCAAACGATTACAGCCTGAGGTGCAAACAGTGATTGTCCGCGAATATGTTCACATCAATGAAACACCGCGTCATTCATCGTACTACGCACCGCCTCGCCCGAGTTTTAAGCAACAGGCTTACAATACTCTGGGCTATCGCTTAACCACAGCTATTTTTATCTTGCTTGTGGTTATTCTGGCAATATCGTTTGTCTATTGGCTGAACTATCGTGTATCACCACCTGCAACTTCTGATCCGTCATATCAGCTTAAGCTTCCAACGGCACTACCTACGGCCACATCGGTTGTAGAAAATAATCCATGGAAGGATGAAGCGTGGCTAACATCAGTAGAGGCAATTTCTCTTCGTACGCAAGAAAATGTTTTGAATTTGGCGTATTTGGAGAAGGGAGGCGTGTTGTATTCAAAGGAGCATAGTTTTGCTTTCAATGATGCAACTTGGGTAGAATCTAAACCTCTGGGTTTGACAGAATTAACCTTAACGGGGACAGCTGTTCAACTCAAGGCAGGAGGATACTCGTACACATTGAATGTACTTCAGCCATTTGTCCAAGCATCTCAACCAAACATGGTCGTTGTTGTTGATGCACAAGGAAGTGTTTGGCAAGCAGATTTTTCATCGCTTACCATTACTTCCGTAAATAATGTTGTTTCGGGATTGACCATTCAAATTTTCCCGAACCCAAATCTTTCAACTACATATTAAGGAGAATCATCATGTTCGGTTACATTCTTGGTTTTACTGGTCTTGCTGTCGTTGCAGGAATTCTTTTTGAACTCTTCAATGGGTACGAAAAGAAAATTGCAGCTGTCGCAATCACCACCCTCGTTATCACCGGTCTCATGAACTGGCTCGTGATTTATTTCGCAATGCCCGCGTTCAGCCATTGGCTTGCCGGCGGTTATCCGTGGATGTTCTTCCTGAACATCTTTATCGCCGCGATCATTTCATTGGCATGGGGTTTTAGCGAATATGGTGAAGGTCATTATGTCGGCGGCGGAGTTGGTTTTGGCGTTGGTACGGTATTGCTTATCGTTTATGCAATCATTGCGGCCAATACCTCACCATCTTGGTGCAATACAGGTCAAATTCGTCAACGGATTGGTATTCTTGAACTCAATCAGGCAACCAGCCCGTATCCGAGTACAGACCTCGACAACATCATCCGCGTTCCAGCAAGTGTTGCCCTATCCAAAGCAGGAAATACTTTAAGCTCTGGCGAAAATGCAGCGCTCGGCAATTATTTACAGCCGAATCGTGCATATATCCAGCGCATCCAAGGTCAACCTTATTATGTAATTGATCTCAAGGTGACTGACTGGGTTGGATATCGTCAAGCAGGTGAAGTCATCCCTGGCTATCTATTGGTTAATGCCAATGATGAAAACGCACCTGTTGAATTCCGCCTTGGTTACAAGTTCAAATACGCGCCATTGGCTCGTTTTGATCTCGATCTTGATCGACTGGTTTACACAACATTCTTGTTGGGCAAATCTAATATGATTCAAGATTTGGACGGTCTTGAAGTTGATGATGATTTCAAGCCTACATATACTGGATCAGTGATGTCACATGTTCAAGGTTTTCAAGGAACTGATATCACATCAATTTATCAAGTTGATCCAGAAACTGGCGCGGGCACACAACTTTCGTTGGAAGAGAAGCCCGAATGGCTTGATCGCGTATATCCTTTTGACTGGGTGAAAGCGCAAGTTGAATTGTGGGGTAAGTTTAGTAACCACGAAGCTTGCTCATGGACTCAGATCGGACAAACGCAAATTGACTGGGCAAATGATGTCACTATCCCGAATGGTCTGGAATATCAATTTACTATGACCAGTATGGGTAATGATCCTGCCTTAACAGGTTTGATTTCGGTCAATCCTACAACAGGCGTTGGAACAGTTTACCCCATGTCAGGCAAGACCGTTTACGGCATCAAGGCAATGGTCGAACAACGCAGTAAATTGCTTAACCCCGCCGGTTATACAGCAGATGAGTGTGAGGTTCATCGTATCCTTGACTCGAATACTGCTTACTGCATTTTGACCACATCAAGCGAAGGCGATTACTCAATCGGCGGATATGCCTTTGTGGACACTGAAATGGCAATGAACAACAACCTCGAAGACATCGCGATTGCATCAACGTTCGACGAGGCGTATTATGCCTATCAGCAAGTCAAAGCCCGCGTTTCAGGTCAAACTCAGCTGGCCAACACCCAGAATGATATTCAAGCAGTTGGAACAGTTTTGTCCAACGACTGGGTAAATTATGGCGGAGAAGCTGGATCCTACCTTATCAATGTTCAACCTGATAATGGTCCATCCGTCTGGATGCTCGCCAGTGGCACATCATTAAATGCCGCCGCCGCGCATGTTGGGACTCGCGTTACCGCAACTTGTTATCAACAGATTGGTCTGAACTATATGACAGTCCGTTATATCAAAGTTGAAGGTGTTCCCGATCTTGATCAAAAGTAAGTAATACTTTCGAAACTTCAAACTGGTTGGTACTAAAAACTAACCAGTTTGATGGTTATTATTCTCATATCGTTTTTGGGTGCTATCAAGTAAAGAGGATCAGACGACTGATTAAATTCATCCTATCGCAGGATTGAAATTATTAATCATTTTAGTCGTACGATCTTCTTTACAGCACCACCTCTATGACTGTGTAGTCATACTGATGAGTCCAAAAGGACGAAAGGTAAAAAATTAAATAATTAGGTTAGTCGCTTAATTTTAAAAATCTTAAAAATCTTCGGCCAAAAGCTGTTATTACAAATCCACCCTGAGAATAATATTGTGGGCTTTTCTCACCTTCAAGTAAGCCTTCTAATGAAGGTCTCTCACTCAACACAGGATTATTTCTAGTCAATGGTGCAATTAAATCTTGAGACTCTAATCTTTGAATTGATCTGCTTATCATTATATTGTCAATCTTAGGTTTTAGTGTTTCAGAAAGAAACTTAAATTCAACCCCTAATGCTTTATCACTTTTCAAGTTTAATTTAAATTGCAGGTCAATTTCTTTAAGAACAGTTAAATCAACATTATCTATTTCAAGTAACGAAGATAAAACAAGATCTTTTGCAGTTGAAGGAGTATTGAGGTCACCTAAAGCAAATGCAATAAATTCTGCTAGGAGTATATCAAAACCTTTTCCAGGTTCTGTCATAAGTTTTCGAATAATATCTTCTCTCTTGAATACTAATGTGTTTTCCCAATAGTCCTTTGCTTGATCCTTTATTTCTAATTTAGACAGTCTTTTATCAAGCTCTTTGTCAAAAGATTGCATTTCATTTAATCGTTTTTCGTTTATTAAAGTGTCGTAGTAATCAGTAGCTATTCCCACTACTGTTTGAATTGATGCACTGGCAATATTTGCTCCGGGAATAAAAGATAAAAGATTCGGTGCATTTTTAAATACTGATTTAAAAAACAGTGTTTTATACGATATCTCTGATATAGATTTCTCGATTGTTCTGTGTTCTGACGATGAAGTTTTTGTTAATTTATTATTAATATTTTTCATTATAGATTGATAATACCACCAACTTATTGAAATTGTTTTTTGAAAGGTGTAAAAATAATTAAGGTGAGAAAAGTTATAGAAAAAGTTCCAAAGGTATTAAATATCAGTCAATTTTGGACTAATTTTATTTTCTTCTTTTTTGCAATTGGATTGGGATTTACAGTTAGAATAATTATTGATTTACTTAAACGATGAGTAACAATAAATTTGTACTTGTCCCAGTTGGTCTCCTCAAGAATTTAAAAGATTTAGCCAAAGGCACAGAATATGAGGATGAAGTAAAGAAAGTACTTGATTCAAGAGAAGCCATTGAAAGCCATGATGTCACAAAATTACCTAAGACAGCAGTTGTTAGAAGAGTGATAGATGGAGACACTGTAGAGTTATTTAACGGTACTGTATTAAGATACACAGCAATTACAGCACCAGAAGAAGGAGAAGACTTTGCAGAAGAAGCTACTAAATTAAACCAAGCTCTTGTTGAAGGCAAAGAAATTAAACTTGAGTATGATAACTACACTTCTGACAAATTTGGAAGAATACTTGCATATCCAATCATAGATAACAAAAACATTTGTGTTGAACTTGTATCAAAAGGTATGGCAGAACTCGTAATCTATCAAAAAAGGAAGCCATTTATTCATCAAGTTCAATTATTAGAAGCACAAGAACAAGCAAAGAAACAAAAAATAGGAATTTGGAAGTGATTAGTGTGTTGTTTTGTTTTCTTTATTTAAGCATTATAATACAGACATGGAAATTGCATCTTCTGCAGAAAAATTAGCTCAAGACTGGAAACTTAAAATTAGAGATTGGAATTTGCATGCAGCTTTACCTGCAAATACAGAAATTGCTGATGGAAAAGTCGTTTTACCACGCAATAATCAAGGATTTCACGATCACGGTACAAATTTTGGCGTTTTAGGTGAACAAAAGTTTAGAATGGCAATTACAGATGTTAAAAAGGCGCACAAGGATGCTAATTTGCTTGCTGTTTTTTCTACAGAAAATGGAGATGTTGTTTGGTATGAATTTAAACACGAAATGAAAGGAGTTGATGCACAGGGTAGAGGTGGTGTATATTCTGCCTCTGCTTATTTTTTGTTTAACTCAGGAGAAGGACAAAAATTTGTAAATCAGGTTCAAGAAGAGCCATCTTTAGCAGATGCTTTAGTTGCTTCAAAGTTCCCAATTTTTAAACAAGAAGTTAAAGTTCAAGATTGGAATGAAATATTGTATTTACCACAAGACTTATTTTTCAAAACAATGGAAGAACAAATAAAAGTTATTAAAAAGCCTGACATTGTTATAACTATTAATGATCTTGAACAAACAAGTTCTTCTGATTTAGTAAGCGAAGCTAGGTCTCATATTCAGAATGGATCTTTTAGAATTGTTGAAAAAATGCAATTTTCTGTAAATAAATTTGAAAATAAATTGAGATTTCAGCAACTAGATAAAGTATCTTTAAACCAAGATGAAGCGATGCGAAGAGGTGTTAGATATTTTCTAGAACAGCTTGATATTCCCTATGAAAAGAGGGCTTCTGTCGCTGCTTTTCAACAGCCCGATCCGAACTTGTCACCTGGAGCATGTTATGTACTTATTGATGAAAAGCTCAATGGAAGCATCGATATAGCTTTTGCAGGATTAACCTCTCACACTACCGTAGGAGAAGGAGGAAGAACATCTGAAACAATACTTAGATTGAGTTTAGATGGTTCAGATGTTTCAAACAAAATAGTTGATGTAATCAAAAAAGGTAATTTGTCCGAAGAATTCCTGCCTGTTTTACATTCTTGCTTCACAGTTGATAAACAACAATCAGAAGGACAAACAAATTTATTTAAGCATTTTGGTAAAAAATATAATTTGACTACTGATGAAATAAACCCATTTATAATTCCAGCAAAACACATTGTTATTGGTAAAAAAGAGGTTGGAGAAGTGAAATATAAAAGAGTGTTTCAAAAGTAATGAATAGTATATTAGATAAACAAAACAAACTTCAAACTAAAGCGCTTCAAGTTGTTAATAACTTAAAGTTAGAGGGTGTTTTGTCTAAATATGGAGAATTTAAATTAGTAGGTAGTATTGTATACGGGCTAATGACTTGGAGAGATATTGATATAGATTTAATTTTAGAAAAAGACCCAACAGATTTAGAATTTTGGGAAATATCAAAAAAACTTTTTGTCCCAAATGTTAAACTTCTGCAACTTACAGACAATAGAAGTCAAAAAGAGTTAGATAGACCAAGAAGTATGTATATTGCAGTTAAGTATGAAGATGAAGAAAAACAGATTTGGAAAATTGATATCAGATTACTTGGAAAAGAATTTGTAACAACTGATGCAGTCGAGGAGTTAATCAAAACAGCAACAGGAGAACATAGAAAATCAATTTTAACAATAAAATCACATGTACATGACAATCCTAAGTATCATAAAACTTTTTCAAGTCTTGATATTTATGAGGCAGTTATTAAGCAAAATGTAACTGACCTTAATGGATTTCATATTTATTTAGATAAAATTAACAAGGAGTATTGAGCTACAGCCTCAGTTGTATAAAATAAGTATTCATAAAGATAAACGAGTATTTTATGTTATCAGTAAGCGTGGGCTAGGCATAACAAAATACACTGGCGTATTGCGACCGAGCGAAGCGAGGGAGCAAGAAGACAAGCAATGCGTTAAGCGAAGCCACGAAGTGGCTGAGCGAGGAAACCCGAGCTCCGCAACAATTCCTTCCCCTTTGACCCCTCCCTTGTTGCTCCGCTAAAACTTCAGAAATTTGTGGTAAAATAAGTTCGAGCGGAATCGTAAACGCTCACATAGTCCCGACCTGTCGGGGTCGAGCGAAGCGAAGACCACGACTTTTGCCCACCCCCTCGGCCAAAAACAACAACCCCAAAAAGACATTATTTGTATCAATTTGATGTTGTTGATTTGGATTATTTACGGGCGTATAAATAATTGTAGTATGACTACAATTGTAAATACTCCAAATCAGTTAAAATACTTCATTTACGCTCGCAAGTCTACTGATGTGGAAGATAAACAAGTTCAGTCCATTGATGGTCAATTAGACGAATTAAGAAGTCTTGCCAAGAGAGAAAAGCTGATTGTTGTGGAAGAACTTATTGAAAAACAATCAGCCAAAATTCCAGGCCGACCGATATTCAATAAAATGCTTGATAAAATTGAAAAAGGTCAAGCCACTGGAATTCTCTCTTGGCATCCGGACAGACTTGCGAGAAATTCTGTAGACGGCGGTAGAATTATTTACTTAATTGATACAAATAAAATATCTGCCCTCAAGTTCAATACCTTTTGGTTTGAACCCACTCCACAAGGGAAATTCATGTTGTCAATTTCGTTCTCACAATCAAAGTATTATGTAGATAGTTTGTCAGAAAACACTCGTCGTGGGTTACACCAAAAAGCTAGAAATGGATATCTCCCTAGAAAAGCACCAATTGGATATTTAAACGATAGTCGTAATAAAACAATTGTTGTTAATAAAAAAGTTGCTCCAATTATTGTTGGTGCTTTTGAAATGTATAGTAAAGGAGATATCCAAATAAAAGAAGTGTCTAGCTTTTTGGCTTCAAAAGGTATAATCACCTGCAAAAATAAAAATTTGAGAATCGATTGTACTAAGAAAATATTAACTGAAACATTTTACTTTGGAATATTTACATATGCAGGTGAAGTATATGAGGGCAGACATGATCCAATTATCTCAAAGAAACTTTTTGATGAGGTACAAAATGTACTAAAAACAAGAAATGCTCCTTGGGTTAAGAAAGATCAAGATCATACGCCAAAGTTATTTAATGGCATTTTAAGGTGTGGTGAGTGTGGAATGATGATAACAGGAGATTACAAACATAAGTATTACAAAGGTACTAATAGAGAAGCTACTTACCACTACTATCACTGTACCAAAAAGAACAAATTAATCTCCTGTTCTCAACCACACATCACAGAGGATGATCTTGATCAGCAATTAACCCAACTCATCAAAAAGTACACTTTGAGACAAGATTGGGCTAATCAGATGCTATTAAAATTAAAACAGGAGGAATCTGAGATATCCCAATCCTTCCTTGAAGTTAATAATTTGAAAAGACAACAAGTTGAAGCAATTGATATAAAATTAAAATTACTCCTAGATAGTTATTTAGATCAAATAATTGACAAAGAAACTTTTCAAGAAAATAAACTTCAACTTGTATCTCAAAAGAAAACTTTTGAAGAACAAATTATTAACAACAAAAAACATCAAGGGAGTTGGATCGAACCTTTCAGAAACTGGATTATTGAAGCTAGTGAAGTAGTTCAAATAGTATCATCAAACAACAAAGAACAATTAAAGGTCCTCGCCGCTAAAATCTTCGGCTCGAACCTTTACCTAGAGAACAAAACAGTCCGTGGGGGTGGGCAAAAGTCGTGGTCTTCGCTTCGCTCGACCCCGACAGGTCGGGACTATGTGGATCTGGATGGATTCGAACCATCGGCCTTTGCAATGTGAATGCAACGCTCTAACCAACTGAGCTACAAATCCATACCAGTACACAAACAATATACCATTGGTATATTAGAGTAATAATAACACTTTTAATTTAGTTTTCACAGAATTGACACGTTTATTAATTTGGATTATTCTTAAACCTGTTTTGCCAATGAATACAAACGACATTCCATTAGCACTATCATACGATGATGTTCTTTTAGTACCCCAATACTCTGATATCAATAGTAGAAATGATATTTCTCTTGTCACAAAAATTACCAAAAGAATTACTCTCCAAATACCACTCGTATCTGCAAACATGAGTGATGTAACAGGAGTTAAAATGGCCATTGCCTTAGGCAAACTCGGTGGTTTAGGTGTACTCCCTCGATTTTTAAGTCCAGAAATGCAGGCCAACGAAGTATCTGAAGTAAAAAAAGCAGGAGTAACAGTAGGAGCAGCAGTTGGAGCAAGAAATGGTATTGTTGAACGTGCAGAAGCACTGGTTAAAGCAGGTGCTGATTTATTATTTATAGACGTTGCTCATGGACACATGCTTAAAAACATTGAGGCAACAACCCAACTTAAACAAATGTTTGGCGATAAAGTAGATATTGTGTCTGGAAATTCTGCTACATATGAAGCAGCCGACGCTTTATTTAAAGCAGGTGCTGATTGTGTAAAAGTCGGTGTAGGACCAGGATCAATTTGTACCACAAGAATAGAAACTGGTTCAGGTGTACCTCAACTAACTGCAATTATCGACTCTGCAAGAGCAGCAAGGGAGCATAAAAAATACTTAATAGCAGATGGTGGAGTAAAAACTGCTGGAGATGTAGTTAAAGGGCTTGCAGCAGGCGCATCAGCAATTATGGCCGGGAGTATATTTGCAGGTACTGACGAAGCTCCAGGTAAATTAGTTAAAAAAGACGGAGCAATATTTAAAATATATAATGCTTCAACTTCCCTTGCAGAAAAAACAAAACATACAAATGTAAATACTGCCGAAACAGAAAAACACTATGTAAAACAAATTGAAGGTGTAGAATCAATTGTTCCCTACAAGGGAGCTCTTAGCGACCTTGTTGAAAAATATTTAGCAAGCATAAGATCAGGATTTAGCTATTCAGGAGCAAAAGAAATTGAATTGCTTTGGAAAAATGCAAAATTTATAAGGATGACTGCTCAAGGCCTCAAAGAAAGTGGATCTCATGATGTGCTACTATACAACGCTCACTAATACCTAATATAATGAATTAATTATGTTTACCAAACTTGGCGCTTTTTTCATGGATATTTTAGAAGTCATAGTCCTTGCAATCGGCATTTTTTTAATTGTCTACCTTCTTATATTAAGACCACACAAAATTAAAGGCATGTCTATGCACCCGAATTTTCCTGACGGAGAATATTTATTAACAGAAAAAGTTAGTTATTATAGAGAAGATCCTAAAAGAGGTGATGTCATTGTATTTAAACCACCAATTTCAGAAGATGAATTTATAAAAAGAGTAATCGGTCTTCCAGGAGACACCGTCATGGTTCTAAATGGAAAAGTTTTTGTCAATGATGCAGAATTAAATGAAGATTACATAAAAGTTGAAACAAGTCCTAGTACATTTTTACCAGAAGGGCAAAAGTATACAGTACCTGAAGGGAATTATTTTGTATTAGGAGACAATAGGCCTCACTCATCTGATTCAAGATCATGGGGTCCAATCACCAAAAAAGTTATAACAGGTAAAGCTTGGTTAATTTACTTCCCATTCAACCTTGGAGGCTTCGTCCCCGCACCTAGTTACTAATCCCTATACCCTTATACCCTAAACCCTAATTAGCTATGGCTTTGTAAATTAATTGAAGTGTGTTTTCAGTTTCATCAAGTGAACCTTTTAACACAAAGGTAAGTCTTGTTTCTCTTCTACTTCTTGCAAGCTTAACTTGATGTTTTTCACCTAGTGCTTTTTCAAAATCCAACTTCATTTTATCAATTTCATCAGAAACTATATGCATCTTTGGTAAATTTGCTTTTGGTTTTTCATTATGTTCTGACTTCATCCTACGAGCCAACTCCTCAGCTCGTCTAACTGATCCACTTTCACGAAGAATTATCTTATAAGCCTCAACCATCAAATCAACGTCGTCAATAGCAGCTAAAGCCCTTGCATGGCCTTCAGAGATTAAACCTGACAATAATCCATCTTTTAATGCATCAGGTAATGTAAGTAGTCTTAAAGAATTACTTACGTATGCAACTGACTTTCCAATTCTTACAGCAACTTCAGAAGTTGTAAGTCCAAATTCATCCATAAGTCTTTCAAAGCCTTTAGCTCTATCAAGAGAATTAAGGTCAACGCGTTGAACATTTTCAACGATTGCCATTTCAAGCATACCTTTAGGAGTAGTTTCTCTGATAATAACTGGAACATGAGTAAGACCCGCAAGCTTTGATGCTCTCCATCTTCTCTCTCCTGCAATAATTTGGAATCCTGCAGGTGTCTTTGCAATAACAAGTGGTTCAAGTATTCCATGTTCACGAATAGAATCAACTAAATCTACTAAACTTTCTGGGGTTATTGCTCCTCTTGGCTGTAATGGGTTTGGCTGAAGTTGATTAATATCTAATTGGATTATTTCTTCCGCCATATGCTTATTTTGTGACTATATCAACAAGTTTTCTACCTAATTTTGTAACAAATTTAACAGTACCAGTCTTTACTGCATATAGTGTATGGTCTCTTCCAGTCTTTACATTTTTACCAGCTTTAATCTTTGTTCCATTCTGACGAACCAAAATTGATCCTCCTGCAACTTTTTGCATTCCACCAACTTTTGTCCCAAGTCTTTTACCGGCTGGACTTGTATGTTGTTTTGCTTTTCCTGCTGCTTTATGTGTTGACATTTTATATGTGTTTCTAAGTACTATGTACTAAGTACTTTGTACTGTTTTGAATATATCCTAGGTTTTCACACTTGTCAAGTGACCAGAAAGTATTAGTTTGTTATCTTTTCGACTAGAAGTCTAGTGTATTGAGCTCTAAACCCTACATGTCTTCTTTCTCTTGATTTTGCTTTGTATTTAAAGATATCTATTTTTTCACCTTTTTCAAGTTCTGCTAAAACTTTGACAGTTACCTTTGCTTTAGTAAGTACTGGTGTTCCAACTTCGACTTTATCACCATCAGCGATCAATAGAACTTCAGGAACAACTTTAAGATCGTTCATTTTGTCAACCAAAATTTCCTGTCCTTCAACGACTCTGTATTGTTTACCTGTAATTCTAATTACTGCAAATTTGTTAATTCCTTGATTATTCATATATTTAAATAGTATGTACCAAGCGTAGCTTTACGCGAAGTTTGGTCCATATATTGTATTTTACATTCAAAGAGAATTAATCGCAAGACTTATTATATTTTTTGACATCAAAGTGGAGTTAATAATTTATATCCAGCACTTCTAACTTTATGCTTTTTACATTCATCTTTATATTCGAACGCGTCAGATGCATAGTCGAAAGCAGGATCAACATCATCATAATGAATTGCTCCACCTCCTTTGTGAATCTTTATAAATACTGGTGTTATTTCACAACCCAATTCACTATGTATCTCAACAAATCTCCTAGGATCAAGTCCTTCTATTTTGAGCCATCTGTTTTTTATAGCAAGCTCAACAGATGCTTTTAATTCTTCAAGTTTACTTAATGAAAATCCATCAAATCTTGGCATATATGAAGATGATACTACTAAATTTTTAATTTGCAATCTATCTTTTTTGTGTTTCGTAGTGCATGGGTCAGGATATTTTAATTTTTTAAGCTTTTGGCTTTTAAATTAATTTATCCATGCACTACGGAAACTGACAACAACACTGTTGAGGCTAGGGATTCCTCTCTAACATCGTTGTCAGTTTCAATTAATCTACCACAGACCGAGCGGATTAGTGACGATGAGCAGAATTACAGAAGACAGAAAGATGATCACCTTCACGGCTTTCGAACGGAAGTCGTGGCCAGCACCTTTGACAGTGACAACAACATCACCTTCAAATGTGATTGACTGCCCGTCATGATTGGTGACCTTCTGGTCAGGTTGCTTTTTCTGTTTCTTTTCTTTCTTCGGCTTTTCGGGTCCAAAACCATTGGCATAGTACAACCCGCCAACACTTTTATACCCAACAATCCACATGATCCGATTAAATAGATCATTGGACGGCCAAAGCCCGGCGGTTTCTTGCACCACACCTTTGAGCTTCTGAGGCTTAATACCATTGTGTTCTGCATCTTTCAACTTACGCTTGAGTGCAGGCACAACCTCTCCCATCAACTTCTCTTTGGGAATTTCGGTAATTGCCATATCTAAATACCTCCAGTTTCTGAATTTTGAAAAAAAGACTATCCCTAGTTAGTCAAAGTACAGCACAACTTTGTGCGTGGAAGTATTCTATAGTTTTTTTGTTCCCATTACAATACCAAGTGAGGTCATTGTGGCAAGAAGTGAAGATCCACCTGCAGAAACTAGTGGATAAGGAACTCCAGTAATAGGCAAAAGTCCCATATTCATTCCCACATGAATTGCAGTTTGTGCAAAAAAAGTTAAAAACAACCCTCCCAAAAATAACCTTGCAGGAATATTTATAGCACGCTCAGTATAACCAATTATTCTGATAAACAAGAAAAAAGTAATCAAAAGTAATACTATTGCACCTACAAATCCCAACTCTTCAGCAATTGAAGCAAACACAAAGTCAGTATGCCTCTCTGGCAAAAAGGCAAGTTGAGTTCCTACTCCCCTTCCAAGACCCCTACCTAATAATTTCCCAGACCCTACTGAAATTGTTGACTGGATTGCGTTATAACCAACACCAAGCGGATCAGAAGTTGGATCTAAAAATGCTGTTATTCTAGTTTTTTGATAAGGTGCTAAGAATACAAAGACTAAAGGAACAAGGATAAGAGTGATTAGTCCTATGTATAAAAAGTATTTTTTTTCTATTTCACTAGCTAAAAATAAGCCCAAAAACCCAACTGCCGTGAGAGCTGTAACTCCAAGTGATGGCTGAACCAAAATTAAAAAGAGTGGAATAGCCATTAGTACCAATATTTGGAATAAACGCTTCATTGTTAATTTCTTTTCAGTGATATAGTTTGCAAAAAAGATAAGTAAAAATGGTCTAACAATTTCTGAGGTTTGAATTGAAAGCGACCCAATAGGAATCCATCTTACAGTGCCCCTAGTAACCTGACCAATAACTAAAGTAATGAGAAGCAAAATAATCGAAATGATGTAAAAATATCTTGAAAACACTGATAATATTTCAAAATCAAAAAGAGAAAATATTAAAAATGCGATAATTCCAAGTACAAAATACCAATAATAACTAGGAAATATTGAAGGCATTATTGAATTAAGTATAAAAAAACTAAAAACTAAAAGTAAAAAAATAGGTAAAATTAATAACCAATCAAATCGCATTTATAATAATTTTTTCATCCTCACCCTTTACTATCTTCGTGACAAAAGTCTTTGACTTTATTTGGCTTTCATATTTTTTAGGCCATGATTTAAGTTGTACAGTTACCATCTCATCAAATTTAACCCCAGCTTCCTTACGAATATTTTGGATTGTACGTATGATCTCTCTGGCATCACCCTTTTGTTGTAGATCTTCAGTAATATCGGTATCTAAATTTACTTCAATATTTTCATCTTTAGATTTATTCCAGATAATACTTTCTACATTAATTTCTTGTTTTAAAACTTCAAGTATTTCAAATCTTGGAGCGATACCTCCATTTACATGCATTGTTGATAATGGCTGCCTAACTTTTATCGATTTGGTTTTACGGATAGAATGTGCCTTTTCAGCAATTTGATACATTAAATCCACTTCGCTATCAAGCTTTAAATCAACATAACTTTCGTCAGCCACTGGCCAATCCTCCAAATGTATGGAGTCTTTTGGTCTTAGCATGATATTTTGATATAAAACTTCCGTAAAAAACGGCGCAATTGGTGCCGCAAGAAGTGATAATCTTTTAAGAACTGCTCCAAATACCTGTATTGCTTGATCATTTGTATCTGCATCTCTTAGTCTCTCCCTACTCTCTCTTAAATATCTAGTAGATAGTTCATCAATAAATGAGATTATTGATCTTGATGCAGTAACTATGTCATATTGATTCATTGAGTCGGTAACTTTTTTTGTCAAACTCATAACTCTTGAGATAATCCAACGATCCATAATATGTTTAACATTTCTCTTCTCGGGAAAATTTGTATTTTTTAGTTTAGGTGAATATATTTTATAAAAGGCAAAAATATTCCACCACATGTTAAAAACACCTCTCTTAATGTCTTCAACCCCCTTAGCACTGAAATCTAGATTCTCAGCTTTCATTAAAGGTGAGCTCATTAAATACAGACGAAGGGAATCAACACCATATTTATCTACTATTAGCATAGGATCAGGATAATTCTTTTTAGATTTACTCATCTTAGAACCATCTTCAGCCAGAATTGTTCCAGTGGCTACCGCATTTTGAAAAGAATGTTTATCAAACAATCCAACAGACAATGTATGTAAAGTATAAAACCATGCCCTAGTTTGAGCAATGTATTCTGAAATAAATTGAGCAGGATAGCTTTTCTCAAATTTCTCTTTATTCTCAAACGGGTAATGGATCGAGGCAAATGGCATACTTCCAGATTCAACCCAACAATCAAATACTTCCGGAATTCTTTTTCCCTTAATAGTTTTTTCATCATTAACCCAGACTTCAATCGGATCTAAAAATTCTCTATGATAATCTTTTATTTTTGATACTTTATTTGGATACACAGCCCATTTCTCCAAATCCTTCATCGAACCAATCACCCTTATCTTTCCAGATTCCTTATCTTGCCATATTGGAATTGGTGTACCCCAATATCTTGAACGTGACACATTCCAATCTGGTGCCTGCTCAAGACCTTTACCAAACCTACCATGTTTTAAATATTCAGGATACCATTTTATCTGTTCATTTTGTTTTATTAAATCCTTCTTAATTTTCTGAATATTTATAAACCATGCAGGTATCGCATTAAAATACAAAGGTGTGCTACACCTATAACAAAATGGATATGAATGAATAGTTTTCTCAGAACGTAGTAGTAAATTTCTTGAATTTAAGTCATTGATTACCCAATCTTCTGCCTTTTTATAGAAGACACCGGCTAGTGGAGTAACAAAAGGTAAAAACTTTCCCTGATCATCCAACGTCGGTTCACAAGGTAGATCTAGCTGTTGAGCTAACTTGTAGTCATCTTCCCCAAATACCGCTGCTGTATGAACGATACCAGTTCCGTCTTCTAAACTCACAAAATCGGCCACTGCAACATAATGTGATTTCTTACCACTAGTTGACATATAATCGTAAAGTGATTCATACTCAGTATCAACAAGTTCAATTCCGCTTTTTTGATCAAGTATATTTAATTCGCCTCTTTTTGTATTGAAAACTTTTTCAGCTAAATCATCAGCTACCCATAATTCATCATTATTAACTTTGATTTTCAAATATTTTGCCTTTTTACTAACAGCCAAAGCAACATTACCGATTAAAGTCCAAGGAGTAGTTGTCCAGGCAACAAAGAATTCATTCTTAGAACCCTTTACCTTAAACTTTACAAAAACAGAATTATCTTCAACATCCTTATATGAATTATCCATTGCAATTTCAAAATTAGAAAGTGGGGTTGCACATCTCGGACAATACAGAATAACTTTTCGACCTTCATAAACTAAATTTTTTACATAAAGTTCTTTAAACGACCACCAAACTGATTCCATATAAGTATTGTCCATTGTTTTATAGGAATTCTTAAAATCAACCCATCGACCTATCCTTCTAATAATTTTCTCCCAATCCTTATCAAAACGCATGATTGCAGATCTACAAGCAGCATTAAATTTATCTATTCCTAGCTTCTCAATCCCTAATTTGCCTCCTTGAAGATCTAACTCTTTCTCTATCATGTTCTCTATAGGTAGGCCATGACAATCCCAACCCCAGACACGTTCAACTCGATAACCTTTCATCGCCCAATATCTTGGAACGACATCTTTAATTGTTGAGGCTAGCAAATGTCCGTAATGAGGTGTTCCTGTAGCAAATGGCGGCCCATCGTAAAATATATATGGTTTATCTTCAGATCTTTGATTAATTGACTGTTCAAAAGCATTAACATCATCCCAATGATTCAGTACTTCCTCCTCTAGCGCTGGAAAATTCGGCTGTAATTGAAAATCAATAATTTTTTTCAACATTTTTTATAAAATTACTCGATAACAAATGTAAGTATATCAAATATTTTAGATTATGTCTTGAAATACTACATAAATTGATTATAATTATCTAACTTTATAAATATGGACGCACAAAATGAAAATATTAAAAAATTAATTAAGCAACTTCTAGTTGAAGTTGGTGAAGACGTAAAACGAGACGGACTAATCGAGACTCCACATAGGGTAGCTAAGTATTTTTCTGAAGTACTTAAGGGATATTCAATGAAAATTGAAGATTTGGTAAAGACATTCCCGTCAGAAAGCACGGACGAACTAGTTGTTATCAAAAACATTAGTTTCTTTAGTCTTTGCGAACATCACATGGTACCTTTTTTTGGAACTGTTGATATTGGATATTTACCAAGTGAAAAAATTATGGGATTGTCAAAGTTTTCAAGAATTGTTACGATGTTCGCCTTAAGATTACAAACACAAGAACGCTTAAATCAACAGATTCTAGAAACAATTGTTAAATACTTAAGACCAAAAGGATGTGTCGTCAGAATTCGTGCTTCACATTTATGTATAGCAATGAGAGGAGTAAAAGATATAAATTCAGAAACTGTAACAATAAAGTCCGAAGGTCTATTAAAAGAAAATATTGATCAAATGAGAATGTTTTTGAATCAGATAGATTAGTTTATTTGGTCTTCAACATTTTGAAGTGCTCCTGTGATAGAAAGTGGAATTTTTCTCACCATCAAAGATAAATCACCAACTTTTATAAAATCGCTTTCGTTGCAGCCAATTAGTTTAGGCATATTTATCTCATTTCCAATGTGTACACCTAAAAATGCGCCATGTGGAGCCTGCACTTGATATTCTATTTTAGAACATATTATTTTATCTACCATATCAAATCTGTTAAATTTCACCTCTTGTATATCCCAACAGTTATTTACTATTTTAACTATCTTTTTCTGAATATATATATTGATTTCGTGACTAAATAAAGGATTAATTGAATCGTTCAATTTTTCTTTAACAAAAATTGAAATTGGCACATATTTAAAATTACTATATTTTTCATCAATGTATTTCGCAATCTTATTTGCTTTAAACAATACATTATCTCCGCTTCCAACTAAAATTAATTCATGTTTTAAGAAATTTATTTTTTTCAAATCCTCAGCATGGCTACCAGTGCAATTAAATTTTTTGTTTCCATGCTTACTAATTGCCAGTATCTCTTTATTTTTTATACCTGTCGCTAATATTATGTGTTTAGAATAATATATATTTCCGTTTTCAGTCTCCAATATATAATATTTTTGACTCTTAAATTTAGATATTTTCTTGACCTTAGAAAAAATATAATTTCCCGAATATCTTTTTCTAAAATATTCAGCAATTTGCATGCCATCGAATCCCCCAGAAACTAAAAAATTCCATTTATCAGATTCGATTGAACCGTGATTTTTAACAAACCTACCATAGCTTTCTAAGCTCTGACACACTTTGCTGTCCTTTTCAAACAACACAATATCCATTTCGTCTAAATTAAATTTCGACTTCAATTTATCAAAAGATAATAGCCCAGATGGACCGCCACCTATTACTGCAAATTTATAAGGCTCTGTTGAAATGTCAATCTTATTTAATACCATATTTATTTTTTGACATTTTCAGAAATTCTCCAAAACTGTCTAATTGAAGTTGAATTTATATCAGATGTATTTAGTTCCTCTTCTGTCCTCCTCGCATATAGTAAAGGTGAACTGATAGAAATATCAAGCGAATCGTTATATCCAAGCGAAAATGATTCTACCTGAAATAAATCATGATCTCTATCAATTCCAACAGCAATTCCCTTTTTTTCTTTGGTTAGAACACCCCAATAGTAATAAAACATTGTTTCGTAGAGTGATTTACTGTGAAGATTCAGACGACCTTTTCCCAAATACCAATCTACAGCTTTCTTTTCATCAGGGGTTGTGGCTGAAAAGGATCCTGTATCTACCGATTGAACATACTCAGGCATATATCTGACTATATCATTAAGCGTCATTTCTTGTGCTATAATTCTAAGATCCACATTATTCACAAAATTAAAGTTTTTAATCTGCCTCCAATCTTTTCCGCCTATTTTTTGGCACATCTCCTCGACCTTGAGTACAAACGAATCAATCCGAATCAAAGTAATTGAAATGTCTGGAACTTTAATATTTTCAATTATCTCACGTGCTTTTTCAAAATGTAAATTCATTTGATCAAGCAATTCTCCAACACGATTCTCACGTATATACTTAAGCGCGATGTTTGGAAAAACTTCGTTTAGTGCATTCACACCGCCTGCAGTATGATAAAGATCTATTTGAACGCACCTCGAATTTATATTAATAAATATTGAATATAACAAATATACATATCTTTTTAAACTTACTTCTTTAATTTCTTTAACTAAAGTATTCATATCGACAGAATCTGATTCTCGATGCGCACAAAAAACAGATGATACAAAGATTGAACTTAATCGATTTGCAATTATATTATCTATAAAATCTATCGCATCACTAACCTTATTACTTCCTTGTTCACTCCAACCAAAATTATGAAACCGAAACCCAATAATAATAGATACAAAAAATGTTGCAAATTCAATATCAAAATTTAGATCAGAATACCTTTTTTCAATTGCTCTATAAACTTCTTTATAAACACATAATTGCTTATCTAAGATTGTTTTACCAGAAGTTAGTATTAAAATAGTTCTAACTATCTTTTCCCAATCCTTGTTTTTAGTTGTGCATGAAATATGAGTGTCTAAATCGGTGATATCTAAATATTTAGCGTGATTTGTAAGCATGTCCTCCTCATGAATATTTTCCATAAGTATTTTTATATCGACTTTATTACCTGAATATTTATCGTGTACTTGCCTAGGTCTTAAATCGAAAAAAAATAATTCATTCATATTGACAATCCTTTCGCTAAATAGTTTTGAGCAAGTTTTATTTCTCCATGTTTGATTAACCAAAGTCCGCCTGTTCCAGCCACATACCTTATAACGTTAGGTAATAATTTAATTTCAAAACTACTCAGTTGACGAATTGAATTGTATCCATCTATAGTAGATTGAATCATTTGCTTGTCTAGAGACTGTCCATTTTCAGCTATGCTTAGAATTGCACGTGCCAAGTCTAGAATAAGGATGTTTTCTTCGGAATGTTCAAAATCAAAGATTGCAACTATCGAATTATTCTTTTTTGTATCAACTAACACATTACCTTCGTATAGATCTCCATGTATGATTCCACCGGGTAAATCTGTGTTGTAAATAATACTTTCATTTATATTTTTTAAATCTGATAAATTAGAAATGAGTTTCGTTACTTTATAACTAGCAACTTCATCTGTTGATATTATAACGTCCGAATTCCTATTTAACCACCCACGATGTGGATGCTCCAAATATGTGACTGATTTATGAAATTCGGCAATAACTTTTCCCATACCGTAACAGAATTTATTTGTTATATTGCAACATTCAATCCCAGGGATAAACTTATAGGCAACAGCGGTAATTTTATCTTTCTTAAACAAATAATTTCCGGTATTACCTTTGATGTATTCTGGACAGCTTATCCCGTTCTTGTTTAATTGATTTTGAATTAATAGCTCGTTCTCTAGATTATTAATCTTTTTGTTTAAAAATATTTTTATTACGTAAAAATCACTTTTTTTGTTTTTTACTAGATAATTAATATTTGCCACACCACCTTTTAATAGCACGGGTGTGTCAATATAATCACCTAACCCAAAGTAACTTAATATTTTAGGTATCATTTTGTCTGATTGGGCGATTACGTTCTTCTTATATTTTTTAAAATCTATCATGTAAAATACTTGCCTGCAATTCCATCCTTATACCAATGCTCCAAAAGTTCCCTCTCCATTTTTGGAAAATCTGGCTTTGGGTCTAAATTATCAAAATATGGTTTTGACATATGCCTATTGTACTACAGAAAGAAACTTAGTGAAATAATTAATGAGGTATTTTAGCGTCAGTAGATGAATCGTAAATTGTAAGATTAGCTTCTTTGCCTCGTTGTAAAACAAGATCACCTGCATCGATTGCTACTTTATTAAAATCTTTTCCAGATGCAACATCATCACCATCTATAATTGCAACAAATTGATTATCTCCACCATTTGCCTTCCATCTTTTGTACGCTTCATCGTTTTGACTTAGTATATTTTTTTTCATAATATATTATACAATTTTTAATGAATTTTGCGAAGGAATGCTGGGATTTCAAATTTATCTCCAAATGTATCATCATCTTTGTCGTCAGAATTATTGTCTATATCATAGCCGTTATTATCTTCTTTTTTCTCATCATCATCTTTTTTAACAGGTTCGGATACTACACCCGACACAACTTGCCTCATATTTGAAGGCCTCATTTGTGCAATTCTTGATCTAGTCTCATCAAAACCTGTTGCAATTACTGTAATTCTGACCTGATCAGACAATCCTTCCTTAATTACTGCTCCAAAAATAATATTTGCATCCTGATCCGCAGCAGATGAAATAATTTTTGCTGCTTCATCAACTTCATACATTGTTAAATCTTTTCCACCTGCAATATTGAAAAGTACTCCGCGAGCTCCTTCAATAGAAAGATCAAGCAGTGGTGAAGATACTGCAGCACGTGCTGCCATTTGAGCTCTGTTCTCTCCAACCCCAGTTCCAATTCCCAAAAGCGCAGTTCCTGCCTGCATCATAATTGTTTTAACGTCAGCAAAGTCGACGTTAACAAGTCCAGGTGTAGTAATTATTTCTGCAATTCCACCAACACCCTGCTCAAGAACTGAATCTACCACCTTAAAAGCATCCATGAGTGACATCTTACGATCAATTACATCCATCAACCGTTGATTTGGAATAACAATTAAAGTGTCCACAGCTTCACGAAGTTTTTCAATTCCATCATCTGCTGCAACTTGTCTTCGTGTACCTTCAAATGCAAATGGTTTGGTTACAATACCAACAGTGAGTGCCCCAGATTCTTTTGCAAGTCTAGCAATGACAGGTGCAGCCCCAGTTCCCGTTCCACCACCCATACCAGCAGTAATAAATACCATATCAGTATCAATCATTATTTCTTTTAATTTTTCAATTGATTCTTCAGCAGCCTGTGCACCTATTTCTGGATTTCCACCAACTCCTAGTCCTTTTGTTATTTTTTCACCAATCTGAATCTTAGTTGGAGCTTTGTTTGTAAGAAGTACCTGAGCATCAGTATTGGCCACAATAAATTCAACACCAGTTATGGCACCATTCTCTACCATTGAAGAGACAGCGTTTCCACCGCCACCACCAACTCCAATAACTTTTATTTTAGCAATTCTTGCTGAATCAGGTTTAACTAAAGCCATACTTTATTATAAATTATTTACTAGAATATTATGGGGCAATTTAATATTCTCTTAGATTATATACAGTTTATTCTAGTTGTCAAAAGCCTAACTTATTATTTAGGGTAACAAGTCTTTTACTTCAAGGAAGCAAGTCTCTTATAGATTCAACTATTTTATTAAAAAAACCTTTTCCTGGGAGATTAAGTTTCATTGGAAATCGAATTCCTTCTTCAGCTGGAGCATCTTCCTTTGACCCATATATTAATAAGCCAATAGGGACAGAAAACATTGGATCAAGGCAGTCGTCAATTAATCCTGATATTCCTGTAGGTAAACCAATTCTAACTGGCAAAGTTAACATCCTTTTTGCAGAATCAGTGATACCAATAGTTTTTGCACCACCACCAGTAATAACTGCTCCAGATGGAATTCTATTTATTATTTTTTCTTTTTCAAGTTCAAGTCTTACCATTGTAAAAATTTCATTTAATCTTGGTCTAATTATTCCATCAACAAGTGTCTTTTTCGAGACCTTACTAACTTCAGAGATACCTAATGCTGCCAAATCAAGTTCATCTGTAGCCCCTACTTTATCTATCTTTTTGGGATTTGAAAGTGATAACTTTATTTTTTCCGCTGTATCAAGAGATACACGAAGTCCAATAGCGATATCATTAGTTACATTTTTAGCACCAACAGGAATTACACCAGAGTATGAAAGCGACCCGTCAACAAATGCAACAACTGATGTAGTACCCGCACCAATATCTATCAAAACACATCCAAGCTCTTTCTCTGTATCTGTAAGTACTGCATAAGAAGAGGCAAGTCCTGAAAAAACCATATCACTAATTTTGATCCCTGCTTCGCTTAAAGATTTACTCAAGTTTTTAATAGCTGCATTACTTGCCGTAACTACATGTGTATCCACTTCAAGTCTTACTCCACTCATCCCTATTGGATCTTTAACTCCAGATTCGCCATCAACCACAAATTCTCGAGGTAAAACATGAACAATCTCACGGCTTGCAGGGAGTGATATGGCTGAAGCTGCTTCAATTACTCTATCAACATCTGATGGAACAATTTCACCAGACTGACCAGATACTGCAACTACACCGTGTGAATTTTGAGAATGAATATGAGCTCCGCCCAATGAAACAAACGCATGATCTAAGTTGTGTCCTGCCATCCTTTCAGCCGCCTCAATAGAAGTTATTGTCGATTCAACAGACTCTTCAATATTTACAATCTGACCTTTTTTGATTCCTTTTGAAGGAACTGACGACACACCAATTATATTTATAGTTTGTTCATATGAGCTCTCATCAATGGATATCTGTGCTACAACAGTTGCAGTCTTACTACTTCCCAACTCTATTCCTGCAATTATTTTAGTTTTATTCATAGTTTTAAACTGAATTTCATAGTTTTTATTTGTATTTAGATAATATCATACTATCTCAAAATCGGGTTCTTAAATCTCAAATCTATTTCACGGATATCATTCATTCTAATTCCTTCTTCTCCTTCATTCAAGCGTGAAAATATCAGCCTTAAATTTCCAATTAACAAATCCACATCACCCTCTAATGGAAACCTAGCAATTACTGACTCATTTAAATTTACTTTTAATTCATTACCTACAATGGCACCATTATTCTTTGAATAAAGCCATGCTACTTTTTCAATAATTTCTAAGGCAAATCTATCTTTGTCATTAATTTTATCGCCCACATTATAGTTAGCTTCATTTCTTTCCAAAACAGGAAGGTTTGTTTCATTACCTATATTAAGCACTACACCATCACGACTCACCAAAAAATAATTACCATTAGCATTACGAATAGCATATTTTGGTTTTTTTAAATTCACATCAACTTTTAATACGTTGGGAATTCTATATTGAATTAAAAAACTATTTACTTGAATATTTTTTACAAGTAATTCATGAACTCCTTTTCTTGCAATTTTATAATCAGTAAATTCATATAACTTTAAACCTAAATCATCAGAACATACTCCAAACTGCGATTCACATTCAATTTTATTTATCTTAATTATTTTTTTGATAATAGTAGGAATAAAAAATATAAAAATTACAATCAATAATATCGATAGATATTTAAAAATATCTACTTTCTCACGTTTAAATCTACTTTTGAATTTCATAATCTATTTTGATTGAATCTCATAATCTTTAGATTGAATCTCATAATCTATTTAGATTGAATTTCATCTTCTAAAATATCTACAACTTTTTCTGAAGCCTCAATATCAGGACTAACCACATTTTCAGTTTTTTTAATAATACTTGGATATTGTTCAATTAATATTTCAAGCTCTGCATTAAGTCTCTGAGAAGTTAATTCTTTTTGAGGAAGTATCCTTGCAAGCCCTAAGTTTTCCATGTATTTGGCATTTTCTGTTTGTTCATCGTTATAAGACCAAGGGATAGGAATTAATATGCAGGGTTTCTTCAAAACAATTAAATCTGCTACAACATTTGCGCCTGCTCTAGAGATTACAATGTCAGCTTTTGCCTTAACCTCTGCCATATTTGCTGGATCTGTTTGTCCAAATTTATAATATTTATCACTTTTTATATCTTCAAATTTATTCAAATCTCCATCACCTGTCTGATGAATTACAAAATAACGTTCAAGTAGTCTTGGTAAAATTGGTTTAATCGCATCGTTAATCCACGTAGACCCTCTTGACCCACCAGTTACCAAAATTGATTTGACTGTTTTATTTCTTTCAAGAGTACTATTTTTCAAAACTTGTTTATTTGTAGGGTTACCGACTAATTCTGTTCTATTTTTATTGAAAAAAGTATAAGAACTCTCTCTTGAAACTAGAATCTTCTTGGCAAAATATGAAGAAAATATATTGGCTCTCCCCGCAGAAGCAGTCTGTTCATGAATTATTACAGGTAACTTTAACATACTAGCTGAAAAAACGGTTAATGCCCCAGCGGCACTTCCAAAAGAAAATACTAAATCAGGATTAATTTCTTTAACTAGTTTATAGCATTTTATCAAACCAACTGGGATTTTAAGTATCGCAGGAATTGTATTCTTAGTAAATTTTGTTTGAATTTTTCCAGACTCCAAATTATGAAAAATGACTCCATACTTTGAAAGATTTTTATATTCAAGTGTTTCTGTAGTTTTTTCTTCCTCTGCAAAACGTTTACCGATCCAATGGATTTCCCAATCTAAATTCCTATTTTTAATTTCTTCTATGACAGCAATTGCAGTTGAGCCCGCATGGCTACCTGCGAATAGTATTTTACCGCGTAGCGACAAGCTTTGCTTATTGGTTACCATATTTACTAATATTTAATATTATACCGCATGATGCCAAAATCATCGACAAACTAGTTCCTCCGTACGAAAAAAAGGGTAATGGAATACCTGTAAGTGGAGTCAACGCAGTCATAGAAGAAATATTTAAAATTACCTGACCGCCGACCCATGCAGTTATTCCTAAGGCAAGAATTTTAGAAAACTGATCAGGAGCCTTTGATACGATTTTTAAAGCCCTAATTATAAAAAATATAAAAATAGAAACAATTATTACTGAACCAACAAATCCAATTTCTTCTGAAATAGCAGCAAATATAGAATCTGTTGCAGCCTCAGGTAAAAATAAATACTTTTGACGAGACTGACCTATTCCTAAACCAAATAATCCACCGGAGCCAATTGCCAGCAAAATCTGCCTGATATGATATTCCTTACCAAGTGGATCAGAACCAACCTGCATAAAAGTAAACAGTCTATCTCTTCTGTATGGAGAAATTAATATTAAACCTAAAACAGATGAAATACCTGCAAATAACCATCCCATAAATTGTTTTATAGGAACTCCTGACATAAATATCTGAATTAATCCAATAAATCCAATTACTAATGTTGTACCCAAATCAGGTTGAAACATGATCAATGCACAAACTAAACCTAATGGAACAAAGTATGCCAACACTTTCAATATCTTTGCATCAGCTACCTTTGCTATGTAAATAGCCAATGTCAATTTAAGTACTTCAGACGGCTGAAAATTAATTGGCCCAATCGAAATCCATCTTCTTGCACCAAGCGCTTTTAAAGACACTCCAGGTATCAAAACTATAATTAAGAACAGAACAGATATGAAAAATAAAGGTACCGCGATTTTTTTCCAAAAGGAATAATGGATGTTACTTGTGGCAAACATTGCGACAAGACCAATCCCTGCCCACATAAGCTGGGATTTGAAAAAATAAAATTTATCATCAAAAAAATTTAATGCCTGGGGGGCTGAGATATCGGCAACAAATATCAAACCTAAAACGGTCAAAATTAAAATAACATATAAAAGAATTTTATCAAAATTACTTTTTTGAGCATCAGAAGAAAAAACATTTAATGGAATTACAAATTTTTTCTGTTTATTTAGTCTAGAAGATTTTCTTTTCATGTCAAAAAAATTATAGATCTCAAGACTATATAGTAGCAAGCCAAAGACCGAAAATGGCAAGGATAATACCAGCAAGCCAAGCCCTCATTACAATTTTTGGTTCTTCCCAACCAATAGCCAAAAAAGTGTGATGAAGTGGCGCAATTTTTAAAATTGGCCTATTTAAAAACTTCCACCCCAATATCTGTATTACAGATGAAATTATTTCAATTACAAATATTCCACCAATTACGCATAAGGCTATAATGTTTCCGGTCAAAAGACCAATAACTGCAAGTGTTGCTCCAAAACTTAAAGCACCCGTATCCCCCAACCAAATTCTAGCCGGCCAAGTATTAAAGTACAGAAAGGCAATCAATGCACCAATCCAAAGAGCAATAAATAATGAAAGTGGCGTATCCAAACTACTTGCAGCAATAACTCCAAAAGCAATCAAACAAATCATTAAAAGTCCGGAGGACAGCCCATCAAGACCATCTGTTACATTAAATGCATTTGTAAATGAAACTATTACAAATGCAGAAAACGGCATATACCAAAATCCTAAGTCAAGAGTTATACCAACAATTGGAATGTGTAAAATGTGAACACCTAGCACTTTGTAAATTACATATGAAATTATACCCGCAATAACCCACTGAGCAATAAACTTTTGTCTTCTAGTCAGCCCAAAAGCAAGTCCAAATACACCCTTAGTCGGCTTCCCTAACATTTTCTTATAATCATCTAAAAGACCAAGCAGACCAAACGAAAGAAATGTAAAAAATATAACAAATAATTCAATTCTGAGATTGTATGCAGTTTGCACAAAAACACCCATTCTCGCAGTGAAAGGAAATATAACCAAAAATAATAATGTAACAACTCCAATAATTAAAAATCCTCCACCAACAGGTGTACCAGCTTTAATATCATGCATCTTGTCAAATAGTGGGACTTTGCCTGATTTTGGAGCTTCTACTTTTCTGGTGAACTTAATTTTATACAAGAGGTTAATAAACGGGACAACTAATAACGAAGTTATTAAAAATGAAAAAATCACAAGACCTAAGGCTAATGGTAAAAAATTCTGCATAGACTATTTTAGTATAGCATCAACCAGCTTATCTAGGCCAACTGATCTAGAACCTTTCATAAATATATATGTCTTAGGTTTTAAATATTTTTTGATAGGATCTACTAGATCCATTGAATTGGAATATACATCTGGAGTAATATATTTAACTAATTTACCAACACCATATACTTTAGTAAAATTACCCTTTGAAATTTCCATTCCCACACGTTTATGTTCATTTACTTCACTTTTTCCCAGCTCTAGCATATCTCCAACCACTGCAACTTTTATATTTTTCCCAGCAAGAATATTAAAATATTTCAACGATGATAAAAACGCTTCAGGGTTACTATTATAAGTATCATCAAGAATGACAGCACCAGATTTATGTTTAATTATTTGCAATCTATGCTTTGGGTTCTCATAATTTTTTAATCCTTTTGCAATTAATTCTTCTTTTATACCTAACACTTCAGCCACTTTCCTTGCTGCATTAGCATTTGTATCAAGAGAATTAGTAGATTGTCTAAACCAATTCTCCTTGGCTTTAAGGGTAAATTTAAGTTTTGATAAATATTTGTCATCTGCATTCAAAATCGCAATTTTAGTACTTTTAACCAATTTACTTTTTTCATTAAATACACCATCAATATCACCTAAATATAGAGTATGTGTAGGAAAAATATTAGTAATTACTCCCACATCTGGACGTACAAGCCAAAGGTAAAAATCCATTTCATTTGGATACTCGATACCCATTTCAATTACTAAATACTTTGTAAACGGACTACACTTTAGAATAGTTGTAGGAATATTAAAAACAGGATCAATATTATCGAAACTATAAACTGTGTTCCCATCAAGTTTTAAAATACTTGCTAGCATTTCTTTAGTTGTAGTCTTCCCAGCACTTCCAGTAATCCCAACTACAGTTAACCCAAAAAATTTCCGGAGCAAAAGGACATAAACCTTTGCAATTATATTTTTAACAGGATGATATATATATTTTTTAAAATACTTCATATAATTATGTTAGTTTAACATTATACTTGTTTCAAACCCACTTGATTTTCGATCGCGACGGTAGGATGAATAATTTTTGTCATTAAATGTTGAGATATTTGAATTTTTAATATTTTCATTTTGTATTCCTGCTGACAGCAATTGTTTAATATTTACTCCAACTAAGTCAAACATCCACTGGTCCTCTCCTATCTTTTCAAACATTTCAGGATATACATAAATAAATTTATTAGCGACATCGCTTCTGACAACATAATTTTTCTTATCAATAGCAGGACCAATTTCAACTATTATATCTTTGGGATCTGCATTAAATTTGATGGTCATCAATTGAACTGCGTTCGTAACAATTTTTTTCTCAGTTCCACGCCATCCAGCATGCACAACTCCTACAACTTTATTGATTGGATCATTTAAAGTTATAGGGACGCAATCTGCAGTTCTAATAGAAATCTTAACATTGGGAATATTTGTAATTAGTCCATCACAATCAGCTATCTCTTTACCAAAATCGGCATCACTTACTAAATGAATATTATCAGAATGTATTTGTTTACAAGTTACAAAATTCATTTCAATTTATTTATAGCCTCCTTAAATTGATTAGCTCGATCTTTATAATCTTTAAACATATCAAAACTTGTTGCAGCTGGGGAAAGTAAAACCATGCCCTTAGGCCTTGTTACTTTATAAGCAAGTTTAACTATCGCATCCATATTTGCACTACCAAGTTCGTGGATAATACCCATATACCCATTTAAACATTCTTTTATACGTGTAGATGATTGACCAATCAATATAATATTCTTTACGTTTTTACGACCACGCAAATAATTACCTAGTATACTAAAATCTATTCCTCTATCATATCCACCTAATATTAAAGTTATATTGTCGGATTTTTCAAACGACTCAACAGCAGAAATCGCCGCTTCCGGGATAGTTGCTAAAGTATCATTTACAAAGTCAACTCTATTTACAGAGTTTACTAATTCAAGTCTATCTTCCAGCGGTTTAAATGATTCTATCCCCTTCTTTATGTCTTCTAAACTAAGTCCTAATTCAAGAGCTACTGCCCAAGAAGCTTTGATATTATTCAAATTGTGTTCACCTAATAATTTAGATTTTGTTTCGGGTAACTCAAGCTTAATAAAATCAATCGTCTTAGAAATTACCGACTTTGAAAGTTCATTAATTAATTCAAAATTACTATTATAGATAAAGACATCATTCTTAGTCTGATATTTAGTAATATTTGATTTTGCAGAAAAATAATCCTGATAATCATTGTAATAATCTAAATGCTCTGGATAAATATTTAACAACACTGCAATATCTGGACTTCGTCTTAATGTCGATAATTGATGGGATGACAGTTCAAAACAATAAATTGTATTACTTGAATCTTTATCAAGATAGTCCAAGACAGGTAATCCTAAATTACCTACTAAATAAACATTTTTGCCTACAGATTTCAAAATATGATAAATTAATGAAGTTGTTGTACTTTTTCCTTTAGTACCAGTCACACCAATAACTTTTCCCCTAACTTGGTCAAAAAATATTTCGGTCTGTGAAGTAAAAGTAACCCCATTTTTAATAGCATTTTTAATTTCTAATAATTTATTTGGTATACCAGGACTTTTAATTACAATATCATAATTAGTTAAACTATTTAGATAATCTTTCCCATTTTTTATATCAGCGGTGTCAACTTTCTGATCAGGTAAATATTTATTTAATAACTTTAAAGAACTCTCCCCTTCTCTACCTAATCCAAGTATTAATAGCTTTTTATCTTTAAAATTTAAATTAAAATATTCCTGTATATTCATATAGCTTTTTGTAAAATGTCTTTAAAATTTTCAGGTAAATTATTGTTCGTACTCCAAAATTGCATTAAATCATTATCTTTTTCCAAACCTAAAGCAACTCTAAGTTCATGTCTAGTTCCTACACATTCAAAAGGTTTTACTGTGTTTTCATCTATCAGTGAATTTAAAATAGATTGCATTGGCTTATCCTCAATTAAATTACCTCCAAATATTTTTAAAGTATTTTCTTTTGAAAATGGAAACAACAAAATAAACGTAGATAAACATTTAGGACATTTACCACACCAAGTATCAGTTTTTTGACCTACATTACAGCTTCTTATAACTGAATAATATTTATCATAATTTGATAGTATTTTTGAAATTTGAATATCAAATATTGGTC
>CAYSAY010000001.1:0-264764 GCA_964429215.1 uncultured Gammaproteobacteria bacterium | reverse complement strand
CTGTTAAAGTATTTTTAATTATTTCTTCTTCGTTTCTAGCAGGGAGAACTATTGATAATTTTGTTTTCATTTTAATTTTTTAATACCTTCTTCTAATTTTATAAATTCCTTAAAATTAATTCCAATTTCTTTCATGGCACTAGTATTAGCTATGCTTTTTCTAGGCTCTTCTCTTTTTGCAAGATATTCAACCTGAAGTTTTTTGTTAAAAGTATCTGCAACAATACCCGCCAATTCTAACACACTCACACCTTTACCTAACCCAACATTTACAACTTTCCCACTAATATTATCTTCTAAAATCTTCTGTATGATCTTGGTAACATCATCAATGTAAACAAAATCCCTAACTTGTTTACCATCACCATAAATTTTTATTGGTTGATCATTCTTAACTGCGTTTATAAAACTATGGATAACATATCCATATGAAGATTTTTGTCCATTTCCATAAATATTTTCTGGACGAACAATAGTCATATTTATTTTTTTTTTGTATAAATCTATAACTTTCTCAGACATTATTTTTGAGACAGCATAAGGAGTTAGAGGTTTTGCCTTTACTGCGGCTGAAGAAAAATGAATCATATTTTTAACCCCCGCCCTAATTGCAGTTCTAACAACTGATAATGTTCCTACTCCATTATTTATCAAATATTCATTTGGTTTATCCCAAGATTCTGGAGCAGAAATAAATGCAGCTAGATTTATAACAATATCAACACCCTTCATCTTATCAAAAAGTATCTCCTCATCTAATATATTAAGGTTATTAACTAAATCGTATTGAACAATCGTATGATTTTTAGATAATAATGAAACTAGATGCTTACCGACAAATCCCGATGACCCAGTAATCAAAATTTTCATTATAATAGTATAATATCACAGGCATAATAATATGTATTTAACAATCAACACCCTTAAAAATATAAGGGACATCCAGGAATATTTAAATCGGTTAAATGAAAAATTAATTATTGATTGTAAAACTAGTTTTGTAAGTATTATTGATGAAAACAAAAACTGGTTAACAAAGGCTGATATAAAATCTTTTTTAAAGCTTGCCAGCTATGAAATAATTTCTGACCAAAACAACAAAATTGTAGCTAGAAAAATTGTATCCAAATCAAAAGAATATTCAGTTACCATAATAGTCCCCGCTCGAAATGAAGAAGGCAACATTTCACAAATAATTAAGTCATTTCCTAAATTTGGAAAATCTCAAGAATTTATATTTATAGAAGGTGGATCAACTGACAATACCTGGAATGAGATTAAAAAAACTGAGGTTAAAGCATTTAAACAAAGAGGAAAAGGGAAAGCAGATGCTGTACGGCTTGGCCTTTCCAAAGCATCTGGTGATATTTTAATGATCTATGATGCTGATAGAACAGTTGATGCTAAAGAGCTTAAAAAATTCTACGATGCACTAAGTAGTGGCCTAGGAGAATTCATAAACGGAAGCAGGTTAGTTTACCCAATGGAAAAAGATGCAATGAGAACGTTGAACAAACTTGGTAACATTTTGTTTAGTTATTTATTCACTTGGATTCTAGGTCAACAATTTAAAGATACGCTTTGCGGTACTAAAGCATTTTTTAGAAAAGATTATCTTAAATTTAAAAAGTTTAAAGATGATCCATTTGGAGATTTTGAATTAATTTTTGGTGCAATACGAGAAAACCTAAAAGTTGTCGAGATTCCAGTTCACTACAAAGAAAGAGTTTATGGCACAACTAATATCAAAAGAATTTATCATGGATTACTCCTTTTTAAAATGGTCTGGAAGGGACTATTAGAATTTAAGCTTTCTTGATTACAAAGTATTCAATGAAACACAATTTTTTTAGATACTTCTCTAAGTAATTATTTACAAAATTTGTAAAAAATGGAATTTGTATAGGCATTAATAATTTAAAATCATGCCCTATAATTTTTAAGTTTAAACTGTTTACTATTAACTTTATATCTTTATATCTTATTCTATTGTGTGGTCCTTCTGGCATTTTATAACCTATTTTTTCTCCTATCATTAAAATTGGTTCCCAAATAGGATTTGCCATTGTTATTATTAATTTACCATTTGAATTTAATAACTTTTTTATTCTTTCAATTTCTATTTTAGGGTTTTCAAGATGTTCTATAACGTCTGACAGAAAAACGTAATCAAATTTGGTTTTTGGTAAGATTGTCACAAACTTAATACTTCTTTTAGTATATCTTTGCTTTGCAATTTTAAACATTTCTACACTCGGATCATAGCCCACTCCCGAAGTGGGATTTAAGAATGCTATCAAATCTCCTGTGCCACAACCAAATTCTAAAACACTTTTATTTTTAGGGATTAAATCACGAAGTAAAATTTTTAGGTTACTGTAGTAAAACTTATTCTTCTCTTTGTAAAAATCGTAATCCTGCGCAATTTTGTCAAAGTGAGTAGTTACTGCTGATTTCATACTAATTTCAAAACTATTTTACGCATCACATTATGAAGCATGTGAAGAAAAAGTATAAAACTATTTTTTGTATATCTCTTTACTATTCGTTCATCCTCCTCAAGTAAAATATCAGAATTTAAACTTGTTTTGGTATTTTTTTCTATTCTAAACTTTGTTAAAACTTTATCAATAACAACTGGCATTTGAACCTTTCCGATTTTTAACCACATATCATATTCTGTTACAAAATCCTTTGTACCAGTAAACAAATCGTATTTTTGCAATGACTTTTTAGCTAAGAATACTGAAGGCTGCATCAAATAGTTAGTAGTAAGTAGCATGTTGTAAGTAGAACGCACAAGTAAGTAATTTTTATAACTAGTAACCAATTTTGCAATCTCCAAACCCTTTTCATCAATTACTATTCCCTTGCCTGCAAACCATAATGCATCAGGGTTTTCTGTATAGTGACCTGCAACCGCCTCAAACGCACCAGTTACATATATATCATCAGCATTAATAAAAGTGACAATATCACCTGTAGCTTTTTTAAGACCTGAATTAATAGCATCTAACTGACCTTCATCTTTCTTGCTTACATATTTAATTTTTTTTGGATATTTCTTTGCGAGTTCCTGAATTACTTTAAGCGTTCCGTCTGTTGATCCACCATCCTGAATAATAACTTCAAAGTTATCATAATTTTGAGTAACAATTGATTTCAAGGTATCACCAATGAACTTAACTTTATTATATGAAGGAATTACTACTGAAATTTTAGGGGTCATTATTTATTCTTTAATGCTAACTTTCTTACCAATTCTTCCATTCTCTTCTCTAACTTATTAACCTTAACATATGCACTAGAAACCATTATAAATATCACTACAAATGCGCCGCCTATAAGTAAATCCAAAACTCTTGATATTGCAATTGTGGACGCGTAGACCCTAACAACTTCAGGAAAAATTACAATTAAAATTACCAAACTCCAGATTACAATCCAGCTTGAAATCTCCATACCATTAAGCTGTCCCTTTTTATAATGCAAAAGTGCAAAATAAATCATAAAAAGTGAGAATAATATTCCTGTAATTTGTAATCCAAGTATCATAATTTTAAAATTTCTATTTCAAGTATATTTTCCAATATATTAAATTAGCAAATACTGAAAAGGCATCCAATATACTTACACCTTTGTAATTATCATAGTATATCGTCGTCACTGGTATTTCACAACTTGTTAGGTTTGCCTTTTTAGCTCTAATTACCATTTCTGTTTCCACTCCATAGCCTGTTGAATCCCATTTAATCTTTTCATATGCCTTTTTTGTTATTGCTCTATAACCTGATATTAAGTCCGATACGTAAGTCCCAAACATGAGACTTACAATTACAGAAGCTACTTTATTTCCCATATACCTTACAAACGGTACTCCAAGATTTAAATTCCTAGATCCATAAACGATGTCGTATTCATTCGTTTCTAATTTTTCAACAAATAATTTCAAATCCCCTACTGAATGTTGTCCATCAGAGTCCATAAGAATTACTGCCTCTGCACCATTTGAAAATGCATATTCACAACCAGTCTTAAGTGCTGCACCCTTACCTAAATTTATTTTGTGGCTTAACACAGTTAATTTTGTGCCACCTGCACCTCGAAGCTTCAGCGGAGTGGTGTCAACGCTTCCATCATCAACCACAACAACACTATAATTTTCCTTTTGAAGTTCTTTCAACACCCCAGCTACTCTTTCTTCCTCATTATGAACAGGCATAACAATTAAGATATTCATAATTTATATTTTACACTTTTAGCTTATTCAATTCAGATGTAAAATTAATTATGAGCAAAGACCAGCTAACCACTCTGTTTAACAAACATATTAAAAATACCGGACACAAACAAAAAATAGTAATAACTGAGATTGATTTAGGAAAAATATCAAACTCTATAAAATCAGGAATTGGTATTTATTCAACTAAGGTTCATATGACTTCGGTTGCCTTAAAACATATTTACGATAAGCATATCTATATACACAATCTAAAAGAAGATTTCTATTTTATTCTAAAAAATATACGGTCAGTAGTACAAAAACCTGACTTGGTTACAAATAATAAGCCTATGAGAAAAGGTGAATATTGTTTTCTAAAAACTATTGAATCACAAACCATTATGTGTGCACTTCAAATAACAAATAATAAAATTTATATAGTAACTGCATTTATCTTAAAGGATCAAGGTTATCTAAAAGGAACCTCAATAATTTGGAAATTTTAATCTTATGGGGAAAGGGAGGGCGGCGTATCCTCCATCGAAATGCTTTCGCACCCCGCAGTAGAGCCTTTTCTGACTTTCTACCCCCACAAGACTAAAACTATTGATAGTATAGGTGTTTTTTGGACCAAAAGTCAATGAATATTAGTTTTATACCACTCGATTGTCTCCTTGAGCCCTTTTCCAAATGTAGTTTTTGCCGTAAACCCAAATTCTTTGGTAGCCCTTGATGTATTTAACTTTCTTCTTGGCTGACCATCAGGCTTTGATTTATCCCAAACAATTTTGCCCTTAAACCCTGTTGTTTCCTTTATTAATTCAGCCAAATCCTTAATAGAAATTTCAAAACCAGCGCCTAGATTTACTGGATCTGATTTATCATATTTTTCGCAAGCTAAAAGAATTCCTTCTACTGCATCCTTAACATACAAAAACTCTCTTGTAGCGCGCCCGGAGCCCCAAACAAGGACTTCTTTTTCATTATTCTCCATTGCTTCAACAAACTTCTTAACAAGCGCTGGAATGACATGAGATGACTTTGGATCAAAGTTATCTCCTGGTCCGTATAAATTAACAGGCAATAAATATATAGCATTAAACCCATACTGCTCTCTATAACTTTGGCCTTGGACTAACTGCATCTTTTTAGCAAGTCCATAAGGTGCATTGGTTTCTTCAGGGTATCCATTCCAAAGATTTTCTTCTTTAAATGGAACTGGAGTAAATTTAGGGTAGGCACAAATTGTTCCTAAACCTAAATACTTTTTAACATTATTCTTCCTTGCTGCCATCATCATAAAAGTTCCCATTAATATATTATCGTCATACAAGTCTGCAGGAAACTCTCGATTAAAACCTATTCCGCCAACTTTTGCTGCTAAATGAATTACAACATCAATGCCTTTAGTAGCTTTTAAACAATCTTTATAATTTCTTAAATCAAATTTATCCCTGTCAGCAATTCGTATAGATTTAGGTCCAAACGTTTTTAATCTAGTTACTAAGTGTTGCCCTAAAAAACCATTGCCACCTGTAATTAATACTTTTTTGTCTGACCAATAATTTTTTGACATATTCTTCAAATTAACTCACAAAGTAACCTCTCACAAATAACATTTGTGCTACTACTGCAATTATAGCCATTCCAGCATATATTCCAAGCCTTAAATATCGATTTTTATTTTCAAGCCTACTAGCCAAAAATATAAAGGCAGGAAACAAAACTAATACATACCTAGGAAGTGATGAAAAACTACCAGTCAAAGTTGGTACGATATACCCTAATAACATATAAACCCAATAATCCCACCTAACCTTTTTAAAACTATACAAAATAATTATTAAAAATAATAATGCGCTACCTAATTCTAAAAATGTTGTAAATACAACAGGTGGATAGCTCCATGTAAGATTAGGTATTATTTTTACAATGTATCGATAGAATACTTGTGGCAATAAAATTAAACTCAACGATCTGTGCTCACCTACATTAGTTTGTAAACTATAGAATGCCAAGGCGTCCCCCTTACTTACAAAGCAATACCACATGTAAGATATTAAACCTATTGCAGATACCCCAACCAAATAAATTTTATCTTTAATTATTTTTGCAATATTAGTCTTTCTAACCAATACATCAATAAATATCATAAATATTACAAAGATACCGTAAAGTCTAGTTAGAGTTAAAATTATTCCAAATAAGCCAGCAAGTAAATATTTATTTGTCCTATAAAAATAATAAACAAGAAGCGACACAAACAAAAACATTGATTCTGTATAAACTGAGCCAAAATAAAAAGAAGTTGGAAATACTAACAACAAAATAGTAGCTACTTTTGCAGTTTCCTTTGAATAATCAAGTCTTACAACCTTCCAGAGTAAAATCAAAGAACCCAAAAATAACAAGTTAGAAACAAGAACTCCTGATATAAGATAACTAGCAGTATTTGTCCCAATGAGTTTTGACAATAAATTAATTACATATGGATACCCCGGAAAAAAAGCCAACTGCAGATCTTTATACCCAAACATCGCAATTGACAAATAGTGTTCCCCATCAAAATTAGCCCAAGTCCAAAATAATGGATTCGTAATATAATTTATATACTTTCCACCAAAAAAATTAATACCGGATAAAGGAACATACTTAATAGCAAGAATTGCAACGACAGTAATTAATATTCTCCAAAGAAGATAACTTTTAAATACAAACCAAAAATCACGCTTTTGCATATACGTCTAACGTTTCCTCCATAGTTTTTTCCCAAATATATTTCTTTACTTGTTCATGCCCTTTTTTGATAAACTCTTGACGTAACTTACTGTTTCCATTCAATTCTGTTATTTTTTCTGCTAATTCTTCTGCGTTCTTGGGATCAAAGTAAATACATGCATCACCACAAACCTCAACCAATGCTTGAGTTCTAGAAGAAATTACAGGACATCCCACAACCATTGCTTCAAGCGGTGGCATACCAAATCCTTCATAAAAAGAAGGTTGGACGTAAATACTGGCCAAATTAAATATTTTATTTAAATCCTCATCACTTACAAAGCCAGGACGTATTACATCTGAGTCATTTAACTCACCTAATAATTTCTTAAAATGTGCATTTTGAGGATGAGGGATTTTAAAAAATGACCTAATTAAATCTTGTGGACCACTTATTTTTCCATAATTTTTTACCTGCTCTTCCAGTTCTGCAGCATGCTTTCCAATAATAACTAATCTATATTTTGCAATTTTACACGCCTTAATTAATGTTGAAACATTTTTATTGTAATTTACTCCGTGGTCAAACAAAACAAATTTTTCAGGTAATTTATATTTTGTTTTTATTTCCTTTTCCCAATTTCCTTTTTCAAGTTTCTTCATCACTTTTTTAGGGGCGATATAAACAACATCTACAATTGCAGGAGAGACGTTTAAAAATCTACAAATATCTTTCTTTGAAGTTTCAGAAATGGTAATTATTCTATCAACATACATTTTTATTAATATTTTATTAATTAAAAATTTAATACCACCTTTAATACCTGATGGATAATGCTTGGGGTAAATTAGTGGAATTAAATCATGAATTGTTAATACAAACTTAGTATTTTCAGGTTTTGTAAATGGAAGGGATATAAAAAATGGTCTAAACGAAGTAAAATGCACAACATCAAATTTGGATAAATCGTCATTTAATTCCAATTCCGGAAGTGAAACACCTTGTGTACGGTTATTTTTTAAGGTATCAAACAAATTAGAATTATGAGCTCCAATACCGCGAACAGAATCTCCCTTTTTAGTAGCACCACTTACAATTGCAATCTTTATTTTATCTGAAGCCATTAACTATGATTATACAGCACTTCCAACTATCTCACTAATATTTTTGTAGCCTTCTTTTTGAAGTCTTTCTGACAAATCTCTATTAATCTGGGCTATAAGTTGTGGTCCTTCAAAAATCATTCCAGTAATTAATTGTACCAAACTTGCACCATTTTCAAATTTTGTCCATGCATCATCTGCATTAAACACACCACCAGTCCCAATTATTACTAGTCTATCCTTAAAGTTTTTGTATGTAAGTTTTATTAATCTATTTGAATTTTCAAATGTAGGCTTTCCTGAATACTTCCCCATCTTAAACTTCTTAACTTCACTTTGTACCAATATTTTATTAGTTTTATCTGTTTGTAAATTTCCAAAGATGACTCCTTTTATTTTATGCTTTGCTATAACTTTAAGCATACTAAGAGAATCTTTATCAGACTGATCAATTGGCATTTTAATAAAGACAGGCTTTTTCAATGCAATTTTATCAACTGCAGTTAAAAGATTTTCTAAGTTTTTAACATTGTAGAAATTAATACTTAAATTATGCATAAGGTTAGGACAGCTTATGTTTAATTCATAATAAGCATTTTGTAAGTTAGACTTTTTCGCTAATTTAAACGCTTTAACTATATCTTCAATAGATTTATCCATAGTATCTAGCTCTACTGAATTAGTCCTTCCGATTGATAGGCCAACTGGAAACAAAAACTTTTTGCTCCCTAATCTTTTTAAACTTTCTACAATACCTAAATTTTTAAAACCTTTATTAACAAGTAACGACTTTGAATTTGGAAGTCTTCCAAGCATTGGCCTTGGGTTTCCTTCATAGCTTGAATAAGAAATAGTCCCTACTGTTTCAAAACCAAAGCCAACAAATGGTAATGCCTGTGTGAGTCTTGCTTCATAATCAAACCCTGCTGCAAGTCCTATTGGAGTTTTGAAATTTAATCCTAAAATATTTTGTTCAAGATTTTTGTATTTTTTAACAAAAATTGCCTTAAATAAATTTTTAAATAACTTGATTTTCAACATTGATTCCCCCATCCTAACCATATTTTCATGAACTATTTCAGCATCAACTAAAAACAAAAGTGGTTTAAATACATATTTATATGCATAACCCATACAATCAATTACTAATGTTTTCCATTCATTTTTCAAGAATACCCATGTCATACCAAAAATTAAATATGAAATTAGCGCTGATGCTAAACAATACAAACAAAATAGTCCAATTGCAAAAGCTTGAATATAAATTAAGTATGTAGAAAACAAAACTCCAAAAGTACTAGTTAATATGAAGAAATGTTTAAACATAGTTTCTTTGCGAGTCAAAAAGAAAAACAAAAATATATAGTAAACAGAACCCAGTAGGGACAATGGAATTCCCCAAAGTTCAGAGTATTTAGAAGTTGTAACAGCCAAACAATTTATCCATGGACTAATAGGACACCCCACTGAAGACAATGTATAGTGTTCCCATGTCAAAAAAACTGAATCAGCAAAGCCAAGAATTATTAAAATTAAAAAAACATAAAAACTAACTTTTTTCATTGGTTTGATTATATCAGAATTATTTAGGTTCTGGTTTGTTCCATTCTCCGAAACCATAATCTCCTGGGTATAAAGTATATTCAATTTCTCTATCTTCATCTTTAATTATTTCTACCAACTTTTCACCAACCCACTCGGGTGTAAAATATGCTTTACCACTTTCCATTTCTTCTTTTTTCTTTTCAAAACTTAATGGACCAAAACTTGTGAGAGTACTTCCAAGAGTTATTAAACAAAACTTAGGATTATTAATTCTTTTAAATTCTTCTGCCAAACTCAAAATAAATCCTCTGAGAGCAAACTTTGTAGCACAATAAACACTTCTCCCTGACATAGGTATCACACCAGCTCCTGAACCAATAGTTAAAATCAATCCATCCTCAGTTTTAGAAATTAATGGCAAAAGTTTTTTTGCAATCAAAAAAAGCGATGTTACGTTTACTTCAAAGGATTCATTCCAATCGTCTAAAGTTAAATCTTCGATAGATTTATAAATTCCTATGCCTGCACAATGTATTAATACATTGATATTTTTATTTTCATCAATAATTTGTGAAGTCACTTTTTCAATTGAGTCATTATTTTTAAGATCACAAACATAATACTTACTGTTCTTGTTTTTTAAAGTCTTCATTAACTCTTGGAGTACTGTTTCGTTTTTTGAAATCAAAATTAACTGGGTATCTTCTTTATCTAAATTTTTAACAATTTCTCTTCCAATTCCACCTGTAGCCCCAATTATTACAACAACACTATTTGAAAGATTCATAATTTATTCTACTACATCTATTGTTTCAAAATTTTTACCTAATTCATTAAATCCTGTATTAAATTTGATTAATTTTAAATTATCTAATTGCTTGATTGATACAATTTCTTCAATATAAGATTGTTTATATTTTCTCAAAACTCCTTTACCTATCCAGAATCTGACAGCAGAGGATCGGGTTGATCCTATTGGTAAACAGTTCTTAATTGGAAAACTGTCAAGAAATATTTTCTCCGTGTTTCTATAATATGGTCTTCTTTTCGAACTTAAAACAAATGTCTCAAAAAGCAATTGATTTTGGTGCAATTGTTGATCTGTTAACATTTTATCGGTTTTGACATTCATTTGAATAACTAATTTTTGTTCATCAGATAATATATATGGAGTTATGTTATCTTTCTCTAATACGTTTTTATAATTTTCATTAAATTCAGTATCAAAGGCTTGTCTAGATTCATACAAACTAGCAAGAGTATGTAAAGTAAAATTCAAATTTTTTGGAGTACGAGCATTTATATATTCCAAAAGCACTAAAAAGCTATTTTTATAATCTTCGATATCTTTTTCAGAAATATTATTTAATTTTGGTACCAAAATACCATCCGCAAAAAAGTCAAATTCAATCCCAGGTTTATAAATAGCCAGAATAGGTTTTAACCAATCTATTTTGTGCATTATAAAAAATAGTTCAGACCAATCAACACAAGGTGACTCTTTTAATCTCCATAATTTATAGCAACCAAATACCCAGACAAGTGGTATGGCCTTATTCTCAGATATAGATTGCGAAATAATAGTCTTGATATTCAGATCATACCCTTGTGTCATTGAATGTCTACGAAATTTAGAGGTTGTTAAATATTTATAAATTTGATCTGCAATATCCTCACTCTTTTCAATATTTGGTAATTTCGGTATGTCAGAAACTCTGCTTACTAAATACTCATTTGCTAGTTTACCTAAATTCATATTTTCCACATTCTATCTTCATTTTCTTCTGCTTGATGTTCATCAAATAATTTAATATCAGTAAGTTTTATTTTGTAAAACCTTGAATTCCAAACTTTCATAAAAACTTTATACGTTAATGTTGTATTATCAAACTTTCTTTTGTTCCAAGCTTTAATTATTCCTTGTACTTCTTTTGCCCCAGTTACCCTAGTTGCCAATCCTCTTGCCTGAAACCCAACTTTCTTACTTGATCCAGTTTGATGACTATCAGCGACAGTTACAGAAACTTTTGGATTTTTTGCAATATTCATGCAATGCAATGTTTTTGGATTACTTACAAAATATAAATTAAAATCTTCATCAAATAAATAAAACACATTTGCAGCCCAAGGAAATTTATTGTAAGTCCCTACAGACATGAGCTTATGATTTTTCAAAAACTCCAATATTTCCTGTTTTTCTTCAACTTTCATGGTAATTCAATATTTAAATTCTTTGACATTTCTATTTCAAAAATTTTAGAAAACTCATCTTCATATTCCTTTAAATGAGTGTATTTTATCTTACTACTCATTTTAGAGGCAATGGCCTTCTTATCAATTATTTCTGTATCAGTAGACCATGGAATTTTTTTAACATATTTATTTCCCGGTATTATATAGGCAATTTCAGAATAACCAGCCTGCGACGATGCACTCAAACACATCAAGCAAGGTTCAACAACAGAAACCATTATTAAATTAGGAGTCCAATTACTTTTTTTACTTTTACACACTTTCTCAACCAACATTCTTTCTGAATGGGCAGTTGCATTATGCTTCGACACAACCCAACTTCCGGCAAACGCAATTGATTTTCCATCTTCCAGCACCATTCCTGAATTTGCCAGATTACCTTTTTTTGCTGAATTTATCATAAGTTTTTTTAACTTTAATAAATCAGATTTTGATAAATTCAACCCCATGAATAATATTCTACTCTAAATTTAAAATTTGTTAAGAAGTTTACAACTCTCTGATCAAGTATTACATGCCTCTTTTCAATTGGAACACGAAGTACTAAACCAGAAAGAGTTGTACACCTTGAAAGTGCAACATAGGTTTGCCCGTGAGCAAATGCTCCTGCTCCCATATCAACAATTACTTTATTAAATGTTTTCCCTTGTGACTTATGAATTGTAACCGCCCAAGAAAGCATTAATGGGTACTGAGTAAAAGATCCTGCAATTTCTGTTGTAATCTTTTGACTAAGTCTATCAAATGAAAACTTATACATTTCCCATTTAGTAGGACTAACATCAATCACCTTATCATTTTCCAGTCTTACATATACAGAATGGATACTATCAGTATCATCAATCCTATCAATCACACCAACAGAACCATTAAACCATCTTCCCATTGGATCATTACTTGTAAGCATTACTTGTGCACCTATCTTTAAATCCAGTACATGAGGTGCAGGATATGACCTATTATCAAATTCCCCACTGATGTTTCCTTCATAGGAATACATTTTTCCTTTTAATAATTTTATTCGTTTACTATTTATTTCATCAGCCTTAGCATTAATTGTTACAAGTTCTATGTAACCTTCTTTAGGATCAGGATCAAATGTATAATCAACATTTTTGTTTAAACTATAAAGCAACTCATCATTAATTGTCCTATTTCTAACTGAATTTAAGATATCAATAAATTCCTGTTCTGTCTGTCTATAAATTTTAGTAAGTTCAATTATTTTAAATTCTGTTTCTGAAAAACCTTTTGAATCAAAAAAATAAGGACTAACATACATCTCGGAAAATATCTCTTTTTCTTTGTAAGTAACAATTGGAGGAAGCTGGTACAAATCACCAATGAACACTAGTTGTACCCCTCCAAAGGGACGCCCCTTTTCCGGTCCATGCAAAGTCAAAAACGTATTAACACAATCCAATAAGTCAGCCCTAACCATAGAAATCTCATCAATTATCATAATCTCCAAATTTTCATATACATCAGGGTTTTTGGGATGTTTTTTCTTTAACACCTTTTCGATTGTGATGTCTGGACGAAAACCAAAAAAAGAATGGATAGTCTGTCCACCGATATTAACTGCTGCAACTCCAGTGGGAGCCAAAACGACATAATTTTCTTTCAAATTATCGCGAATTATTCTAAGAAGTGTAGACTTGCCAGTTCCTGCTTTTCCAGTAATAAAAATATTCTTGCCTGTCTCAACAGCATTTAAAGCCTCCTTAAACTTATCATTTATTTCTATATTGATAGCCACAAAGAATATTGTATCTTATTTTAAAGTAAATCCAGCATCAACATATACAACTTGTCCAGTCATGGCATCATTTTTAGCTAAAAATATAAATGCATCAGCAATTTCATCTTCAGTTACCCATCTTTTTAAATAAGTTTGATCCAAAAATGAATTAATAAGATCAGGAGTAGCTTTGTCATAATTTCTAGTTTTTACAAATCCAGGTGCAACTGCATTTACTTGAATATTTGGTGACATTTTAGCGAGTGTTTTGGAAAAACTTATTAAGCCAGCTTTAGAAGCTCCATATACGATACCCCCAGGTCTTCCACCGTGCTCAGCACCGCGAATTGAACTAGTATTAATTATCTTTCCACTACCTTTTTTCTGCATTATCTTTAAAGCTTCTCTGGAACAAAGCATTGGACCAACAAGGTCTGCATTAACCATATCTTGAATTAAATCTACAGAAGAATCCATAAAAGGAACTTTATCATTTGGAAGAGCAGCATTATTTATCAATATATCCACCGTTCCAAACTTTTTAATCACCTTTGAAAACATTTTTGAAATATCTTTACTATTAGTAACGTCAGCTTTAATCAAAATACCGTTTGATGTTTTATTTACTTCATTTAGTACTTCTTTTCCACCACGAACATTCGTATTACAGTTAACCACCACTTTTGCCCCTTCTTTGGCAAACCTTATGGCCGTAGTTCTACCAATACCGCTTGATGATCCAGTTATTAGCACAATTTTATCTTTTAAACTCATATATTGACAAATCGTTGGTAGTATTGTATACTACTACCAGTAGTATTAGATTAGGTCATTATTTCGCACTAATCTGATAGTATTATAACTTATGGTAGATAATATTGCAACTAATAAAAGTATTAGTGCCTTAGGATTAACTGAAAATGAATTTTCAGTGTATTCTGCTTTCCTAAAATACGGAGAGTCTTCTGCTGCAAATATAGCAAGAACTATTAAAATGGATAAGTCTTCTGCATATAGAGCTACAGAAAATCTTGAACGATTAGGATTATTAATTAAAAATTTTAAAGATAGAGGTACAACTTATAAAGCAGCTTCACCAGATATTTTATCAGAGCTTTATGCTTCTAAAAAAACACACCTAGACTTACTTATAGACGATCTTAAAAAACAAAGCACTTCATTAACAAGATCAACTTATATTACAGTCGAAAGCGGTATTGAATCTTTACAGTCAAGACTTAATGAAGGTTTAAACTGTAACGAAAAATTTATTCGTGAGAAATTTAGCAATAAATTCCGATATTTTAACGATGAAAATCACGTAAAGTTTATCAATAATTATGCAAGAGAAAGATCAAAAAGAGGAATAAAAATAATTCAATTAGAGGATTCTGACTGGAACCCAGAAGGTCCATTTAAAGAAATAATGACTGAAACTCAAAAGTATTTAAAGGAAGTAAGAAAGCTTCCAAGTGACGCCAAGCTTGGTGAAAACTCACTTAGAATTTGGGACGACACAATAAATATTATTAGTGAAGATGAATTTGGTGAATTTATAATAATAACCATTAAAGACAAACTTGTAGTCCAACTTATGAAGGATATGTATGACTTTATGTGGAATAGATCTGAAATAATTAAAAATTAATATTAATAATATTTTTCGTTCAATCCTCTAAATTCTCTCATACTCTTGCCATATTTTTCTTTAATCATATTTTCAAATTCTTGATACATTTCCTCCATTTTAGACAAGATGTTACCATCAAGTTTAATATCATTGGCCTTTAGATTAATTTCGACATATTTTTCTTTAGTTGTGCCAACTACTATAAAATCGATAGTCTTTTGATTCAAGGCCCATGCCATATTTAATTGACCGATTGTAATACCTAGTTCTTTTGCAAGTGAGGCTAGCTTAGTTCTTACAAATTCAAATATTTCTTCTTGATTCACCTTGTCCCAATAAGGAAGTTTTTCTCGTAAATCCCCTTTTCGTAGTTCAAAATTGTCTACTGCAATTTCTGTTAATAAACCTATTTCTAATAAATGATATGGAATTAATTTAATATTATTATCCATCATGTAATTTTCAAATTCGCTATCTAAACTCCTGCTTATAAAACTGAACCTATTTTGAATAAATTTAATTTTTCCAGATTTATTAAATTCTATTAATTCTGCAAGATTTACATTCGAAACGGATAGCTCCCTGGCTTTACCCTGATCTTGCAATTTCTCCATCGCTTTTAACGTTTCGTCAATTGGTGTATTCTCATCTGGTCGATGTGCCATTAACTGATCAACATAATCCAATTGCAATCTTTGAAGTGACCTATCCATTTGTTCAACTACGTCCTTATATTTTCCACTTTTGAATACTTCGCCTTCTTCATTCACATGTTTAACAGTCTTAGTAATTATATAAAAATTATTTCTTGGATAATCTTTTAGAACTCTCCCCAAGAGTTTCTCCATTTCTCCATTACCATAAAGCGGTGCAGTATCAATATAATAGCCACCATTATCCAAAAAATGACGCACTAATTTTTCAGCATCATTCTGATTAATTTCGTTAAACACCCCAACAAGTGGGAATGTACCTAAGCCAATTCTATTTATTGTATGCATGTTTAAATTAATAAAAGTAATAATCCACCAGTCACACCAAAGACTCCGATTAGTTTTCTCACAGATATTTCATCTTTAAAGAGTAAAAATGACAATACAGTAACAAGAGATATACTTGAAGCATTAATAGCATTTACATAACCTACATTGGGAGCAATACCAACTGCCAAAAAATTAAAATAATTGAATAATGCTGAAAATACACCAATAGAAATAAAATATTTCCATCCAGAAATTAAAATGCTTTTATCTAATTTTAATTTTAATGCTTCTATTAATATAAATAAGGTTACACATACATATGAGTACGTAAGCATTACCAGAGTATTGACTCCATGTAAACTTAGATATTTGATAGTTAGTGACAAAAACCCCCATGCAAAAAATGCAAAAAAAGCATAATACAGCCACAAATTAGATGTAACTTTCTTTGTCTTTTTTGGATCAATAATAACTAATCCAGAAAATATAATTATCAAGCAAATTGCAACACTTTTTATTAATGTTAATTCCCCGCCTAGAAACAATAATGAAACAATTGCAGTTAACACAACATAACTTTTTGAAATAACCAAACTATAACCAGCGTTTGGTGAAATCTCGATACTTTTTAATGAAGCAGTATTTCCTAAATATGTAAATACAAAAGAAGCAAGTGCAATTATTATAAAATTTGATAAAGAAATTGAATAACTTATACCTCGTGATAATCCGATTATTAAATAAATAATAAATGGAACAGAAAACATAGCCAAATTATTAAACTGAGTAGGATATTTTTGTAATGAAGATTTTCTAACTGTAAGATACAAACAAGCTGAAGCCAAAAACATAATAAAACTAGCGATTATCCAATTCATATTTAATTTACAATTTCTGAAAGACCTTTATCCACATATTTTTTAAATGTTTTAAAATCAAATTTTTGTTTAAAAATATCTTCAAGAATTACTAATCCTTGATTTGCAAACATGTCCCAACCAGTTGCATATCTAATATTTAACTCTTTGGCTGTTTTTATCAACTCAGTATTTTCTGTCTCAAATGTTACATCAACAACTGATTTAAATTTTTTAATGGTATCTATATTAAATCTATAGTTCAACACACTACCTCCAATATCAGAAAGATTAATAAATGCATCACCTTCTGCTGAATCTATTTCTTCAAAACTATAAACATTCTTTACAAAGCTAAACTTATCCATCAATAATTTAGCCTTTTCAATATTACGATTATAAATAGTAATTTCAGGTTTAAGTCCTTCTTTTTCAATCTCGGCTAATAAACCACGTGTAACAACCCCCGCACCAATAATACAAATTCTAAGCCCATTCAAATCATTTAGACTTTTAATTGTATTCAGCATACCCAATCCATTTTGGTAATGACCTACAACTCTTGATGCATCTCTTGTCAAATAACCAATTTTACCTACATACTTTGAAATTTCGTCTATTTCATCTAGTAGAGTTGGTAATTTTTCATCTGACTCAAATCCAGCTGTGATTGCGCCATCTAACTTTAATAATCTAAATCCATCTACTAAATTTTTGGGGACTTGATCATAAAACAAAACATATAACGCATTTAGACCAACTTCTTCAAAGAACGGATTGTAAATATTTAATCCTCGGCCACTAGCTTTAGTATGGAACCTACCAATTATTTTAGTATTTTCATTAATAATCATATTTAATTTACAATTTTAATTAATTCCATCAAGTCATTAATTACAAAATCAGCACCAAACGATTTTATATCATTCTCTGAATAATATCTCTCATTATCTTGTGGATAAAAAGATACTGTAGTAATCCCTGCTGCCTTACCTGCCAAAATATCTTTAGGTCCATCGCCTATTATTAAAGTTTCTTCTTTTACAGCACCTACTAACCCAATTGCTTTATCAATAATCTCAGGGTCTGGCTTATGTTTAACGACATCTTCTGCTGTTAAAATACAATCAAAATATTTATTTAAGTTATATTTTTCAATAGCTGGTAAAATAGAAACTTTTTTTGAGGTAGTCACAATCGCCATTTTAATAGAGCTATCTTTAAGTTTATCTAGTAGTTCTATTGCGTTATTATATAATGCCAAACTTTTTAATCTTTCCTCTACATCCGCTAATAATTCTTTAATAAATGCATCATTATCTTTGATACCTAGTTTTTTACCAAACTCCCAATCCCCAAAACTATTTACTAAATCCTGATCATCAACTTCTATACCGTGTTTTTTTAATAAATCTTTCTCTGCCCAAAACCATATATCAAGAGTTTTTCCCAAACATCCATCCCAATCAAATAGTATGTATTTATATTTCATTTATATATTTCTCTTCTGTGACCCAATAACAAAACAGTGATCATTTTACCTTCAATATCGTAAACTACTCGATAGTCGCCTATCCTCAACCTGAAAGACCCAATTTTAAATTTAGTTAATCTTTTATTACTAAACAACACTTCTTCTTTAGATACTTGATCCAACTTCTCAATAATCTTTTTCTGAACAGGTCTATCCAATTTCTTAAGCTGTTTTAATGCTTTAATTTTGAATTCGTAAGAATACACTAATTAATTATAACTTAATATATCTTTTACTTCATCTGAAGAATAAGTTCTTTTAGATTTTCGAGAATCAGAAATCGCTTTAATATAATTTGGGCTAGATAAAGCTTCAATATCTTCAAGAAGTGATTCCCAAATATTATTTGGTATTAATACACCGAGAGGTTCTTGATTTCTCATTACTCTTACAAATTTGCCTTTATCTTTAGCTTTAGCAAATAGTTTAGTAATTCCTGCCTGAGCCTCTTGAACCGAAGCAAATGATTCCATAGTAATTAATTGTTGCGTCATATGTCATAATTATGACAGAATTCTGACAGGTGTCAAGAAGTTATATATTTAAAATAAGCTATGGGAAAATGAAGGGCAGAGAAAAAACTCCATAAAAATCCATTTACTCCATCCTTAAAACCTTTATGTCTTAAAAACAAATTAAAAAAAGTAAATATAGGTTTTACAAAAACATATTGAACAAAACCACCTAACCCCTTAGAAACTTTATTAACTTTCAACTCAAGCGCATGAGCATCTGTATATCTGTTAAGCCTCCAAAAATATCTAGAAAGTGTTGGTGAATCATAGTGAAGAAGATTATTGTTAAGCCACCCAACTTTTCCATCTATTTCCATTTGCTCATGAACTGATTTTCCCGGTAACCATGCTTTGCCCTTCTTAAACAGTCTTATAACCCCATCCGGATAAACCCCTCCATGAATTAATGGTCTACCCAAAAACATATTTACTCGAGGTATAAAATAGGCTACAATTTCGTTATAAGCAACAACTTCTCCTTCGTCTTTACCTAATTTTCCATCTCTTTCTGCAAGCAATTCTTGATGTTTATCAAAAAGTTTTTTCTTTTTTGGATCATTAATTACAATTTCTTCTCCATTTAATACTTTTTTAATTTCTTTAGCTAGTTCTGGTGTAACAGCTTCATCTGAATCAATCTGTAAAATCCAATCGCCTGTCGCATAATCTATAGCCTTCTGCTTTGTAATATGAAAAATATCATGATGTTTTTCTAGATAAACTTTTGCACCATTTTTTTCAGCAAGTTGTTTAGTATTATCTGTTGAATACTCATCAACAACAATCATTTCAAAGGCGATATCTTTTACAGATTTCAAGTTCCTTTCGATATTTTCAGCTTCATTTCTTGTTGCTTGAACTACAGATAAGCGTAGCTTGTCACTTTGTGATAATTTTAATTCTTTTTTCATTGTTGATGTCCTCCTACTATATAAAATGCATCACTTCTATCAGGATACTTAATTAACTTGATAACGTCAAACTGTTGTATATATCTTAAACCTGTGTAATAACTTGGTGTAACTGCATATACAATTCCTTCATTTGGATAACTTTCTATAATATTCCAGTTACCAAATTGATATCTATCAAAAGAAAGAACTGTATTAAAACTTTTCGAATTACTTTCATCATATTTTACACTAGCAAGTAATTCCGGTAGTGGAACTTTCAAATAATACAAAAAGTATATATAGGGCTGTTGCCTTATATTATCCACATACATCTTATACATATCTGGGTTACTTTCCGCATAGGTTACAATTTGTTTCATACCATATTGCCACTCAATCGCCTCTTTGATTGGATACACTTTTGTATAATAATTCAAATAATTAATTACTTCACGACTTAAAATTCCTAGTACGATCAAAATAATTCCAACTCTTAGGAATTTATTTTTGAATAAAAATACTAAAGCTCCTGCACCATATGCTGATAGTAATAACACAGGAACTACCATAAATATTCCTCTTATAGCACTTGGCTCTACCGAGGACACAGAACTAGGAATTGGTGATAATAATAACCATAATGAAATGATTGATAATGCTTGCCATTTTTTTCTGTAAACAAGAAACAAAAATCCAACAAATGCTAATACAAGATCAATCTTGTAAAATTCACCAACAACTTTAACAGATGCTCTAGGACCTTGATCTCCTTTATCAAAAAGATAAGAATATGTAAAATGTTTCATATAATTATTAAATATCAATTTATATTTCCCACCTGCAGTTTTTATTTGTTCCTCTGAAAACTTTGTTTGATTCATCCTCGCAAATCCCAAAATCCTAGTATCTTTAATCAAAAGCAGTCCAAAAAATAAAACAACTAAAACTGAAGAAATTAAAACTGTTTTGTTTCGAACCAGCTCTTTAATGTTAATAATGCAGGCAAGTAACGCTACCAATGGAACAACGATTTTCGCTGAATGATAGGAATAAAACGAAAGTCCAAAAAATAAAAATGCTACTGGAATAAAGTAATTTAACTTTCTTAAACCTATGTAAATCAAGGAAAGACCAGCAACCAGAAAAAATAATGCAAAGTTATTCTCCCAAAGACCTCTCGAAAAATGAATATGATAAGGCGAAACCGCCAAAAATAATGCTGCAAATAATCCTACTAAATTACTATCAAACAGTTTTCTTGCAAGAAAAAATACAAAAAATACAGTCAACACCCCTATACCGGCACTAGTTGCACGAATATTAAAATCAGAAAGGCCAAATATCTTAACAACTATTGAAGTTAAATAAATATGAACTGGATGTTTGTCATCAGCAAAAGATTTAAAAACAAGGGGAAATTTATTTCCATATTCATCTGCGCCCCAATTTGCTATGGTGTATGCATTATATCCTGCTGCAATCTCATCCCAATTAAGAGATGCTGGGATTGTATCAAGCTTCCAGAATCTTAAAAAAACTGCTAATGCAACAATTAATGCCAAAAAAAAGTAAGTTAGTTTTTGCATATTTTGGGAAATGTATATTTACCAAATGATTTTACTGTTGAAAAGCCCCAGTCAGAAACAGGATTTAGTTCACGGGTGGCAATAAAATCACTTGGATTTACTTTTTGGTAATAAAGAGCAAATATATATGGCTGTGCAAATTCATCACTCACGCATCCTTCTTTCTGTTTTTCAAAAATATCTTTGTATTCAAACTGCCAAGCAGATTTTGACAGATCATTATATTCAGTATTAAATTTATAATAATAATTTCCAAAACTTATTAAATAAGCACCAACTACAATTACAATTAATAATTTACTAGATTTTGAAAGATAATAAATTCCAAGCGCAGATATTACACTAAATATAGGACTCATCAAAATACTTCGCAGTGCATGAGGATTTTCCTTTGTTATCGCAGCTGGAATTGGGGCAATTAACAAAAGACATAACACTAAATACAATTTCGGATTTTTGCTTTTCAAAATATATAAAACTCCCAATATCAAGAAGATTGAATCAGTAAAATATAACTGTGATTTGTAAGGTACTTGGCTTCTTGGATTTGTATCCCCTTCAATAAATAAATAATAAGGAGAATAATTTTTAATGTAATTACTTACAATATTACTTGTTGATTTCACTGATTGAAGTCTTGATAGACCTGAATCCTGTTTAAATAATTTATAAAGAGGAAACATACTAGCAAGAAGAATTAATGCTGACATAAATACAACTCCATAGTGCTTTCTGACAAGAAAATACAAAAGCCCTAGTCCTAAAACCACAGGTGTTAATATACGAAAACTGTTGTAGCTATAAGTAGACCCAACAAATAAAATTGTAGATAGTACTAAGTAATTTTTCTCTTCAATCGACTTAATTAAAAAATAAATCGCCCATATAAAAAAGGCAAGACCACTAACTGCTTCATAACCAGTTCTAGAAAATATAAAAAACCAAGGCGTAACTGAAAATAAAAATGAACTCAAGAGCGCAACTATCTTTAACTTAGTGATTTTATTTATTACTAAGTACAACCCAACAATTGACAACAAACCAAATATCACAGCTGGAAACCTAACAGCAAAAACATTCATGCCAAACAAACTCTCTGAAATAGCAACTGAGTAAATATAAACCGGTAACTTAAATTCGCCAAACGCCCTAAAATGTAGTGGCATAAACTCACCCCACTCATCTCTACCTGTAGTTAAAACTGAATATGCATTATAACCAATTGAAGCCTCATCCCAGTAAACAGAGCCAGGAATCTCACTAATTTTGTACAATCTAGTTACTAAAAACAGTAAACAGATTAAAACCAAAAAAATATTAGTTCGTAGTAATCTCAAAAGCTTCTGAGCCATCTAAGAAGTTTATCCTTTCTAATATTTTTACTCTTTCAGGAAAATCATTAGGCTTTCCTATAAATAATATTCTTTTCCCTGGATTTACTTTAATAATATCTTCATACTTTGTTCCAAGATCACCTAAATCTGGGAAGTTATATTTATCAAATCTTAATACTCTTACCCAATTAAATGTTTCAAATCTTTCTAAATTAGAACTCTGCTGAAATTTTGCAGGATCATATTTTAAATTAAATAATGTAAAAATATGAGGTTCACCATAACTTCTCGTAAATACTATTAAGTCATAATTGTCTTGATTTTTTTGAATATACTCCACTGCTTGCTTATTACCGTACTGCCAGTCTTTAGAATAGCGTATAGGGTATAGGGTATAGAGATTAGTTGCAAACATAAAAATGTTAATTACAAATAATGCAATTGCTACCAGTGTCAAAACAGTCTTCTGCTTTTTGCTTTTTGCCATTTGCCAGACTTCAAAAAAACCAATTGCTGAAAAAATTTGATAAACAGGAACTGCGATAAGAGTACGTAACGCATTTGGAATACTATCGTTTGTCATTGACACAGGAACAAATGCTAAGAATAACCACGGTAGTAATATTTTTAAACTTATATCCTTTCTTTTTAACAGAAAATATAATCCAACCAATAAAAAGGGAGCCTGAATCCAATACAGTTCTCCAACTCCTTGCACATGATGTTGTCTGTGCCCTGCTCCACTAAAAAACAAAAAGTCAGGTGTAAAATGGGCTATATAATTCTGGCTGAAATAAACAGTATTGTAGGTATATCTATTGTGAATTAATTTTGTCACCACTTTTGGTGACTTAGATAGATTTCTTCTCTCTTCAATTCTTGGAATTAATCCAGCATCATCAGTAATACTAACTAACTTATATCTTGCCGCTGCATCCCCTGAAATAACAAATGGAACAATTGGAATTGCCAAAAACACAAATACTAAGAAACTAAAAAGCGCATATTTAAAATTTTTAATTAAATATTTATATTTAATTAAATACACTACAAATAAAAATAATGGTGTAAATACTCTAGCGGTATTATACGTATAGACTGAAATTACAAATGGAAGCATTGAAACGATTAACCACTTGGTATTCTTGAACCCTTTAACTAAAAGTAAAAGTCCCATTAAAAACCAAAACAGAGAAAATGATGATTCAAACGATCCTCTCGTTAATTGTATGTGCCACGGAGAAACTGCAAGGAGAAATGCAGATAGTAATGAAATCTCTCGTTTTTTGTAGAGTTCCTGTACCAACAGGTACAAAAGTAACACAGATAATGTCCCATATATTACTGGAGTAATACGCACACCAAATTCATTTAGACCAAAAATTGCAATAGCAGGGATTGAGGCATAAATTTGTGCGGGGAGTTTATACTCACCAAACGATTTAAAGTGAACTGGCATAAACTCACCCCATTCATCTCTACCAGTCTTTAAAATTGAATAGGCATTATAACCAATTGAGGTCTCATCCCAGTTTAAAGATGGTGGAATTGAAGTTATATTATAAACCCTCAAAACAAAGGCTAAGACTATAATTAAAAATAAAACAATTTTAGATAGTTTATTCATTTGTAATAATTACATTGCCATAAACTTTTGGCCATTTTTGATATTGAGAAATTACAAGTCTTGGATCAATTTTGGCGTAAACTGGATAAGCATATTCGATATCCCCAATTTTTGTAGAAAGAACCACTTGTTTACTTTTGTCTTGTCCAATAGCCGTTAACGATGCATTTTTTGCGTCAATTGACCAAAATGAACCAAATTTATGTGGGGCATAAAAATAAACAGCCATTAATACAAAAATTAACTGTGTTCCCATAATTAAAAGAGCTATTGTAGAAAACAATTTGGGTAAATTTGCTAAAGCAAAAGCAGAAATTAAAATTAGAGGAGGCAACATTAAATTATTTCTCAAAGCATGCGTTTGACCGAGAAGCATAGTAGCAAGAGGAACAATCAAAATCCACAAAACAAGAAAAACTAAATTCTTTTTTTCTAATTTGGCCAAATAATACAGACCTGTAAACAGTAATGGAATATCTATTAAATACATCATTCCCCACTCGCCAGGATTATGCCTTGGATTTCTATCACCTCTTAAATATAAAAATTGAGGTGACAAATTTTCAATATAATTCTCAAATAAAATCCTAGTATATCTAAACGGTTTATTGTAAATATATGGTTTAATCGATTCAGGAAGGCTTGATAGTTTTCTCTGCTCATTGATATTTTGGATGACTTCTTCTTTTACATTCGAGTCAGCGAGAATGTTTAACCTCATAAATCTTTCTTCCGAAACACCTTTAATAGTTTCACGTAAATTAAATCCAGCAAATAATACAAGAACAACAAGAGAAATTAAAAATGATTTCTGATAAACAACACTCTTAAACCCTGAATACAAAAGTAAAATAACACCCAATAATGGTATTGTTAATTTAAATGTGGGATATGTAAAAGCGGCTAGTCCAAAAAGAATAGCCATTACCATATACCTTCTATGTAAAAACAAAAGTACTCCAGCAAGCGTTAATAATAGTGCAAAATGTGCTTCAAAACCTGCTCTGGATAAATAAATATCCCAAGATGAAATAGCTGTTAAAAAGCTTGCAATAAGCCCAATTTTTTCACCCGCCTCGCCGGCAGGCGGGCCAAAGATTTTCTTTCCCAGAAAATACATTATTACTATAATTCCAAGACCAGAAAGCAGAGACAATCCACGTACTCCGAGTGCTGTAGGACCAAATAAAGCAACAAACGGTATACTTCCGTAAACGTATCCAGCAGGCCTACCTGCTCCCATTTTAAATGTAATTGGCAAAAATTCACCTGTTTGATCACGGCCAGTTTTTAGTAAGCTATAACTATCGTAAACAATTGTAAGTTCATCACCGTATATAGGAAGTGAGTTAATCTTATACACTCTTAAAATGAAGCCTAATATTAATATTGCAATTAGTATATAATTTGCAAATGGAAAGCTTGTTAATGGGTTCGATTTTTGCATTTTCCCTTGCAACTCTGGTTTCATATATCTTTATTGTACTAAATATTCCCTACTTAATCATACCAGTTTTATTTTTAACGATTGTATTCAATTTTCGCTCTTTAGTTAAAAGATTTAAAAGTATAAAAATCAAATTAAACATACAAACAATAATTGTTATTTTAATATTCACTATTGGAATTATTAGTCAAATTGCAATCATTTCACCAAGTGGCACATACAATAATTCAGGAGATTTAGTCTTCTGGAGCGCCCATGGTCATGATGGTACTTGGCACATGGCATTAATGGAGGAAATTAAGAAAGGTTATCCGTTCCAAAATCCAATTTTTGCCGGAACACCGCTTAAAAATTATCATTTTTTTTCAGATATATTACCAACCATAGTTAGTAAATACACAGGCATTTCAAATGAAAATTTATATTTTAAAATATTCCCATTAATTTATTCATTATTTCTTGGAGCTTCTGTTTATTATTTGACAAAAAAACTAACAAATAACTTTTCAGCTTCAATATGGGCAACCATATTTACATATTTTGCAGGTAGTTTTGGATATTTGATTGGAAAGGGAGAAAGCGTCTTCTGGGCTACTCAAATTCAAAGTTCTAGTGGTAATCCTCCCCAAATAATCTCTAATTTTTTATTTTTAGCGAGCATTTACTATTGCGTAGTTTTTCTCGATCAAAAAGAGAAAAGATTACAAAAAAAGTACTTTTTAATTTCACTTATTTTACTAGGAACAATATCAGCCTTTAAAATATATGCAGGAGTAATCCTGCTTGGCACATTATCAATTATTGGTACATGGAAATTAATTTTTAACAAAGACAGAAGACTATTTTTACTTTCTCTTTTAAGTGGAATCGTGGCACTTGCCCTATACATTCCTAACTCTTCAAACACTGGATCATTTTTGATTTACGAACCTTGGTGGTATATAAGGACAATGATAGTAGAACCTTCAAGACTTAACCTTTTGGATTGGGAATTAAGACGCCAAACATATATATATGAACACAACTGGAAACGCGTAATCTGGCTTGAAGGAATGGGCTTTTTAATTTTCTTCTTTGGAAATTTAGGAATGAGATTTCTAGGTTTATGGGAATTAGTGAAAACTAATGCAATATTTAAGGTCTCAATTATTCTATCAATTGTTTTACCATTACTCTTTTTGCAAAAAGGTGTAGCAAGTAACACTGCACAATTTTTACAATACTTTATTTTGTTATTTGGCATATTAGCCGGTATTAGTACTGCTCAAATATTTGCCAGAGTCAAGAAACCAATATACTACATACTATATACGATATTCTTGTTTTCTTTGATGATTCCAACACAAGTAAAGCTCTTTCGCGAATTCTACATCTCAGATAACCATATAAGGCAACCTTTCACAAAAATTACTGCTGCTGAACTTGAAGCACTTAATTTTATAAAAAATAATACTAATGTAGACGATGTTATCTTAACTCCTCCATACAATGAATATTTAAACCTAAAAAAACCAATTCCTCATATCTGGGACTGGTTTGATACGTCATATGTTTCAGCGTTAACATCAAGAAGAACATATTTTGACGATTACGAACAAGTAGACATCATGGGATACGAATATAGACCTCGTTTAGAAATCAAAAAAACTATATTTAACAGTGATAAAGCTGACGTTGTTAAATCAGCCATATCATCAACCAATTCAAACATTTTGTATTATCCTAAGGAAGTCGCACCAAAAATTGATATTAAATCACTTGGTCTTATTAAATTATTCGAAAACTCAGAGGTTATAGTTTGGAGAATATATTAGAGTATATTTTAACTATATTTTTTCCTAAACTTTCAGGCTTATGAAAGGTAACCATAGGTATTCCACCCTCTTTAACTTCATCGTTATATGCATAGGTAAAAATAGACTCTGTTGGACCTATCAAGAATAATTCTAATATTTCTTCTTCGTTTGCTTCTGGAGATGAAATTGTAAAGCTATAATTCTTGTTTTTAGAATCAGGAATAACATCAAATACAATTTTTACAAAATCACCGTCTCCAATGTTAAATCCATTTAGTTTAACTTCTCTAATTAAATTATTCTTTTCATCATACAAATTAAAATTAACAACCTTTTTATTTTTTAAATTCGGATTTTTAATAGTAGTCCCAATTGCCATTAAATTAATATCAGTTGACTTGAACGTTTGAGTAAATTGCCTTAAACCATAGACAGATACTCTTCCTATATCACCATACCCAGGCTGGTCACCACTAGGAACCATCCTGATAGGAAGTATCATAAGGACAGGTAATACAAACAACAAAAATAAAATTGTAATTGTTGTAAAGACTATTAATTTCGATTTGTTAATCATTTTTATTTATTTTATATGCAATAACAACTGATATACCTGCTAGTACTGAATGTAACATACTTTGGAAGATATAAGGATCATATATCTTCTGTATTACTAAAAACGGTGTAGGCAACATATCATACCAAGTGGTGTAAATCCTAAAAAGAGAAATTGTCATTGATCGATCTGAATAAAACATTGGAACAGCTATTGCAAATACTGACCAAAAAAATATAGGCAAAGTTAGTTTAGGTCGTTTAACTGCCAATATTACAAGAAACGGCGCAATCCAAAGTAGCCATGATATATGATAGTGGGAAAATGAAAAAATAATTAAAAGTAAACTCACAAAGTAGTTAAACAAATGAACCTTTGTATCATTTATAAAACCTCCAAAAAATAATACTGTCATCAAAAATATTCCCATTACAACTGATTCACCAAACCCTATCGCAAAACTCGGTCCAAATAGCCTAGTGGACAAACCTGAAAGGAGTGCTGAGTTTATAAAGGACTGTGAAAAAAATGGAACGATTGTAATCAAAAAGATAGAAATAGGTACAATTACTGACAAAATCTTTTCTTTAGTATCCTTGGCTTTAAGAAACAGAAATGGAACGAAAAGGAGAGCATAAAGTTTAAATGATACTGCAAGACCAATGAACACTGAGGCGGTAATCAATTTTTCTCGTTTTATATATAAAAACGCAATTAAAGTAAGTAGAACTGCATACAAGTCAATATTAGAAAAGGCATAGATTAAAACAATAGTAAAAGGATTAAATAACCACAAAGTAAATGCCTGTTCACCCTCTTTTTTGTCTTTGAAAATTTTGAGAAGTAAAAATGCAATCGCAATATCAGTCACCAGTAACGGCAATTTCAAAAATATTAAGTATAAAATTACGCTAGGATTATTCACTACAGAATTCGCCCCTGCATCATTTAGCCACTTAGTGAAATTACTTCCCAATATACTTGTAGCTATAGTCTGATAACTACCGAGGGTGAAATAAGTTAAAGGGAAATAAACAAATTCTTCTTTCAAAGGTAAACTTGCCCTATTATTAATTAAATATGGGTAAATATTAAAAACTCCTTGCTTCAAAAAGGACGTTTGGAATGCAATTGTCTTGATATCAGGATGAAAAAGCAAACCAGAGACTAAAATACGAAGTGATATCACCAAAAGTAATGTTAATTTAAGATTTTTGATCATTTCTTGGGAAATAATAATATATATAGTATAACGAGATACCAACAAAAATAGTATGCAATAAACTTCTTGACATATTAACATCAAAATTTAGCCCCAATAGCTTCCAGAAATCAGGCAAATTGTATAAACCTCGGTTAATTGGTGCAAATAACCCAATTGAAAGACCAGAATCAAAAAAACTAATCATTCCAACATATGCTGCCAATAAACCTGCGAACAAGGGCAAATGTTTAAACTTTGTATAAACTAAATCTAATACAAAAAATGGCATTGTCCACAAAAACCACTGTGGATGAAAATGAGTAAATATGAAAAAGACTAATATCATGACAAAAAATCTTTTCCACAAATCCACTGCTAGTGTTTGTTTATACATGAATAAAATATAAATGAATACTGTTGCAGCCAAGAATAAAATTACAGATTCACCACCTGAAATTGGAATTTGAGCATACAAACTTTTAGTAGTTTGTCCCGCAAGTAATGCAGTTCTTCTAAAACCTTCAGAAAATAGAAACGGAAAAGAGGCAACTATATAAGTCATACCAGAAACAGCAAGTATCTTAACTCTCTCTGTCCAATTCACTTTTACAAAGGCTAAAGGAATTATAAACAATAACGGAAATATCTTAAATCCAGCACCAAGACCTAACAAAATCGCACTCGGTAATAACGAACTCTTCCTTAGTGCTAATAACAATGCAACCACAGTTAAAAAAGTTGGTATTACATCAAATTGTCCAACCATGTAAGTTGCATAAAGACTAACAGGATTAAAAATCCATAATGCGAATACCCACTTCTTTTCTTTTTCTGTTTTGAATATGCTCATAAGCATAAATGCTATGGCTATATCAAAAAAGAAATATGGAAGCTTCATTAATAACAGCAACAGATTAAGTTGAGGATTACCTAAAGTTTTAGGAAAATCTAATACAAAATTATCATGTACTGTTGAATCAACTATCCAAGTTGTTAAAAGAGATGTTCCTCCTAAAAAGAAATAAGGAAGTGGAGGGTAGTTAAATAAATTCCTTGGGTATACCTTTAGATAAGGATGATTATCTGGTAAATCCCAGAGGTAATCGTAAAAATTAGTAACATTTCCGCTTGCTATAACCTTTCCTGCAAAATCAAATGGAATAATATCAGAATGATAAGTAGTTAAAGACAAAATAATACGTAGGATTATTCCAATTGTTAAAATTATTGTTACGAATTTCTTCATTTTTTCCTAATTATTAAATAAATTGAGATTACAATTGCAATAGCTGAAATTATATCAAAGATCAATCTAAATGGTGATTCTTTATACCCCACGATTACTTCATGTTTTCCACTAGGAACTAAAAATGAAATTTGACCAAAAGGTTTTCCTGATTTAATTTCAACTTTATTACCATCAATCTTTGCAAAAAAACCCGGGTAATTATATTTATTGTAGTTTAATACAAACTCTTTTTCGCTTTCTGTTTTTATTATTGCATTTAAAGGGCTCAATTCTTCAACTTCAAGTTTAGCTTCACTACTCTCAGTAAAAGCCCTAGGATAATTTTTGTCTGGTCGTTTTTCTGTTTCATTTGGCAATCTTAAATATTCTTCTGAAGTTTTAAAATATGCCTCAGTTGCAACAGGAACTGGAATATATCTATTTATATAATAATCATCATTACGACCTAAATACTCACTTGTTTTAAAATAATTAAAATTTAAAAATATTGCAAAAATAATCACAGCAATAGAAATGAATTTAATTTTTGTAAATTTTGAAAAAACAATTAATAAAATAGGAGACATTAAGGTAATCATAGCCAAAAATCTCCAAGGAAATTGAAAATACGGAAGAAGAGGTAAGTTTCTCCAAAACCACGCAGATCTAAAGTTCATCATGAACACCGATACAAGTATCGTAAAAATGGACCAACCAAACAATATTTTTTCTTCTTTTGAAAACAACTTCTGCTTTATTACAAAAATTAATGTGCCAAAAGCTATTACCAAAACGCCAACAGCTCCCATATAAAATGACATCGTGTCGTAATTACCTGGTACTGAAGCCCCGTAACCCCAATATGGATTGATAAATTGTTTAAGCGCTGGATAATGGTCATAAAAGTTAAAAACTGTGTCATATTTCATTAATTTACTCTCTAAAATTGCAGGAACCCAAAAATAACTTGACGAAAGAAGACCGAGGATGAAAGCTACAAAACAGTCTTTAGCTATTAGCCATTTGTCTTTTACTAAAAACAAAACACGAGCAATAACAAATAAAAGTAAAAACGGCATGAACATATAAGCCATAATATTATGCGACAAAACAAGGCCTGCAAGTGACAAACCAGCAATTCCCACCCACTTTAATGACTTTCCATTATTTGAAAGATTATTACTTGTTAATTTGATGAAAGATAAAATAATCAAAGGAAAGAAAACAAAAGCAACTATCTCCCCTAACGTTCCTCTCACAAAAAATTCTAACGCTCTATATGGTGCATAGACATAAAGTACTGCTCCAGCAAGAGAAATATCTTCTTTGGAGTACAATCTTAACAATTTGTACATAAAGTACATAGAAAAAGGAACTGAAAGTCCAAAAACTAGCTTAATACTATTAACTAATGAAAAACCAGCAACATGAAACATCTCGGCGATGTAAAAAGGTAAAGGATATACAAATGTAAATAATGGATATCCAAAACCAAATGATAAATCAGGAATATATCTTGGAGGGAATTGTAAATTCCTTACAGCCCTATCCATTTCAAAAAGCCACCCTATATGTAAATCATCCGAAACTCCAAAATATCCAAAAACGAATAAATATCTTACAGCAGGTATAGAAAGTGCTAGAATTATTAACCAAATGTTTTTAGATATTATTTTTTGTAATTTTTCCATAAGTATATTAAACCAAACAGACTAATTAACGATATCACATTAGACATAGTTCTTAATGGCGTATTTCTAAATTTTCCAGTAACTACATATTCACCCTCTTTTAAATTAATTGCAATTCTCCCCAATAAATTATCATGTGTAGAAGGATATTTTGTACCATTTACTAAAACCTCCCAATTTGGAAAATAATAAACTGGCACCTCTATTTTAGATTCACTATTAACCACAATATTAAATTTAAAACTATTTGATTTGTTCACAAAACCAGTTACTTTAGACTCGCCACTAATTACAAGTGGTAATGTTTGCGCACCTTCTCTTGGTTCAAGTGCAGTCTTTGGTAAGTAGTCTAGCAATGCTCCTTTTCGTTGCTGATCCCACTGCAATCCTGTTAATCGATCATTATCAGTAAGACCATAAAATTCTCGAGGTTTAAAATAATTCCAATTTAAAACAAAACTTAATATTATTACTAAAGAACACACAAATATTTGTATTTTATTTTTCAGCAATGAAACAATAAAACCACCTAAAATTGAAGATGTCAAAATTGATAACGATAAAAATCTCCAAGGGAATTGAAAAAAACGAAGAACATTAATTCTTTCCCAAATAAAAGAGGATTTATTGTGTGTCATGAACGCTGACATAAGAAATATCATGAATATGGATAAAACTAAAATTTTTGTTTTTTTATCTATTTTTTTAACAAAGATTACTGATAATGACAAAACAGCAAGAATCCAATGTGGCCAACCAATCTGAAAATTCATTCCCCCTTCTGGTCCTGGAATAGATGTTCCATAACCCCACGCCCTATCTAAAAACAGTTGCTTTACACTAATGAAGTTTGCACGATAATCAAGTTCAAATCTCGTTAAACTTTCAGTCTGTACCAAATCTTTTTCTAAAAATGCAGGCAATAGAAAAAAGGCAGACATACCAAATGCGATAGCAAATGAAGTAAAAACTATTTTAAAATCTTTAAATTTTGTTTCAAATTGTAAGTAAAAAACCCAAAGTAATAAAACCGGCAAAAATATTATTGTCATAATATTATGTGTTATTAGAAACAAAAATAAAAATAGCGTTGCATATCTGTAATCTTTTTTCTGAAAAAAGTAAAAAACAAATGGCACGATCGATAATGCTATCGCTTCGGTCAATGCACCACGTACATAAATATCAAGTGCCTTATAAGGTGCAAACATATATAAAACTGCTGCAATTAATCCAGCATATTTTCCCCACAAATTGTTAACTAACAAGTACATACCAAAACTTCCTAAGACTAATGCCACGAAAAATAGAATTTTTGCAGAAATTAAATATCCGAAAATGTAACTTAAAATACCACCAAAATAATACGTCGAAACTCCGTAAAAGTTAAACATAGGTAAACCGTTTCCCCAACCCATATCAGGTACCCAACGGCATGGAATTTGAAGATCAGTGAAACACTTTCTCATCTCAACTATTCTAATTACATGTAAATCATCTTGATGAGAAAAATATCCTGATTTCATCAAAGGCCAGGAAACAGAAAGACCAAGAATAAATATTAAAATTAAAATCCAGTTCTTACTTAGTTTTTGTATCATATTTAATAAATATCAATGCTAATAGTACTATTATACTTAAAATCGAAATTATATTTCCTATTCTTCTAATAGGTGTATCAGTTAATTTAACTTCAATTTTATGCTCACCTTTTGGAACTGCGAATGAAATAAGTCCGTAACAAAAGTCTGTACCTCTACAATCATTATTATAATGAGTTATTTCTTTACCATTTAACCAAACCTTCATTCCAGGAAAATCAAACAGTGGTAAACGAATGTTTGCATCTTCTAATACTTTGATACTCCCCATTTGAAAGTCACTCCCCTTTTTGTAATCAATTATTTCTGCTTTCCCATCCATTATTTCGGGAACCTTAGGTGCTTCATTAATAGGTGGTAGAGTTGCGTATATAGGGAGATAATCAAAAATACTTATAGTCATTTGTTTCTGCCAACTTATCCCAGAAAACTTATCTGAATCAGTTATGTATAGCCAATCTTTTGGAACAAAAAAACCTATATTCACGAAAATTGCAGAAATAACAAGAATGGTTCCAAAAACATATTTAAACTTTCCAGAAAAATAAACTGCATATGCACCTAAAGTAGAAAGCAAAAATATACTAACAGCTAAAAATCTCCAAGGGAATTGTAAATACCAAAGAGCTGGGATTTGTGCCCAAATAAAACTCGATTTCATGTGGATCATAAACAAAGTTATTAATTCAATTGCAGATAAAACAATCACCAACAAAGAAGATTTGCGATCCTTTTTTAAATATTTAATTCCATAGAATAATGCAATTATTCCAACTATCCACTGAATCAACCCCGTAGAGAGATTAAGAAGTTCATTTGGAAAACCTGATGACCCATAACCCCATTCTCTAGAGAGAAATATTTTATATAAATTGACAAAGTGTGCACGATAATCAAAATATCCTGACAGCATAGACTCTACGTGAACAAACTGTTTTTCAAAAATTACAGGTAATGTAAAAAAAGCAGCCAACCCAACACCCAATAGCCCCGATAAACCGACCTTCATAAACATTTTATTCATCTTCTTTTCTGCGTACAACCAATAAATAGCCCATATAATCGCAACAGGGGCAAAGATTAAGGTCATCAAATTATGAGTTGTAAAAAGTAATCCTAAATAAATAGAGAACAATATAAAATACTTTTTACTTCCCGAGGTAATCAATTTATAAATTGCCCACAATATCAAAGGGAAAAATGTAAGCGCCCAAAACTCACTCAATGCTCCTCTAACATAGACCTCTACAGCCTTATACGGAATATATGTGTAAAGGATAGACGACACAAAAGCAGGCCAAGACCCAATTAAGGCTTCAATTAAAATAAATATAGAAACAGCTGAAGCGACATAACCAAAAATAAATAATATTTTTACAGTATCTATGTATTGGATACCAACTCTATGCATAAGCGCACCAATATAATATGGAAGGGGTGGATAGTAATTAAATTGAGGATAACCATAACCATACCCTGCGTCAGGTACCCAACGACATGGAATTTGTGCATCTTGAATACATTTGTCCATTTGCTGGACACGAAAAGCTTGTAAATCATCCTGCATTGGAAAAAATCCAGGCCTTAAAAGATTCCAAACTGCAGGAATTGAAAATATAATGACCAAGATAATCCAGAAGAGTCTATTTTTAACAATTTTAAGCATATAGCTATATATATTCTACAGCAATTTGCTCCTAAATAAACTTTTGAAACACGGCTTCATCACTTACTACGCATTCTTTAATTTCTTTTTTTCTAGCTTTGAGTAAAATAGGCAATCTAGATAGTGCCATCAACACAATTTTGATATATCCCGGGTGCCTTAAACATCTCGCAAAAACAGCGCCGATATGCTTAGAAATCAAATTCTTACTATGAATATTTTTCCAAATCATCAACAACTGATTTCTTTCCTTTACTTTTAACATATATTTTTCAGAAAAATTTGATTTTGTAGGTTCATGTTTATGAGTCACCACAGAATTTGGTTCCCATATATTTACATATCCTCTTTTAGAGGCTCTGAAACAAATATCGATTGCATCCCAATAATTTGGAGATAATAATTTCTCATCCATTCCACCAAGTTTTTGCCAAATACTTTTTCGAAATACGCCCCCACTACCATTTGCGTAAAAACAATTGTCCGAGGATTTAGTCTCTGGAGCCATACTCAGACTAATATAACCATCTACAAACAATCCTCGAGTTGCTCCAAAACCTTTTTCATGGGTTGATACAGCAAACACTTGCTTGTTCTCAAAATGAGGGAATACATATTCCAAAAAATTATCCTCTGGGTACACATCAGTATTTAAAAGTAATATTAAATCTCCTTTTGTCGATCTAACTCCTGTATTAACTGCAGTTAAAAATCCTCTATTCTTAGTATGCTTAATTAATTTTATTTTTCCTTTATATTCTTTCTCTAAAAACTTAACACTATCATCAGTACTTCCATCATCAACAATTACAACTTCTAAAATATTATTTCTAGGATTATTTACAATATTAAATATTTTAGGAAGGTTTTTCTCCAACAAAAACTTGCCATTAATATTAGGAATTACAACGGATACTTTAAATTTACTGGTCAAATTCATGATTTCCTTACCTTGACTAAGTGCAACATACCTAAATTGAATTTTTTATCTATCTCCACTTTAAATCCAGCTTTTTTACAAGCTATTGGAAGATAGTTATTACGATATGTTTGAATATGTGTTTCTCTCCAAACCCAACCTCTAGGATAAAAATGCAACCAAACCCACCAAACAATTTTAAATAGATCATTATCAGATGGTACTAAAAATACTCCATAACCATCTTTTTTCATAACTCTTTTAAACTCTTTTAAGACCTTAATTGGATCCGCGACATGTTCCAAAGCTTCAAGACAAAAAACTGCATCAAACTGATTATCTTTAAATGTAAGGTTATGAGCATCACCAACTACAAACTTCATTCTCTTGTTTTTTGCCCAATGTTTCTTTGCCCAAGCAATTGAAGTCTTTACTACGTCTAAACCAATATATTTTTTAGGATTTATCTTTTTAAAAATTACATTCGAGAACACTCCATCTGCACACCCAACATCAAGTACTGAGTCTGCAGAAGATGCAACTTTTCTTACTTCTCTAAACCGTGTAGTATGCCAAAGTTTTTGGAATGGATCTTTCTTTAAAGATTCGAAGTACCAATTTGCTGGAACATGTTCGTGTAAATCCTCACCTATTTTTTTTGTATCCATATATAAAAATTAATAATAACAAAAACAAAGATAATCCAGAAACTAACTTTCCTATTCTAAACGATATTGGATCATAAATAAACAAGATATTATGAGACCCCTTAGTCACAGGTATTGCTCTAAAAGCGAAGTCTGCTTTGAATATCTTCACCTCATTACTATCTACAAATGACCTCCATCCAGGATAGTAGGTATCAGAAAGAAATATAAATCCATCAGTATCAGAGTTCAAATCAAAACTTACTTTTCCAGATTGATACATAACATTACTAATTTCATATTTTGGTATTTTTTCACTTTGAACAAAATCCTTAAATTCATCAGAAATTACTATTTTATTTTTTAAATCAAACACAGGATCAAGCAACTGAGTTAATGTTTTCTCATCGTCCTTTTCAATTTTCCAATCAGAAACAAAAAATATCCTTGGTAATACTTCTTTATTTTCTAAAACCGCGACGGATCTATCATCAAATACATTTGCAAATTGCTTTGAATTATATTTTTCACTAATTACTCCATTAATACTCGGCTCATTTTTATCATTCTTTTTCATGGCTAGAACATACTTATTATTTGACAAGTTAAATAATTTTGAATTTAAATTATTAATCGAACCATGCCTATTCAACGGATTAGACAAAGCAGTACCAGAATTTGTGACTGCAATATACTTTGCGATACTTAAGGGGTAAAGAGCATCATATCCAGAGACAGACTGTAAACCATAAGCAGACCACATATTCATTGGTATTACATCAACATAATGTGCCCTAAAAAGAGTTTTGTCTTTAACTAAGAAATTAGTTATTGGCGTTGAAGGAAAAATTAGTGATGGTTTTGAAAATGGTGTATATTTCCAACCAAATCTGAATAATTCTGCAATAGACAAAAATATAATAGATATCAATACTACGTTAGATAACTTAGGTTTCCAATAAACTACAAGAATCAACAAAAATGAGATAAATGAATAGACCAAAGGAAAAAACAAATTTCTAAATCCAATTAAATAATTTTGGCTACCATTTTTAAACATAATATAGCTATAAATAATCTGGCACATTAAAACTAATATAGGCATAAACGACACAAATAAAACTTTTGTTTTAATTTTTCTAGATAACAACTCAAGTCCAATTGCTGACAAATACGCAACTGCAAGGTTTGTCAAAATTAAAATGCGAGTCAATGAAGATGCTCCAATTCCAGGTAAATTCAAAGAATATAAATATTTAGTCCAAGGAAATGGAAATGAAAAGATGAGACTTACCACAAATAAAATTACAAATAATTTAACTAAATTATTTTTTTTAAAACTGCATAGCGCTACGAGAGAAAGTAACAATGGTATTATTCCACTGTAACCTACATTATTCGTATAATTTCCAATTCCCCAAAAATTACCAGTTGCATGATTACCATAGAAATCTGGTGCAAAAAAAGATATCCAGTTTTGCCATGGTAAATATATAAGATCATATGAAAGATTCTCATTTACTCTTTGCGATTCTTTTAAAAGTTCTAACGAAGGTATGAGCTGAACAGAAGACACAAGTACACCCAGAGTTGAATAAAATATTAACCAAAATATATCATTTAAACTAAACTTGCCCCAATAAACTATTAGAATAAACAAAATAGAGGCAAAAGCAGTATATATTAATAACTGTGGATATCCAGAAAATATTTGCAAAGTAATAAATAAAGACAATAATATTCCCCACTTAATTTTTCGACTCTCAATAAAATTAGCAATTACATACATAATAAGTGGGATAAATGCAGATGTCATAGAATGTGCACCCCATTCCATCCAAATCATATTAAATCCAGAAAAAGCGTACACTACAGATCCTAAAATCGAACTAGCTTTAGAAATTCTAAAGTGTCTTAAAAATACAAAGGAAGTTACCATTGCAAATAAAGGCTGTAATATAATTTGTGTTGTCCAAGCACTAGCATTTGAAAAAATTGAATATAAAATAATTGTTGGAAACAATAAACCTAATTGAAAATTAGCTAGTAATGGATATCCTCCAAACATAAGAGGGTTCCACAATATACTTTCCTCTCTTGATAATAATTCCAGAGCATATATTCTAAGAGGATAAATTACAGAGACTACATCAGATGTAATTAAATTTTTAACAGGTACTCCAACATCATACCCCCATTTATAATCCAACCAAGGAAAATACGCACCAACTACTAAATCAGCAGGTAAAGGAACATGACCCAAAATAAATGATTTCCAGAAAAAGATCACAATTAATATAACAAAAATTAAATATGGATAAAATTTAGTTAAGAAGTTTAATAATCTTTTGTTTAAAAATTTCATTATCATATTTTAATGACGACTCGATAGCTTTGGCAGACATCTCCTTTATCAATCCTTTTCCTCCAATTAACTTTTTAGTAAAACTAACTAATTCTCTTTTATTTTGCCACAAGTAGCCATTAATACCAGATTCAATTATTTCCTTGTGTCCGCCAGCGTTATAAACGACTGGAACACAACCCGCAGACATTGCTTCAACCAAAGTCATACCAAAATGTTCAACTTTCTCAGGATTTTTTATTTCATTTGATCCAAATCCTGATGCTGACCAAAACAATTTTGACTTTCCATATAAATTCTTGATTTCACTAAAACTAGGACTCTCAATAATTTCTATTGGATATTTTCCAACCATTTTTTTTAATTGCTTCACATTTTTATCTGCACCAACCTCAACACCTCCAGCTAATACTAATTTCCAATTTGAAAATCCATTTGAATATAATTTTTTAAACTCATCCACCAATTTATCTTGACCCTTTGATTGTAATAAATTCGAAAATCTACCTACATACAAAATAATATTTTCCTTTCTTTTTGGTTTAAACATCTTAGTATCAATTGGTGGATAGACAACCTCTGAGTCTACCCTATACTCTTTATCTATAACCCTCTTGGTAAAAATAGAGTTACATACAACTTTATTAACTCTAAAAAGCTTCATCTTGTTAAGTAATGAATTACCCCCAACCCCAGTGAAAGGAACCTGAAAATGAATTATATTATTTCTTGAACGTAGTGTAGGTATACTTCCATCACTTACCCAAAAACACAAATCATACCCCTCACCTCGATTGATAGAAGTTATAAAACTTATATTTTCATGTAACTTTATTCCAAATCTTTTTTCAATTTTTGATTTGATTTCAACATTTTTCCACTCGACATGTACTGTATATCCCAACTCAGCTAGAACATTGGCAAATGCCATTGTATATTTCTCCCCACCACCAAGTGTGTCTAAATACGGATTGTAGATTGCTGCTTTTCCCATAATTTGGAATATGAAATGAGTTTACTATAAATCTGATAAATTCCATAGATAACGCCTTCTTTACCATCTAAAAAAGCCTTCTCCTTTACAAACCAAAGACTAAACTCTCGTAAGCCTGCAGTTAAAAACCTGACAAAGTTCATCGGAGGATGTTTTGCTTCAATCATCAAATCAGCTTCAATCTCTGACCATTTATTTGTCTTATCAATCATTTCAGAAATAGTCATGTTTTTGTGATGAACTAATGAATTTTTTAAATACCCCAATATACCTTCATATTCAGGTTGTTCATGCAATTTCCCTACCCATTTTTTCAAATTTGTTTTTTTAAATAACCTAATTTGATAATCCGGGTACTGACCTGAATGTTTAAATTCTTTACCAAAAATAATATTCCTGCGTGGCACAGCATACGTGTAAATTCTTAATTTTTCATTTGTAATTATTAACTCAATTTCCCTTTGAAGATTTTGCGTAACTTCTTCATCTGTATCTACATAAAATATCCAATCCCCCTTAGATTTTTTAATTCCTTCGTTTCTCCATTCAGAAAAGCTTCCATTTATTTTTTGAGTCTCAATTGTTACTATCTCATCAGCCCAACTGACAGACTTTAAACACTTGGTTAACAATTCATTATCTGTTTTTTCACCTTTAAGAATAATTACAGAAACCGAAGCCTTCACAATTTTATTTTTCTCTCTATTTTTAACCATATAGTTTTGAATATATTTTTGCTTACTCTAATTTTAGACTCATCAAGCCACCAAATTAACTCTTTCCCTGCTTTGGAGAATAAGTTTTGCAAATCATAAATTTCTATTTTTTTCTTTTTAAAGTCCTGTTTTTGCCACAACTTTACATAAACAACTAATTCAGATAACGATTGAAGTAACGAAAGTGCAAGTCCATGTGTACCGTCTTTAAATCCTTCTTCAGCAAAATATCTTCTTAAGAATTCAGATAAAGGCTTAGTCACAAGCATTGCCCAATTAAATTGAACATTCTTACGATTTAATTCTCGTGCTTGAACACCTGTATACCTATTCATCCTTGATACATACTCCTCTACAGACGAATATGCGTTGTGTTTCAATGCAAACTCTTCCTTAATAGGCAAATCAATTCCAGTACCTGTAGTCATAGGAACAGAATGAATAACTTGATTCCAAGTCACGCTCCCTTTCTTAAAAAATCTAATATTTAAATCTGGCCACCAGCCAGTATGTTTCATCCATTTACCAAAAATAATATTTTTTCTTGGTATTCTATAATAGTCAGCCTTGGATTCTTTTATTTCTTTTTTGAGGAAAAGTTTTAAACTTTCCGGAATTTCTTCATCAGGATCTAATATTAAAATCCAATCATATTTAGCTTTTTCTATCGCGAAATTCCTTGCTGGTTCCACAAAACTTAACTTTTTGTGTTTAAATACTCGTGCGCCAAATTTCTTAGCGATTTCACGCGATGAATCGGTAGACATCATGTCGACGACAACTATTTCATTTGCAAATCCTTTAAGAGAGGCTAGTGCTCGTGGCAACCTCTTCTCTTCATTATTGGTATTAATAACTGCCGAAATCTTTGGCATATATGTATATTATACTTTCTTTATTCTCAAAAATCTTCGTTAACCCCAAATCAGCAGGTCCAATCTTTAACAACTCCCCAGACAATGGAGTCATTTCTTTAACCAAATACAAATATTTAATATTATTATCATTAAGAAAAGCCTTTGCAATACTTATATCTAGTGTTGTAAAAAATGTCTCCACATTATTTCTTCTACCGACCCAGTCATAACCCATAATCTCTAAATTTGTACGCTCAAAATATAAATTCTTTAAACTGTATGCAGACACATATGAAGTCGTAGCATATTTATATAATGGAATATGATTAGGAAGAGGAACTGGACCAAACGCTAAATCATAAGGATATGTCAAAACCACACCACCATCATCTTTAAGATTCTTCAATACGTTTAAAGCCTCTATTTCGCCTTTTGAAACAATTGCGGGTGGAGTATTTGTCACATACATTGATGTCAAACTTATATATGTAGTTGGTATAGTTACAATAAAAATAATTAAAGAAAATAAAGACTTTGTTTTACTAAGGGTGATTCCGCTCAATATTCCACTAAAAAATAATGAATAATACATAAACTGAATCGTGTTCCAAGGTGTACCTGATTGAACAAAAAAAGTTGGAATAGTAACTCCTGCAATAATCGCAAACAATAATATCAGTTTAATTGAATCAACTTTTTTAAACAGATCCTTAATAAAAATAAGTCGAGTCCAAAAATTACCTAATATAAATAATGTAAAAGCAAAACCATAAGCTATTCCAAATTTTAAAATAACTGATTGATTTTTATAAGAAAGCATTGCCTCTGCCATTTTTGGCCATATTAATCTATCCCCTGCCGCAAACATGGATTCCAAAAACCAAAAGGGTTCCCACTTAATTAATCCTGCACTATTTAAATTAAATGGAACATAAAGGGTAAAAGACAACAATAAAGTACCTACAAAAATCTTTAAAGTAAATTTATTTTTATTTTTGTAGTAATCATAAACTCCGGCAACAAATAATCCTCCAATAATTAAAAGTCCAGAATAAACCTTGATAAAAATTAGTAAACCAAAAAATATTATACTTAAATAATTTTTTCTCCTGTATAAAATTAAACCTGCCAGAATCAAAACTAATGACAATGCATATGGTGGATTAACTAATGTCGAAATAGCCTGTTGCGACCAAAATGTAGATTCTCCTTTATTTAGTAACCAAGCCATCGACCCACCAAAATAAGTAAACATTGTAGAATAAATTGCTGACTTTTTACTATTGGTCCACTCAAATACAAATTTATAAGTCAATAGTCCTATAGATAGTGACAAAATAACAGGCAATATTTGAAAATATAATATTGAAGCAGGTATATTAGTTATTCTATTTATTATTCCAAGCAACAAATCAAAACCTACATGATAATTTTTAATAAGTTCTCCTGCAAATACTGGATTTTCAAAATTGAAGTTAGACATATTATTAATTAAAGAAATATGCCATATACCATCATAACCATTTGCACCCCAAAACCCATATCCGAATTCATATCTCCAACCACTTTTAACAATTGTTAAACACCACGCAATTGACCCAATTAGGACAACAAAAATCCAATTTATATTATTTTGAAAATATAGTTTTAAAGCTTTTTTTAGCATCTTCTATTAAAGAAACACCAATCATAGATATCATTGCAGACCCATAAACAAGAACACCTACTAACCCTAATATAAACATTGAATTAACACTTACATCTAAAAAGTTACGTACAATTAATAGTATGATCATCATAGATACAGTTCCGATTAAAGGTTTAACAATTGAATCTCCTATTGAAAAATTAACATATTTTTTCGCTATAAAAATAGCTATCAAAGATGATGCCCCAACTAATGAATATCCAACGGATGCACCATTTACACCAAATTTAAGTGCAAGGAATGGAACCATTAACCAAGTTAAAACTGTCCACATAATCATGAGATAAAAAGTTATTTTTATCTTTCCAATAGCATTTAGTAAATTAGTTAGTTGTGTCGTAGCTCCAGCAAAGGCAAAGTTTATCGAAATAAATATAATTGGCAAAAGAGCTGGGGTCCATTGTTCATATCTAGGAACGACCTTAACAAGTAGAGGAGATAGAATAATTATTCCAGCAAGACTTGGAAACACCAACAAGCAAATAAAGAATATTGATCTAGTTACGCTTCTTTCTAAATCATGTTTAGAATCTTGAAGTCTGGAAAATGCAGGAAAAGTTACACGTGTTACAGTATCCATAAAAAAAGTAAGCGGAAGCCTTGCAATTTTTTGAGCAAAAGAAAGTATTCCAATCCCAACAGGGCCGATTATACTTCCTAACACAATGGTCATGCCATCGTCTTTTAATGTAGCAAGAAACGTATTAATTTGATATGGAATTCCAAACTTAAACAGTCCTTTTAATGTTTCTCTTGAAAATGCAATACCGGGTTTCCAAGGCTGTAGATAATAAATAGTTGCAAGGCCTACAACACCCCTAATAAGAACGGCTACACTAAAACTAGCCAAACCTGCTCCGTTCATGGCCATTACTACAAGTACTAAGTTATAGACAATTTGCTCTAAAATCTGAGGAAAAACTAATTTAACAAATTCCAGCTTTCTCTCTAACAACACTGATGGGATACTCTTAAAAGATGAAAAAACTAACGATGCACTTAATGCATACAAAAGTACTCTCCCATCAGTAGTTAATGAGTATTTTTCAGCAAAAAATGGGGTTAAAAGTAAAACTACTCCTATTATTAAAAATACTAAAATCTGTTGTACTGTAAATGTGGTTTTTAAATCTAATTCAGTTGGCTTCTCCTTTTTCTGTATTAAAGCTGCAGCAAGGCCAATATCCGAAAAATAAACAAGAAAGTTAATAATTGCAGAAACTATGGCAAATACTCCAAATTCGTATCTACCAAGATAAGCAAATAAAAAAAGTTGTGCAACTAAACTTATAATTTGAAGTAAAAAAGTTCTACCAGTCAATACGACAATTCCGCGGACACTTCGTTCCTTAACTGTTTCTATTCCAATTTCTTCTTCCACAGTTTAAATTGTATCATTTTACAAGTTCAAAAAAGAGGAGTTCTTCTTGTGGACCAAGTTTTGCGTACTGATCAGAATCAGTTAATCGTAGACCTTTAGGATACCTTGCAATCAATTTTAACCCTTCTTTATCAGGGTCTCCTCGATATCTTGACTTATTCATAACTAAATAAGTTTTATTTCCAGATTTAAAGGCGTCTTTAAGTGTTTGAGGTGTTTCAACAACTATAACACCAACCCCTTTAACAATTATGTTTGGTAAATCATTTACATATATTTGAAGACCATCAGGCAACGTTCCAAAAAATCCTTCAGTACCTACAACAATTTGTTTACCAGGTTCTTTTGATTCTTCTACACGAAGATACTGTGATATTTCTTTAATACCTTGACCTGCAGTCCATTCTTCTAAATAACCTGAACGTTCACCTCTCGGAAGATTGGCTTTTTCAGGATTTGTTAATAAATAAAATATAAAAATAGAACTCTGAAAAACAAAGATCAATATAGAAACGAAAGAGACCATTCTTAAAAATTTATGTTTAGCCAATACGGAAAGACCCGCCAAAATAAATAAATATGGCAATGTAAAAAATATATATCTTGCTGTAAAGGTTATACCTAATTCAGCTTGGATTATTACAGGTACTAATCCCCAAACTAATAGAACAAAAGTTTCTTTAAAGTGTTTTTTTACACCAACGACTATACCAATTAATATAATTACTATCAAAGAAGCAGGTCCCATGGACAACAGCCAAACGACAAAATCTTTAAGGTGGGGAATCAATGGATCAAGTAAATTTGTAAATATATGATTGATTGGCAAAACATAATCTGCAGTCCTTGAACTTAATTGACCAAAATTTGGACCAAGTCTCTGTATGTTATACATTGCAAACGCAATTATGTAAGTAGCGGAAAGCTTCCAAATTCCCTTCCATCCATTTAAAAACCAAAACAATGGAATAAGTAAGGCAATAAAAAGAGAAGGAGATTTTGTAAGTGAGGCAAAACCTAACATGAAACCTGTTATCATTGCCAAATCAAGACGTTTATATTTCGAAGTTAAATACCCAAATATTGCAGTCCAAATTCCAAACATAGACAATGTAGAATCAACTAAAGCCATTCTTTCAAAAAACACTGTAAATGGTGATAAACCATATAGTGCTGCCGAAAAAATAGATACCCTCTTAGATTTAAACAATAAATAACTAAACACAAATACACCGATCAAAGTAGCAGAACCTGTAAAAACTGATATCAGTCGACCTATAAATAACGGATCACTAAATTTACTGATCAAAAACATAAGTACCCACATATACAAAGGCTGCTTCCCGTCAGAGAGTGGAAGAAACCGAAGTGTAGGTTCCGTTGCCATAACTTGTGACCACCTGACATAAATTGCTTCATCTACAAAAACTGGAAGAATAGTTAAATTATAATATCGAATGCCGAAGCTAAATAATAAAATCAACACCAATACAAATATTGTCCATTTCCATTCATTAAATATGTTTTTGAAGTTCATGAATAAATATTACCACGAAGTGGCAAACTTGTTTATCATGAAATGTCAAACTTGTTTCCTACAACTTTAATCAATTCTGACTGTATATAAATATATTAATACCGACCTATTTATCGTATTATCGCTATTTAATTTTCTTAAATTCCTTTGTATCGATATTATAATACCAAAGTTTTTCTGAATCTATTGTTTCAGAAACAATATTTTTATTTGTCAAAATCATTACCCTACTTCCTGAATCAAATTGGATTTTTTTATTTATTACATTAATCACTCCACCTGCCACTAATTCTGGTGTATTTGCGTCATTTGTCGAAAAATTTAAGTCTTTTGAAATTTTATCCAGCATTGGAGTATCAATATAAACAGGTAAAATATTAATAAATTTAATTTGCGGATTTTCTATCGCAATTGCATCAAAATATATTTCAACAGCAGACTTTGAAGAACAATACATTGCAAGTCCACTTTCTGCAAAACGATCTGAGGTCGATGAAATGTTTATTACCAAATTGTTATCGAGTTTGTCCCTCAAAACCATAGTTAACATTACTGGGGCGATTAAATTAACACCAAAGGTTTTATCAAAAACTTCTTTTGTAAATCCTAACCCATTCTCAGCAAATACTACGCCTGCATTATTTATCAATAAATCAATACTTTCTTCAAAAACTTGAGTAGCAATATTTTCAATATCTTCATTTTCTAATAAATTACACTTTAACCATACAAAGTTTGAGTTTGATATATCAGTTTTTGTCCTAGATATTCCATATACTTTATAGCCATTGGACAAAAGTAATTTCGCAATACTTTTACCTAATCCATAACTTGTTCCAGTAACAACAGCTATTTTCATTTTTTTATTATTTTAGTAATTTATCACTTTTTTGATCAAAACGGTATTTGCTAATTACTTTTCTACCTGATTTTGCTTCAATTTCTTCTCTGGCTTTTCCTGCAATATTTCCACCCTCTCGAGCTACAATTCTGTTTTTAGGAAATGTATCAGGTTTTTTAGTTTTTGATATTTCAGTTGTTGCTGTTTCAGCAAGCATATTTAAAACCAACTCTAAATTGGTCATGTTGTCCCTTAAGTTCTCTTTCTTTAAACTTTTGTAGTTTTTATAATCTTTGGTTCTTAAACCAGCCCAAGCAAATGTAATATCATCAGTTAGTATTGCAAATTCATTCGATTTTTTAACGCCTCGTTCTTCCCATTCATCTGTGAGATCCTTTCTTATTTCGATACTTTTAAGTCTCAAATCTACCCACGATTTTGAGTAACCTTTTTTAAGATATGTAGATAAAGCTCTCTGAATTGCTTTTTCTGGATCTTCTGTTTCTTCAATCCTTTCATAGCCAACCCTTGCTAGCCACAATTTAAACGGTTCAGCTTTTGGTGATGGAATTGATTGAATAAGTCTTAATATTGTTTCAGTATCAGCAACATCTGTTAATCTCATTTTTCCATCTGACGCTTTCATTTTTAAACCGTTACATTTTGTAACGGTTTCATTTGATCCTTCGTCAAGCAACCTTTTCTTTAAAACTCTCCAATAAACCTGAGGATTATGACTTGAAGATAGTGCGGAAACCACATCTACTACAGAAAAATACCATTTCTCCTCTTTTTTGTTCCAATCTCGTCGAATTTTCTGATCTTTAAACAAAACTATTTTTGAAATTTCAGTTGACACAATTAACAATAAACCGAATCATTCCCCAAGTCAAGAACCTTATATTCCTGACCAGCGAAGCCCGATGCCACTATAGTCTTTCATTCCTACCATTCCATCAAATCCTTCTGGAATTATAATTGAAAATATTCTTGTTTCCCCTTTTTCAGGAGGCAACTTGGCCTTAATTCCATAGTAATCCAATACATATTTAAATCCAAAATTATTACCCAAACTAGTTGTTAAAGATATTCCATAATCATCAACACCAGCTAACCTAATCATTTCCTTTGCAACATCCTCCTTTGCCTTTAAATTCCATATTACGTATTTATTTTTAATTTCAGGTATATTAAGTGAAATTGCCGTGACAAGCATGATCGCTAAAATTACTTTTTTGTTAACTACTTTTTTAATTAATAAAGACATCATCACAATTAAAGATGGGACAGTCATTACAAGATAATATTCGGAAAACTTACCTTGTTGAATGAAAAAAACTACAGCAGGGATTATTGCAGTAGCCAGCAATAGCAGTGCCATATTCTTATATTTCTTATCTCTCAATAAACTTATAGTATTGACCAAAACTAATGCAAACAAGCTTTTAGTCAAAATTTTATCTACAAAACTTGCATCCCTAGGATAAATTGCAGATATTGTATTTGCACTCAAGACATTTATTATTTTATTAAAACTAACAAAATACTCTACACCATTATCCTGCAATACATTGACTAGTTTTTTAACATTTGTAAAATTGTGAGTAATATCAAACACAAAATTAGGCAAAAACCCTACAATAATAATTGCAGCAGATAATACAAACATCTTTAAATTTAATTTGACTGGTTTTACCATGATCAAATAAATCAAAATTGATAACAAGCTTAAAAATATTCCAAAATGTGATTGAAAACCAGACGCCAATCCTAAAGACATCAAAGGATAACCCCATTTATTTTTGTTAGATAAATAAGCTCCTGACAATAGAATTATTTGGGATATAAGAAATAAAGATGGAGCCCATGGCAATTGATCCCAAAAAATAAACCTGGACGAGATTGCTAACAAAAACAATACAATGTAAGAAGTTTTCTTGTCAACAAAATTATATATAAACAGAAAAAATCCAATTAAAGTAACAATACCTAAAGTTATAGACAAATATACACCAGTTATTGGAGAATTTGATGTAAATATTCCAGCAAACGATAATAAGTAAACATATCCAGGACCTATTGAAAAGCTTCCTATCGATGTCACAGGTCCTAATAGTGGCAGATCACCTTTAGATAATTCTTTTGCTCTGAAAGCCAACCATTCTTGATCTGCATCAAATGAAGTACGAACATGGATATCATAAACTCGTAGATACAATCCAACCAATAATATAAATATTAAAAAAATAAATTCTTTATATTTACTAAATATATGTATCATTTATTTTAAAAATACAACTATTTATATTTTCCCATAATTGCATTAACTCTTACCTTTAACAAATCACGAAGTCCCTCCCAAGAATCCTTAATTGGATTAACTTTAGTTCCCTCTTTATGATGCCAAACGACAGGAACTTCCGATACTTTTAATTTAAGTTTTCTCGCGACATATAAAATTTCTAAATCAAATCCAGCGGAAACTGAAGCACCAGACTGAGCCTGTTTGTTGTTAAAAATCTGTAATTTCTTAAAAATTTTAGTAGAAGCATCCTTTGTAAATGCTTTAAACCCACACTGAGTATCTTTATATGGTAGTTGTAAAACTAAATTTCGAAGTAATGAAAAGCCCAAGGCCATTGTCTTTCTTATTAAGGGAGCTCCTTCACGACCAGCACGAGAACCTATTACTATATCAAATCCATTTTTAAATTTAGGTAAAATCTTTTCTAATTGATCTATCGGTGTTGCTTGATCCATATCATCAAAAATCACAATATCGCCTGTAGCCTTAAGCATTCCGGCTATAACTGTTCCTCCTTTACCTCTATGAGGTTCTTTTAAAATTGTAACTCCTTTGTGTGATGCTGCAAATTTTTCTACAAGTTCTGCAGTTTTGTCTGTTGATCCATCATCAACTACAATAATTTCCCATTTATATTTCTGATCATTTAAATAATCAACCATTCCGGAAAGTGCTCCTGTACGGATATTATTCTCTTCGTTATATGATGGTATTACAATTGAGATCTTCATATTATTTTGTTTTTTTACTCTACATATCCAAACATTGGATCGGTTAAATTCGAGTTATCACCTTTACAGCTTTCCTCAACTTCATTCTTATTATATCTCTTGAAGTCAGGATAAATAAGACCCAACGACCCAAAGCTTACATCAATCTTATCCACTAAACTATGTGGGTAAACAATGGTGTACACAGGAGAATTTGAACTTGGATTATTAACATGCATATCATTTAACCAGAATAATTGTCTATAACCCAATTCATAACCAGGCTTTGTAATATAAGAAATTGATATACAAGGGTAACCTTGTTCCTTACGATTTTCATTTATAAATTTAACTAAATTCATTTTTTCTACATATCCTTTTTTATCTGTATTAAAGTTAAAAATAAAATTAAAATTTGTTATCACAAACAATACCCCCAAGATATAAAAGATTATTTTCCCATTTCTTCGTTCTAAAAGCTGAGAAGCTGCAACTGATGATACAATTATCCAAATAATGTTCATTCCATTGAAATAATATTCAGAGACGTTTAGTGAGTTAAGAGTAAAAAAGAAAAGATATAAAAATATCCACATTAAATAAGTCAAACCAAAAAAACCATTAATTTTTTTACTTTTTATAAAGTAAATCAACAAAAGTAATAATCCAAAAGTTACAATACTAGGCCTAATGAAATTTGATTTTGAAAAAATACCAATTGAATTTTTATTAACAATTTGCATTACACGATCAAACTTCGCATAGCCTTTAGTATTAGTAACTCGAAGATCTTTATCAGTAGTTAATGATAATATTACAGATTTTGTTTGACTAAAATTATGACGTATTTCAAATAATATAAATGGAGAACTAGTTACAAATAAAACTACAAGACCTACAACAATTGCTTTAATATCAATTTTTCGTTTTGAAAATAAAAAGGCAATAAGCAACAAAGGTGCTAGGATTATTAAAGCTAAATTTAAATGCCACACCAAACCAATTAGTAATCCCCACAACATAAATCCTTTCATATATTTGTTTTGATATACCAAAAACAAACTATAAAGGTACCACACTGTCCATAAAACAACTGGCATAGTAGGTGCCACTTCCCTATCAGTAAAAACAATTAAAGCTGACACCGCGTAAATAAATGCGCCAATTAAACCAACTTTCTCGTTGTTTATCTTGCTTAACACATAAAAGATACTGTACGTTGCAAATACACCTAAAATAATCGACAAAAAGACAGCACCTAATGGATTCATACCAGACATCCAGTAAAAAGGAATCTGCATATAATAAAATAAAGATCCAATAAAAACTCCTTGACTTGAAGTTTCTTGACCTATAAGCCTTTGATGTCCATTAACAACAATGTCTTTAATAATCCATGAAGCCAAATCCTGATCATGAGAAAATATATAATAAGATTTAAAATTATAAACACGCAAAAAAAACGATACAATCAATATTGCCCACAAGATAACTTTTATATTCTTTTTCATTTTTTAATCCTCTCTCTTCTTTGCACCACTATACCTCCAAACCTTTCTTCATAAAGAATTTTACCAATTTTTTTCTGACGTTCCAACCATGCATTCAATCTTTCAGGATGAGGCGGATCATCTTCATATAAAGTGTATAAAATAGTTGTTTCCTTTTCTTCTTGAACTATATTATTCCACAATAACAAATAATTGTACGAATGCGGAATTACAGGTGGAACATAGATATCTATATTATATTTATCCAATCCAGCATCCTCTCTTATCCAATTAATTGCTATCAACTGATTTTGCAAAACGATCTCTTTAGATTCTAATACATCAACATTTAATTTATTTATTGTTTTTGCTAAATTATTTTTTAAAAACAAAAATAAAAATAATATAACTAAAATCTTTCCTATTTTAAATTTCCATATATACGAAGCTAAGTATGAAAATGCCAAAATAATTATTAAAAAATATCCTGTCAAATAGTAACCATACAAATTACCATTATTGCCAGAATATAAAGTAAATCCAACAAATGGTACACCTAAAAATAATGATATAAGTATTAAAATATCTCTTTTGTTATTTTCCATAGATTTCCAATCCTATCAACATAGTTAATCTGAACTGATTTTCCATTTTTGACTTCATTAATAATATTATTAAGTAATATATTCTGATGCTTAAAATTAAATAATATTTGAGGAATTAAAGTTACAAAAAATATCACACAAGCTAATAAAAAAATTTTGATATTAATTTTTCGTAACTGCCAAATCGTAAAAATAGCCAATATTGGTAGATAAAATACTGCGCTTGCCAATTCAAGTTGTAATGAAACACCAACTGCCAAATAAACCAAAATCCAGTAAATAGGCTTTTCCTTTTTAATAATTAATACCATTAAATAGAAAATTATAATTGAAGTTAAAAAAATTGGAGTAGGGTTTGATAGCCACCTACTTGAAAAAACCAAGTTGTTTGAAAAAGCTCCTACAACAAGTGCAACAAAACCTGTAAACCGACCCTGAATTTTGAATCCTGTCAAATAAAGTATATATAAAGCTATGGTATAGAGTAATGATAAAAACATTGAAGGAATAGTAGGATTACCTCCACCAATTAAATAAAACGGAGCAATTAAATAATAATAAAATGGACCCAAAAATATTCCTTCAAGTCCTGTTGTTGGACCTATCAAAAATAATTTCTGTGAATGCCATAAATCCCAAATAATTTTGGCGTCCCTTCCTTGGTCGTAATGAAAATCTAAAAGTGATTCAATTCTATAAATTCTAAGTATAAATGCAAAAAGTAAAATTATTAAAATCAACAAGTTCCAAGGAGTGTAAAACGATTTAAATATTTTTGTTAGCATATTTTCTACATGCTGTTAAAACTTTCTCTACAGCCTCTTCATAAGTTGAGTTTGGAATTCTTGCAGCAGCAGCCGACTTATGCCCTCCTCCGCCAAGTTCCACAGCTATTTTTGAAACGTCAAAATTATTTCTAGATCTAAAACTCACTGAAATATATTTCTCACTTTCCTCAAGTACGAAACCAAAATCTGTATCCTGAATTGCAGGTATAAATGACCCTGCAACTGTAGATTTAGCTTCTTTACTCATTGGATACTCTCTGGATATATCTTTTGAAACAGAAGACCATGCGAATTTATATTCCAATTCGACATTAACATGTGACAGCAAATATCCTATCAAATGAATTTCGTCTAAAGATTTTGATTTATTTAAATTAAAAATGATATTGTTTCTGTCTGCACCTACTTTAATTAATCTATCGGCTATAGTTAATGACGATTCGCCAATTACATCAGTCTGAAATGATAATGTATCTGCAATAACGCCTGTTAATAATGATGTAGCCAAAACTTTGTCAATTTTTAAATTGATATCTTCTATAAATTTAGCCACAACTTCAGCAGTAGAACCTGCATTTGTATCTAAAATATTAATATCTCCAAATTTTGGATTAGTAAAGTGATGATCAATTACTATCTTTTTAGTATTTGAATTTATAATATTGTCTTTACCCGTAACTTGATCCCAATTACCAGAATCAGCAATTATAAATAAATCATATTGAGAAAAATCAAATTCGTTAAAATTCACTTTTTCAATTTTTTCAGAGTAATCTAAAAATTTACAATTATACGGAATTTCATCAGGACAAATAATTTTTATATTTTCTTTGCCAAGCAACTGAAGTAAATGATAAATTGAAAGCGCACTACCCACACTATCAGGGTCAGGAGATCTATGGCAATTAAGTAAAATCTTATTTGCCTTTTTAATTTCCTCTAAAATTAATTGCGATTCAGGGTAATTCATTTTGTTTCAGGTTTATTATGTATTAATTTATAGATTATAACACCATCTTGTTCCCATTCTGCTTCAATCTTACTCCAACCAAAATTGGCAACTTCTGCTTTAGGAGAATTTGTTGGGTTACACTTTGTTTTTTCATTTTCACAGACAACAAATAATTGATTTGTTACTGATTCAGTTATCTGAGCATCAATTTCAACAATTTTTGCATTTTCTTTTTCCAAAAAATATTGATACCCATCCTCATAATTCCTATCAGCAATAACTGCCAAGTTAAACTTTTCATTATTTGACCTTTTAATTATTTCATTTGCTACATTTTCTGCCCTTCTCATCTGATTATTTGGAGTCTGTTTTAATGGACTTGCTTTTATGTTAATAAAAACTAAATAAATTATTATTCCGGCAACAATAACATTTAAAGTTTTTCTACCAGTTAATAGTCTTTCAGACAAAATAACTCCTACTAGTAAAAACGGCACAGCAAATAAAAATCCAAAGTAATGATCATAGACATTTTGCTTATATAAGCCAAAACCAATCAAACCCGATATGTACCACGCTAACAAAATAAATAAGTTTTTGTTTTGAATTACAGATTTTTTATTTTTAACAACTATCCACAAAATCAACATCAGTATTAAAAATGAAACCACTCTACCTACATTTACATTTTTTGCCACCAATAAACTATTATTAATTTGCTCATAGATTGGATAAGTCTTTGGAATTGCAGTCCAAGGCTTAATAGAAACAGTTTCTTCTCTGACAGTAACAAATTTATAAAGAGCTTTTGAATTTAACCAATCATGTCTGATATCAAAAGCTAAAATTGGACTCATTAGAAAAGAAAACAAGAGAATAGACAATATCGTATAGCGTATAGGAGTACGCGAAAGAAGCCAATATATAAATAATATTGGAGCCAAAAGTACTCCTAAATAATGAGATTGAATTACAAATGCAAAAGAAATCGCAGTAACAAGTAGCCATTTGTATTGTTTCTTTGACCAAACTCTCCAGATTGAATAAACAGCAAGTAATGCAAAAAAAGGCATTATATTAGGATTCCATGAAGATCTTGAATATACAATTACTGTTGGTGATATGGCAAATAAAAGTGATGCAATTAATCCTGCTTTCTCATTAAACCAATCTCGTCCTGTAACATAAACCAAATAAATTGTAGCTATTCCTAGAAATGCGACTCCTAAAGCAGGACCGATCGGTGAAAAATTAGAAAGTAACAAAAATGGAGCCATAAAGTAATAATAAAGAGGACCTAGATACATACTTCCAACTGATGTTCCTGGGCCTATTAAAATTGGGTCTGCATGAACTAATAAATTACGAACTATAATTGCATCTCTTCCTTCATCTCCTAAAAAAGTCATGTATTCATTAATTTTATATAGCCTCATAAAAGCTCCAACTAATAAAATTAATACTAAAACCCAATTTTTAATAATCCATTTTCTCATTTCAGTTTTCTCCACAACCTAAAAAGATCAACAAAGCTCTTAACAATTACTTTTAAGTTTCTACCTGTTCCTTTGCCTTCTGTCCTAGGATAATGCGTTACAGCAATCTCTACAATTTTAAACCCGGATTTTTTTGACTTAATCAAAAGCTCACTTGAAATAAACGCACCCCTTTCACTTTCAAGTTTAGAGATTTTTTCTATTACCTTTTTAGAAATTAGTTTAAAACCACAATCAATATCCCTAACATGCAATCCAAACAGAATCATTACAGAAAGCTCCCACATTTTAGACGTTAATATTTTAAATTTAGAAACTTGTCTCTTTTTATAATACCCAATTATTAAATCAGCATTTGTTTCTGTTTGCTTATCAACAAACTTATTAACTTCTGAAAAATCGAATTGACCATCTGAATCAGTAAATGCTATCCAATCATACTTAGCATTATAAAATCCTGACTGAAGACTTGCTCCGTAACCTTTATTCTGAATATGATTAATTACTCTAACTCTTCCTAAGAGCAAGCTTTGCTTATTCTTTATCAATTGTTCCGCAATTTCTTTCGTGTTATCTGTTGAACCATCGTTTACAATTAGTATTTCCCATTGTTTAAATTGTCTCTCCAATACATTTACGGCTTTCAAAACAGTATCTTTAATACTTCCTTCTTCATTATAAGTAGGGAAAAAAACAGAGATTGACTGCATACGAATAAGTCTAACATATTGTAGCCTCAATATGGTATTATCAATACTATGAGAACACTAAAAAGTCTTTTACCTATTTTGCTTCTAACCCTTATTCCCACTTTACTTATATGGACACCTTTTTTTGCAAGAATGAATCAATTTTGGACGATTCCACTACCTCTACAAGGTATGGCCACAATTGTAGCAAATTTTGACGGTCCTCTTTATATCGTAGCCGGGAAAACTATGTATAACCCAGAATTAATTGGGAAAAATTATCAATTCCCCTTAACAAATGAATATTATTCAGCACATTTCCCTCTATTTCCTATGTTAATAAAATCATTTGCTCCAGTATTTGGTCACCCATATGCAATGTTATTTGTAACTGTCGCTAGTTCATTTTTAGCATTATTATTTTTTAACAAGCACGCAAGACTATATTTAAACGAAACCGATTCGTTGTGGCTTACAACAATTTTTGCAGTATTCCCCGCAAGGTGGCTAATAGTAAGATCTGTTGGTTCTCCAGAACCTTTCTTTATAGCAGCCATATTAGCATCAACGTATTACTTCGGAAAGAAAAAATATTTATATGCAGGTCTCTGGGGTGCCTTAGCTCAAATGACAAAATCGCCTGCAATCCTTTTATTTGGAGCGTATATATTACAAATCTTAACACCAAATCTTAAAAACTTATTAAAGATTGAATTTAAAAAATACTTGCCTTTATTATTAATTCCATTTGCAGTTTTATTAGTATTTACCTTTTACAAACTTACATATGGTGATTTTTTGGTATATTTTAAATCTGGGGACAATATGCATCTGTTCTTCCCCCCATTTCAAATATTTAATTACTCTGCACCTTGGGTTGGTACATTTTGGCTAGAAGAAGTTATATTTATATATTTGATTGGAGTACTTGGTGTATATAAACTTTACCAAGAAAAACTATCACTTTATTTCTACTTCGCTTTAACTTTTTTTATTCCACTGTTGTTCGTGGCACACCGAGATTTAATGAGATATTCTCTACCTTTAGTTCCATTTTTATTACTAGGATTTAAAGATACATTAGTTAAGAAGGAATTTAAAATTGCGCTTGCTGTAATTATTATCCCAATTTATCTTTATTCACTTGCCTTCATCTCCCAAAACGCAATGCCAATTGCAAACTGGGAACCATTCCTCTGAACTAGTTAATTAGCTAAATAGGTAATTAGATAATTAGTAAACGTGGGCAAAACAACAAAACTAAGACTAATAATATGCAATGACTGATCGTATCATTACAACTGGAATTAGCGGCATCTGGAGAAACCGCAGCCAATGGCTACATTTAGGAAAAGCTGAAAACCCAGTATTAAAAGCAGGAAGCATGGACAAGGCAAAGAGTCAAAGTGCAGAAAAGGCTAGACAAGGCTTATTCGGTACCCGTTTAAAAATAATGATTTATGAAGCGCATCCTGACAAATACGAATCTCTAGATGACATAAAAATATAATCTATTTCTTCTTCCAAATCACCTTTGTGTACATCAAGTAGTTGTACGGAAGGACAAGAAACGCTACAACCAAAGCCAACACAATAAAATCATATTTCTCTCCTAAAAGTCTTGTTCCAATTGGGCCAGCTATAGATTGAATTACAAGTGCTCCTGCAGAAGTTAAATTAAATTGTAAAAACTTTAAAACAATTGCCTTTAATCCTTTTATTTCACTATCTTTAAATGTCCATATATTATTAAAAATATAGTTATTAATAATTGCAAGCTCTGTTGCAAACAGCCAAACTAAAAGCTCCGAAAATCCCAAACTTCTAAATACTCTTAAAAATATAAAATTAACAACAAATCCAGCTCCACCAACTATTCCAAACTTAATTATTTTTTGTTTGTCTTTAATTCCCAAAATAATTGCCACCTTAAAAGTTGAGATCATTTCTTTTGGGTTAAATTTAGAAACTTCTTTAGTACGTGACGCAAACTCTAAAGGTACCTCTACAGTTTTTTTAGACAATTTAATTGATTGATACAATAAATCAACTTTATAGGCGAATCTTTCTGGTTCCATTAAATTATCAAGATTTATCTGATCTAATACTCCTTTTATTCTTGTAAGCCGAAATCCTGTCGTTAAATCATGAAGTGAAGGTTTAATTAAAACTATTCTTATAAACAAATTTCCAAAAAAACTAACAGCCTTTCGAAAGAGTGCCCACTCTTTTGGAACAGATCCACCTTTAATATATCTACTTCCAATACAATAATCAGCACCATTTATGTACGCATCAACCATTGGCTTTACAAACCGAGGTGGATGCTGAAAATCTGCATCCATTTCCATGACAGCATCAGCATTAAGTTCTTTCATTGCATACTTAAACCCAGTTATATATGCAGATCCAAGACCTTTACCAGTCTGTTGAACAATATGTACATTTTTGAATTTCTTTGAAGCATCTTTTACAACTTCTAACGTATTGTCCTTAGAATTATTATCTACAACCAAAAGACTCATATCAGCCCCAATTTTTGGAAACTCTTCCTCTAAAAGAACTTTTACCATTTTTGAAATATTCTCGCCTTCATTCCAAGCTGGCATTACAATTACTATTTTTTGCATATAAATAAACTTTACCACTTTAATCTGCTAAAATATACATACTAATGCTAAAAATAGATATTATTACACTTTTCCCAAAAATGTTTATAGGACCTATGACTGAGTCCATAATGTGGCGTGCTCAAGATAAAAATTTCCTTGAACTAAACATTGTAGATTTAAAAGAGTTTGGGTTAGATGAAAGAAGAACAGTTGACGACACGCCATATGGTGGAGGTGCTGGGATGATATTAAGAGTAGATGTGATTGACTCTGCCCTACAGAGTCTAAATGTTAAGCCAAAGACTAAAAACACAAAAATTGTTGTATTAGATGCAGGGGGGGAAAAATTCACCCAAACTAAGGCGTACGATTATTCAAAACTTGAAAGATTAGTTTTAATTTGTGGAAGATATGAAGGAATTGACCACAGAGTTCACGAAAACTTTGTTGATGAAATCGTTTCAATCGGAGACTATGTTTTAACAGGAGGAGAAATTCCTGCAATGGTAATAGCTGACTCTGTAACACGTCTCATACCAAATGTTATTAAACCAGAATCCCTTGCAGAAGAGTCACACAGCGGAATGATTAGCGAATACCCACAGTATACGAAACCACTTGACTACAATGGACTCAAAGTCCCAGAAGTACTCCTAACCGGAAACCACGCTGAAATTGATAAATGGAGAAAGAAAAAATAGTTTAACTTTCTTTTTCCCACTTCGAAATTGGGGCAGTAACAAGATTTACTTTTTGTACTAACCAAAGTGTAGCAGTTATTAATGCATAGTAGAATTTACCATGATAAATTTTCGCGCTTTCAATGATTTGCTTGTTAATTGCAGGTTTTCCAATCTTTTTAGCTGTTGCCCCATGATGATGATAAAATTCAGCTTGTGGAATAAAATAAATTGGAATATTGTTCGCTTTACAACGTCTACAAAAATCAATATCTTCAAAATACATAAACAAATTTTTGTTAAGTGTTCCAATTCTATTTATTATCTTTGAGGGAATAAGAAAATCTGCCATAACCCCACCTTCTACTTTTACGTGTTTACTGCCCTTAGGTAGAAACATAAAATAACTTCCTTTTATTTTTAAAAAGTATTCTTTTATTGCACCTGTAATAGTTGGCAGGTTAAAACAACAGTCCTGATCTTTACCATCTGGGAACAATAATTTCCCTGTTAGTACGGCCTCATTGTTATATTTGCGACTTGCGTCTATTAAAGTTTTTAACGCGTTATCTTTTACTTCAATATCAGTATTAAACATCAATACCAACTCACCTCTTGAATAATCAAACGCTCTATTATTTCCACCGACAAATCCTCTATTAATCTCATACCTAACTACACGGGCCTGTGGATAATTCTTGGTAACAACAGAAAAATCATCATCTGTTGCATTATCTACGATTACAACTTCATCAAACTTAGGATCAAAACCGGAACCTTTTTTGTAAATACTTTTTAATAAATTTGCTGTAAGTTGTGAAGTTTTATAGCTAGAAATTATAATAGATAATCTGACTGGATATGAATATCCTTCTTCAGCTGGTTTTTTATAAGGTGAAGGCCCCGTAACCCCCTTTAGAAAATCAACTACTCCTTTTTTCTGAGCTTCACGACCAGTAATAAGTTGTCTAACCATTTCTCGAGCAACTGCAAACTTAGTTCTAAAAGACGCATATTTGAATGTAAAATAAAGCCTGTTTCTTGTTAATAAATAATCTGTTTGAGGCGATCCTATTCCCATTGTTTGAGAGACTTTATGATATATATGAGTACGACCAGTAAAGTAAAGTTTGCCTCCACCGTTTAAAATCCTTTGCATCCATTCGTTGTCATCAAAATATGCAAACAGATCCTCATCAAAATAACCATACTTTTCTAGGGTATCCTTCTTAACCATGAAACAACAACCGCTTACAAATCCTGTTTTTACTGTTTCTTTATATTTTGTGCCATCATCCACCTCATCGATACCATTATGAATACTTCTTACATTGTTCCAATCAAATTCACCGCCAGCATACCAAATTACTTTACCAAGTTCCTCTTTTTTATACCTATCTTGAAATTCATAGCCTTTGGCAAAATAAATTTTTGGAGAAACAACTTTAGCATCTTCCTTATCATCCAAAACTGCCATTAATTTAGGAATTAAATCCATATCCCCAATTAATGTATCGTTATTTATTACCAAAACATATTCTGCACCCCACGCAACTGCATATTGCATTGCACGGTTATATCCACCAGTAAAGCCTTTATCAACTCCCGCTTGAACTAAATCTAAATATTCAGGTTTATTTTTTATAGAGTCCCCTATCCAACTATTAGGAGTTTTATCAACAATTACAGCTTTAAACTCAATATCCTTTTTATTTAACTTTTTAATAGTTTCAAGGAGTTCTAACGTATCTTTTGTACCATTAAAATTTACTGTGACTAAAGCGACTTTTTTCATAACGGAGTTGGATTTCAACATTATATTTCAGTTAAAATTCTCTTGTAAGCATTTATTCTCATTTCATTTCTTAATACTGTAAAAACTGCCAACCTGACCAATATTCCAGCTTTAACAACTGGCAATAACCACCACATACTACTATTAAAATGTTTTCTCATATAATAGACAAGTCCAACTATTTCTTTTCTAAATATCTTTGCAAGTTCTGCAGGATCACCAAATGCACTAGCCTTATCAATATGAGTTATCCAAAACTTTGGAGTATAAAAAATTTTATATCCCATGTCCCATGTTCTCTTGCACCATTCAACTTCTTCCATGTACATAAAAAAGTTTTCGTCAAATCCTTTTGTTTTAACAAAAACGTCACGCTTCATAAATAAAAATGCACCCATTACCCAACCAGATTCTCTATCCTTTTTATAATATTCTATTTCCTTAGGATGAACCTGATTAAACAAACTCTTAATTACTGGTAATTTATCAAGTCCCCATAGCCATCCCCAAACAGAAAATGGCTTAGGTAAATATCCTGCACTTGGTTGGAATCTACCATCTAAATATTTTAATTTACAGCCCATGACATCACACTCTGGATGCTTTTCTAAATAGTTAATTGAATCAACCAATGTATCTTCATTTACGTATGCATCATTATTAAGAAGTAATATATATTTTGCTTTTGGATTAGATCTTTTAAAACCCCAGTTATTTCCCTTTGAATATCCTAGATCAGATCCAGAAGGCATTAATTTTGCCCATGGATGCTTTTTAGCAATCATCTCTGGAGTTCCATCTTCAGAATCATTTTCAACTACAATTACTTCCACGTTAGCTATTTTTTCAGCTCTTTTAACAGCCTTCTTCATTGAAGCCAAACACTTATCAGTTATGTCTTTGGTATTCCAACTAACGATGATTACTGACAAATCTATTTTATCCATTACGACAATAATACATTAAAATTATTAATACAACAACAAGTTAATGCGTTATTAGTTTAAGTGCAGCAGGATTTATAAAATTGGATGGAATATCTGAAATCGCACACCACTTCCATTCACTAAAATTTTCAGGTTCCATGAGTTTTGGCTCTTCATTAGTTTCAGCTTTAAAAACATACACAGTATCTCCTTCTTTTGCTCCAGGAACAACACCCATATATTCCGTAATAGTTAAATTAGATATTCCACATTCTTCAAAGGCCTCTCTTCGCAGCGTTTCTTCAAATGTTTCACCATCCTCACAGTGACCACCAGGAACTGTCCAAACTGAAACATCTTTCCACTCATTAGCTTTATAATTTCTTAATCCAATTAGTATTTTATTATCACGAGATATAAAACAAACAGAAATGTCATCTTTTTTACTTCTTGTTTGAAGGATTGCATCAAGTTTCATTAATTTATTATAACATCTATATAACACACTGATTAAAAAATTGAGAATTGATGTTAATATAATCACTAATAAAAAAATAGTAATCCCAAGAACTAAAGGTTCATCACGAATTATATCCCTGAAGCATAAATATAATTAAAAAGATTATTATCTAGCAAGTGCAATATCAGCGTTAAGGTGCATTGTTTTAAGATATTCATCAATCTGTGGACCACTTTGTTCAACATGTTTTTCATCTACTAAACCTAATCGAAGTGCAAAATCAGGATTTATTTTAGCATCACTTACAACTTTAAACTCTACCACTTCTACAAAATCAGATTCACACAATACTGTATGGATTTGCCCAGGCAATATTATTTGAGGACAACCCGGAACTAAATCAATAAATTTAATTGGAGAATCTTTGTCATCATTTTCATAAATAGCTAAAACTGCTTTTCCTTTTACCAATTCAAAAACCTCGATTACACTTTCTTTTGGTTCAATATGCGGAGCAACAAATGTTTCACCTAATTCATTGTCCTTACCCCTAGCAAACCAACGAACAGAACTAGATTTTTCATTTTGATTACGATAAACAATCAAAACTCTTCCATATTTATTTTCTGAATCACTTATCAATTTCTTACAAAATTCAGCTTGTTCATCATTTGTTGAAATACCTAGCTCAATCAACCTCTGCGATCTAACAGCACGAGGATATTTACCATCTACTACAATTTCGTGCATTGCGTTATTTATTCTTTCTTCTAAAGTAGATTGTTTTCTTATTTCCAGCATAATGTTTAGAACGTATTATATCACACGTTTAGCCTCAATTACATTTTTTAAAAGTCGTGTATAATAAATTTACAATGAAAAAGTTGACTGTCGGGGTTGCCATAATTACATACAAAGATATTGAAAAATTAAAAATTAGTTTACCTCTAATTGTAAAATCAACGATAAAAGCAAAAATACTTGTATTTAACTCAACTTCAAACGATGGTTGTGTAGAATTGGCTAAAAAATTAGGTGTAGAAACATTAGTAATTCCTCGTATTGAAATGAACCATGGTTATGCAAGAGAAATTTCAAGAAAAACTTTAGGTACCGACATTGTAGTCATGATGACACCCGATGCATATGCAAAACCAGATATGCTTGAAAAATTAATTCAACCAATTGTTGAAGGCAAAGCAAAAATTTCCTATGCAAAACAAGTTGCTCACGACGGCGCTAATATTATTGCAAGATTTGGTAGAGAATTTAATTTTCCAGATAAAAGTAATATCAGAAGCATCAAAGATGCTCCGAAATATGGAAGATACACTGGTTTTTGCTCTGACGCATGTACAGCATGGTCAAACAAAGCACTGGACGAAATTGGAGGCTTTAGATGGATATTATCAGGCGAAGATGCTGTTGCTGCAGCAATGATTCTACGCAAAGGTCACAAGATTGCATATGTATCAGAATCAATAGTTAATCATTCACATAACTACACACCACAAAAAGAATTTGTCAGACATTTTGATACAGGAATGTATAGAAAACAGTGGGATAGAATTTTAGATTTAGGCGGAGGAGGCGACCAAAAGAGAGGAACTTCATATGCAATTGCACTTTTAACTCATGTTTTAAAAAACGAACCGTTAATGTTTCCAACAGCTTTCCTACAACTTGCAATGGGCTGGTTAGGGTATCAATTTGGTAAACTTTGTTATCATAGAGCTCCAGATTGGCTTTATAAAAAAGTAAGTCCCGCGGACTTTTTTTGGAATTCAACTGGCTACAAAGAAGGTAAGTGGTTTAAAGAAGCTAAATAGATTTTAATGCGACTTCAATTGCATCCATCTCTGTTGGAATCATATCTTTTGAATCTTTAAGTTGGGATACTTCTCTCCATGTCCAATCTTCATTTCCTTTAAAATCATTTGCTACAAAATATGTATGCACCAAAACCATTATTGGACCCCGAATTGTATCCTGAAAAGCAAGACCGGCAAATTTTATGTCAAGTTTATTCAATTCAACTTTTAATTCACCTTTTTGAATTCGTTCAAGTGGACCATTTACCGGATTTTTGTCCTCCCTCTTAAAATCCATTGCTCTAAACATTTTACCGGGAAGATTTAGCATTCCTGACCAAACAGGATCTCCTTCTGGTCTTGGCAATAGTAGTGTTTCTAATAGTTCCCCTTTTTTACGAAAAACAACAATTATACAAGCAAGCTGAGGAGTCATTTTAGAAATTGAAGTAAAAAGTTGATCAGATAAAATTCCACCCTTCCACTTATTTAGAATAGAAACTACTTTTAAATCATCGCCTTCATCAAAACCGTCAGTAATCAAAGTAGCCATAATTAATTTAAAAATTCAGAAAGAGCTTCCTGCCAACTTCTTTGAAGAGGCCTTTTTGTATTTAATAATACTGAATATTGAGGATGAGGTGCAGGATTATGATAATCTTTTGCACAACCTTTTATCATTTTAGGACTTTTACCTAAATTTTTAAAGATTTCTTCAGCCCAACCATACCAAGTACAACTTCCAGAATTTGTTCCATGATAAATTCCCCAAGGTGAGTTAGATTCTATAAGTTCTTTTGTAAATTTAGCCGCGTCAGGTGCATAAGTAGGACAAGCGATTTCCTCATCTTTTACCATTAATTCTTCTTTTTCAATTTCTCCTCGCATTATTTCTACAAAACTTCGTTTACTAGCAGCACTAATTCCTTTTTCCCCAAACAATCTGCAAAGCCTAATAATATAGTACTTTTCTCCAAACTTTTGGACATTTTTTTCACCTTCATATTTAGATTCACCATAAACAGAAATAGGATTTGGAGTATCTTCTTCGTTGTAACCTTCTTCTTTTTTTCCATCAAAGACGTAATCAGTTGAATAATGAACAAAAGTCGCATCAATTTCCTTTGCAATTTTAGCTAACTTACCAGGAACTTCAGCATTCATCAAAAAACCAACTTTTCTGGCTTCCTCATCAATCTGCATTGGGTCAACTGCATTATAAGCAGTTGCATTTAAAATAACATCTGGCTTTAATTCTATTATTTTGGACTCTACTTCAACTGTCGTGATATCCACGTCTTCTCTATCCCACCCAACAGTTTCATTTCCGTTGTTATTAAATTCAGATAGCAATACTTGTCCGAGTGTGCCTTGAGAACCTAATATAAGTATTTTCATTTTTGATAATCTGGTAATGCCTTGTCTTTATCTGACATAAATGTTGGCTCAATTGGCCATTTTATATTAAATGTAGGATCGTTCCACCTAAAACCTTTTTCAAATTCAGGAGAATAAAACTCTCCAACCATATATTGAACTTTACAATTTTTAGTCAAAGTTTCATATCCGTGGGCTAATCCCCCTGGGATGAACAATAATTTAAACTCGTCAGATTTAAGATTAAATCCTGCCCACTTTCCATAAGTAGGTGAGCTCACTCGCACATCGCAAATTACATCAAATATTTCACCCTGTAAACATTGAAAAAATTTAGCTTCCAATTTTGGTTCTGTTTGCCAATGCATCCCTCGAAGTACCCCCTTGGCTTTAGTAAAAGCCTGATTTGTCTGAACCATTTTAAAATTAACTTTTGCACTATCAAATTCTTCTTGGGCAAAACTACGTGTAAAATAACCTCTGTCATCAATTCTTGGTTGAAGTTCAACTAAAAACGCTCCATCAATTTCGGTCGGTGTAAAAATCATAATTTAACGACTAAAATAATCCTTTATTTGCTCCTCAGTATATTTAACAGGGGACTCTATTTTCTCATAATAATTTTTGTACCAATTATATGCAAACTCAAGGGTTTCTTTAATTCCAAGCTTTGGATGCCAATTTAAATCTGTTTTTGCTTTTGATATATCTAACTTTAAAAATCTTGATTCGTGAAAATTACTATTCTCGTCAACTTCGTAATTCCCTTTATCAAGAATTGTAATTCCTCTTTTAATAAGTTCAATTACTGGAATAAAATTTTCATCATTTGGTCCAAAATTCCATTGACTCACAAACGCTTTATTTCCTTCAAATAACAACTTAGCTAACAATAAATATCCAGACAATGGTTCCAAAACAAACTGCCATGGACGAATCGCCTGTGGGTTTCTTGTAACTACAGGTTTATTATCTTCATAAATTGCACGTACTACATCAGGGATAAGTCTATTTGGAGACCAATCTCCTCCTCCAACCACATTACCAGCACGAGCGATTGCAACAAGTGCGCTATCTTCCTTATTCATAAAACATGCGATAAAAGATTGGTCTATTATGTCAGCTGCAGCCTTACTGGCACTATATGGATCAATTCCACCAAGTCTATCTGTTTCTCTATAAGGATAAACCCACTCACGATTTTCATAAGCTTTATCAGATGTAATCATAACTGCAGATTTTACAGATTTCGTGGTATTAATAGCTTGAAGCACATTAGCACTACCCATTGTATTTACATGATACGTACGAAGCGGGTCATCATAACTAACTTTTACAATAGCCTGAGCAGCTAAATGAAATACTATTTCTGGATTTTCTTTATCAAAAACTTCTTTTACTTTTTCATAATCAGTTACATCAACCAAATGATGGTTAATATCTTTTTCAAGCTCTAAAACCTCAAAAAGATTTGGGGTTGTATGTGGATCAAGTGAAATTGCAGAAACTTTTGCACCCCACATCAAAAGTATTTTAGTAAGCCATGCACCTTTAAAACCAGTATGCCCCGTTATCAATACTTTTTTACCTTTGAAGAATTTTTCTAGGTCACTCATTTTTGTTTTTTCTCCCAAACTGCCCAAGGTCTGCCATCATTCCAAAGATCATTTAATTGTTCTAGTTCCTTATAAGTATCAACTGCTTTCCAAAATCCTTCATGAGTATACATAGAAACTTGTTTATCTTCTGCCATATGAGTTAGTCCTACTTCCATTTCATCGTCAGTAAAAAATTCAATTGCCTTTTTATCAAAAACCATAAACCCTCCACTAATATATTCATGTAATACTGGTTGTTGACTAAATTTAGTAACAATTCCAGACTCTTTATCAAGCTCCACAAGACCATATCTTGACTTTGGATGAACTCCGGAAAGTGTAGCTAATGTTTTTTGTTTATGATGAAAATCTACGACCTCAGTGATATTTATATCAGACACTCCATCTCCATAAGTTAACATGAATTCCTCACCCTTAATATAAGGTGCACATCTTCTAATTCGAGCACCGGTTAACGATTCAAGGCCAGTATCCACTAAAGTAACCTTAAAGTCTTTTTGTCTATCTGTTAATACAACTTTTTCACCAGATTTCATATCAATAGTGAAATCGTTTGCATTTGTTCTCCAATTGAGGAAAAACTCACGAATCATATCACCTTTATAACCTAAGGCTATAATAAAATCTTTATACCCATAATGCATATAAGTCTGCATAATGTGCCACAAAATTGGCTGTCCACCAACTTCAACCATAGGTTTTGGACGGAACTCAGTTTCTTCTTTCATTCTGGTTCCTGTGCCTCCACAAAGGATAATTGTCTGCATAATGGAAATGTTACTAGATAGATATATTTAATGCAAGTATAGAAGTATTTTAATGGAGATTAACAATCGAATTTGTTCTTGCCGTGCGTATAGATTTATTGTTTTTTGAGTTTTTAATTCAAAAATTTTATTCTATACCGCACAGGCAAACTTTCTAAAAATTCCTCACCACCTTTGGCTCAACAGCGCAGTCGCTATTAAACTTTTTGGGGGTGGTGAGGAACATTAGAGAGGCCCAAACAAAACTTACATTACTTGGTCATCACACTCGGATCAAATTCATTGTTCACCATAACGGCGATCTGCTGGACATCATCCAACCAAGCCAATAAGGGTGAAACAATTGCCCGAGTGAAATCATCGCCGACGCGCGCCGCAACTTTCCAAGGATGGAATTCCAATCCGAGGATTTTGCCAGCATCAGGGTCAAAAGCGGTCACAACAGTATCGTCAAATATGTACGCGCCATTCGGTGCCAAGATCAGCATTTCAGGCGGAACATAAAAGGCGAACTGGGTATTTCCATGATCATCCCACGTTTCGACATTTGCATTGTTGGCATTTCCAATAGCGCATGGAAGTGGAATCGCCAGCAAAGTGGTGGGGACGCCAGCGCGTTCTTTCGCACGTTCAGTAGCCACCGATAAGCGGGACTTTTCAGGGCTGTAGTACGCGCGAATAACGTTGAGAACCGATTCTACCAAATCCTGACACGGGCGCTTCTGGTTAAGCATTCCAACCCAAAGCTGTCCGTCCATCATTGTGAAATAAGCAGAGATTACTCCACCCAGTTCACGACGCGTGATGTCATCATTCCCGGTGGCACCGATCGTAGGATTGTAACCATAGGTAATCTGAACATCCGCACGACCGGGCACAACGAGCCGCATCACAAAGCTGTGAACAGGTGTTTCGAACGGAACATCATCTATCCAGAACTTAACGCGCTGAGGTGTTGAGTCAGGACGGGTCGACAACAGCGTACCGAGATCGGCAGCTTCAATCGGTAGTAAAGCATTTAAATCAGACATGGTAAATCTCCTTTTAGGTCTATATGAATTTTGAAAAAACACGATTTGTTTGGGCACCTCTTAATTTCTTGAGATTCAACGGTTAAAACCGTTATAAGGGTGCTATCTGAGGAATTTATTTTTTAAAGTATAACTTTTTAAGTCTTGAGTCGTTATTATAGGGTATAAATCCGTATTTGTCAAGCCTGGGGTTTAATTATTCCCATAGAAGTAAGTCTTGAAACAACAGCCAAGAAAAAAGACTCATCAGTTTTATTTACATATTCCCAGATTTTTTCAATAGGCTCAATAATTAAATTGAATGAAATTGGTTTTGTTTTATATACTTTTTTTCTAATTTCCTCTAAATCATTATCCCCTGGCAAATCAATCGTAACAGCATAAAGTGAAGGTGTTGAATTAGCCATGACAGGATCAACTGCAATTTTCCCAAGTGGTATAAATTTGTTAACTTTTACATCTTTCATACCCAACTCTTTATCTATTTGGTGTTGAACTTCATCAGGTATCGACGATTCACTAATATGTTTTTCTTTAATAAAAGTTCCAATTGTTTCATAAACACTCTCTCCAATTGCAAATTTTTCTGCTTTTCTTAACATAAAGAATTTTACTTCTCCTTCTTCTTCGAATAATATCAATCCTCTATATCCCTGATCACGACCAAATTTCCAAGTCATGTATTCATGAGTAAATGGCTGAGCTGTCTGAATAGAAACAACTTCAAATACAGATAAAACAGAATAATTTCCAGGCAATAAATCATGCAGTTTATTTACAATTAATCCTCCATATTCATCCTTTCTTGTTGTTAAATCATTAAGGTATCCATCAAAATCATCAGGCAATGAAAAAATCTTTTTAACAACTTCAAAATCAGTTTGATTAAACCAATTTTTATTAGATAACGCTTCAAACATATTAAGCCGTTTATGACTAAGTAATAATTTCACTTCCTCAATATTTTTTGTTTTTTTTATATCATTATTCATAACAGTTATAATTAGTCATTATATATCATAGTTGCAACGTAAGATCTTCTTTTTTAATTCTTAAAAATATTATTGAGGCTAAAAACATTACGCCTGAAACGATTAAAACATAATCAATATTAATACTTGTAAGATAACCAATTAATAAAAGTATTGGTATATCACTACTATTTTTAATAGTATTTAATGCTGAAGTTGCAGTTGCACGATTAGCTGAAGGAATTCTAGCCTGCATTTGAGTCATAAAAAATGGATCTCTAAAAGTTCCTACTAATATTACCGCAACACACGAAATAAATATTACTACAAGATTAGTGCTAAGTAGAGAAAATGCAATTCCAATAAATCCTAATATTTGAGGTAATAACGCATAATTCACAAGACCAAAAAACTTTTGTACTTTTTCAGTATTCCAATGTGTTACAAACATTATACCCTGGAAAATAGTGTAAACAACTCCTAAGTAAATTATTGGCATTTGAGCATTTTGAAGAAGTATTTGATAAATTCTCCAATAGACAAAGGCCGCTTGCAAAACCATAATTTTATTTAAAGCAAGTTTCAACAATGTTTTATCTTGAGATATCAATTTTATTCCATCAGCTAAATATTCATAACTATTTTTTAATTTATTTTTAATTATCGGTTCTGTTAGAAATGTAGAGATAATTAAAGCTATTATCATACCTACAAAATCTATACCTATTAAAATTAAAAATTGGGTAGGTAATAAATTTCTTGCAATGTAACTACCTAAAAGAGGTACAACAATTTTAGGTAAACTCGCTGCTGCAAAGTATTTTCCAGAAATCCTATTCATTGACTTTTCTTGGCCCAATTCTTTCACTGAATCATACAAAAGTGCCTGATCGGCGCCAGAAAAAAATGAAATACCCATAGCACCTAAAATATGCACAGGTACAACTTGCCAAAACCCTTCCGCAAAAAATAAAGATAATGTCGAAATTGCGGTTAAAAATATGCCTAAAATAATAGTCTTCTTTCTCCCAAATCGATCTGCAATAATACTAGATGGCAAATCACTAAATAATGTTGTGACACTCCAAACTAAACTTAAATAAATTATTTCTGAAGGATTTAAACCACGAGTAAGGTAAAAAAGCTGTACTACAGCAAAAATTGATTTAAGTTCAATAAAAAACCTTGTACCAAACATGAGCCTTTTGTTTAAATTCAAGCCAAATATTCTTTTTTCTGCGCTAGTCATTATAATGAAAGGCTTTTGAGGTACTCTCTAAACTCTCCGTTCAAATCTTTATGCTTTAAAGCAAATTCAATTACTGTTTTAATATACTCAAGTTTGTTACCAGTATCATAATACACTCCGTTTTCAATCTCGCAACAATATACAGGCACTCCTTGCTCACGTAAAACATTAATAGCATCAACAAGCCAAATTTCTCCACCTTTAGTAGGCTTAAGTCCACGAAGTGCAGGGAATATTTCAGGAGGCAATATATATGCTCCATGTGTAGCCATATTGGAGGGTGCCTCTTCTGGAAGTGGCTTCTCAATAATCTCTTTAATTTTAAATACTTTGTCCTCAACTGGTTCCAAATCAGCAATTCCATATTTAGAAAGTCTATCTTTTGATTCAATTCTGACTCCAGAGATAACTACTCCACCATACTTTTCATAAACTTTCATCATTTGAGCAAGTCTTGGTGGATCCGAACTTATAAATTCATCCCCCCAAAGAACTGCAAAACTTTCATTTCCAATTACAGACTCTGCTGAAAGTACTGGCGTTCCATTTCCGTACATACCTTTTTGCCTGACATAAATGAAATTGGCCATCTCTGCTATTTTTCTAACTTCCTCAAGAAGTTTCTCTTTCCCTCCTTGAATCAAATTATTAACAAGATCTGCATTAGGCATATCAAAATGATCCTCAATTGCCCTTTTAGATGATCCCGTAACAATTACAACGTCTTTAATACCACTTTGAACTGCTTCCTCAACAACATATTGAATTACAGGCTTATCTACAATGGGGAGCATCTCCTTAGGCATAGCCTTGGTTTGAGGCAGAAATCTAGTTCCAAATCCAGCTGCTGGGATGACTGCTTTTGTTATCTTTTTCATAATCTAAATAGCCCTGATATTGTACAGTAGTTACGTCCTATAAATCAACGATAAAGCAATTACTAATCCGAGGACAGAAACAGCTACGTATTCAAAAATTACAGGTAAACAGATATCTTTATGGACGGAGTGATGAATAACTCCCCATGAAATATATGAAGCTGCTAAGGCAACAACTAGACCTGTTTGGAATGATTTATCATATGGAAAATAATAAAAACCAATAATACCCGCAATAAAAATACCAATTAAGCTTATGTAATGTGGTAAATGTTTAGACATACTTTCCATCATATTGTTCCATTCATCATAATATTTCTCCCGACTTTAATATTAATACAATTACAACAATCATACCTAAAAAGGCAACATGTGAAAATGTTCGTCCTGCAACCCTTGTAATCCTTCTCTTAGACACAAGGACTGCATCAATAACAAATATCAAAAGTAATATTCCAACCACAATTAATGACACATTTTTAGTAGTACTAAATGGCGAAATCAAAACCTGTTGTGACTCCGTAGTTACAATGGTGTTAACCTCAGGCGCTCTTACTTCAACAGCAAGTGGTGTAGCAACTATTTTTGGAGCTTCGGTGGCAATCACTTTTTTCTCTGTTTGTGCTGCCTGTGCTACTGGTAGTACTACTTTATCTGAATATGTAGATCCAAAAAATTGAACAATAATTGTAGTGTCAGTTCCTGCCAAATCTCCTTCAACTACACCAATACCAATTTCTTTATATTTAGGATTTAAAATATTTTCCCTGTGAGTAGGCGAGTTCATCCATGCATCAACTGCAGAACTAGGATTTGTAAAGTCTCTTGCTAAATTTTCGCCTGCATATTTATATTTATATCCGAAATCATTAAAAAACTTCCAAGGTTGAGTTCCATCAGGAGCCACATGTGCCCAATAATCTTTTGTAATCATATCAACACCTTTGGTATAAGCAGCACCGGCTAAATCAGAATTATAAGTTAATAAAGATAAGCCTGCTTCTTGTCTCTTTTGATTAGTTAACCTTACAACTTCATCTGGCGCTATATTTGCAGCATATCCTAAAATGTCAGGCTTTAACTTAGGTAAATTGCTAACAAATACCTGAAAAAACAAAAACAACATAGTGACAATCAACAAACTATTAGGATGTAATATTTTAGCCTTGTGATTATTACTCTCACGAGGAATTAATAGGTGTAGCAGTTTATCCATCCATTCATAATAACAACTTTACATTTATATATAAAGGGTGGTTTTAATACCACAAAGATACAGTTGACACATAAACAACCAATATTGCTATTATTATTGATATTAAGTTATTTGCTGACCGCAACCGGAGGCAATTATGAACATAACTAATGTTTTTTATTACTTCAATCGAGTGAAAAATCACTCTCCAAGAAAGGGGGTGATTAAAAATGAACAAATTTGTCTACAAATTAGCAACAGGCGTGATATCTAGCGCTTTAATTTTAGGTTCAACATTTACATCAGTATTTGCACAGAACTCAACTATTACAAATAATGGAGCAAGCTCTACAAATACAATTGTATTGACGAACTCAAATAATTGCACAATTACACAAGGGAATGTAACCCAGGTAAATGCAATTGTAAAATCAAATGCTACAACAGGAGGAAATAAAGCAAACAGCAATACCGGTGGAGATGTAACAATTGACACAGGTAATGCAACTGCAACATCTACAGTTTCAGTAACTGGAGGAAACAATACTATTTCAGATCCTTGTTGCTGCAATACAGAACTAAATCCTGAAGCACTATCAACAATATCAAATAATGGTGCCAATAGTAATAATTCTGTCTTAGTAACAGATTTAAAAACTAATGCCACTACTCAAGGAACATCAACCGTAGTAAATGCAAAAGTTAAATCTAAGGCAAAAACAGGTAAAAATAAAGCAAACAAAAACACAAATGGTACTGTCGAAGTTTCTACTGGAAACAGTCTGACAACATCAGGACTAACTGTTACTAGTGGTAACAATAGTCTTTAAAAGAGAAACCCCTTGATTGTACCAAGGGGTTCTCATACCTTCTTACCAACTACTATTAATCTTTTCGTATCGGCAAATCCAGAACATGTGTATAAAGTTAATGTCTCGTCTGTTGTTGGCTTAACAACATCAATTTCATTTGGGTTTATCTCTTTTATTTCTCGAGCTTCATAAGCGAATGATCCCTTACTTGTTAAAACATAAATTTTATCTCCAATTTTTACGTCTTTCAGGTTTGCAAACAATCCACTTCTTTTGTGAGCAAATATTACTTGATTTCCAATATTTCCAGGAATGCCAGATTGATCGCCCCAAGCAGCTGAATTAGGAAAAACTTGCCAATATCCATTTATAATTAATGCCTTTTTGACTGAAGTATCAATAGATACAGAAGGAATTAATATTCTTGTAGGAAGTTCGTTATACATCAGCACTTCATTTGAATGAACTATGACAGGTGATTCAATTCTTGAAAATATAAATCCTAATAAAAAACCTATAAACAGTATCATCAAATTTTTTTTCATAATTTATTACAAGCTTTGCTTATTTTGACGACGTTGCAGACAAACCTAATATTGCAGGACCATTAAAATTAATTGAACTTCCAAGAGTAGACCCCCCATTCCCACCTCCGCCACCTATATAACCACCTGGGTCACTTGGGTCATCAGGATCATTGGGATCATCCAGATCATCTGGATCAACACCACAACAACCTAAATCAACTCCACCTATATTAGCTGCATTTGAAATTAGTAAATCAAAAAACACATTCCCAGTTTTAATTAATACTTTGCTCGAAGTATTACCACTAGCAGTATTTCCACCTGTTTTTAAATCCCAGTAAGAAATATTATTAGCAACAAAGTAATTATTAACACCAACAAATTTAGGTTTATTGATATTTGCTGATACGTAATTTGTTGTGTTTGCACCATTATCAGAAATGTTGGCAAATACACTTAACGGACTATTACCAAAATTAACCAAAGAAGTATTGACTGGGTAATTATTAATTTTGATATTAACTTTAATATCTCCTGTAAGAATTGTCACTTCACTACTTGTATTGTTATTTGCACTATTATTTCCTGTATTTGCAGTTCCAATTACTTTATTTTCTATATTTGCATACTGATTCACAACAATGGAATTTTCATCATTTATATTTAAAACGACACTATTATCAGATCCACTACCATTTCCAACTATAGAGACTGAAGAATTATTTTCTACATCGCAACAAGAATTATTAACAGTAGCACTGTTAATATTATTACTAACAACCAAATCAGTTAAGACATCACCAGTTGAAATAGTTACACTTCCTGAAGTATTATCACTTGCATTATTATTACCAGTATTTGCAATTACTTCAATGTTATTTACAATATTTGCCGTATTTGATTGGCTAATACTTTCTGTATTATTTGTGTTTACTAAAACTTCACTAGTAGAGCTACTTCCGTTTCCTGAAATAATTAATTCCTGAGCTACAACGTATGGAATAAATGGACCAACATAAAATAAAAACACAGCAGGGAGCAGTGTTAAAATGAATAATCGTTTAAGCATGTGATCTTCTTCGTAAAATAATTGATACGATACCTATTGGGAAAAGTGCAGCTAATACCCAAGCGAAATTTATATTAATAACTTTCTTTTTATCGGAGTCAATTTCTGTATTATTTGCCAACTGATTACCGTCTACTACACTAATTTTAGCTCCTAGAACTTTAGTCTTTGGTATAAAAGCTACAGGTGAAACTAATTTGACAACTGAATTATTACCAACTACTGAGTTACTTGAACCACTAGTTTTCTCGTTATTATCAGTTTGACTATTAGTATTGACATGCATATCACTACCACCAATAGCCGTATTACTTGGCGATTCATTCGATTGAACTTCTTTTGTAAATCCAGGTCCTACAAAATCACCCAACCAACTACCAAACACATTAACAACTGTTACAACTAATTTTCCACTTCCTGTTATATTGTTGTTAACAAAATTGACTATATTAGCGATGATATTAGCATCACCCGTAGTCACAGACGAATCTCCGTTTGTATTTTTTGATGCAGAATTACCCCCTGTATTTGCAGCCAAATCCAAATTATTAACAATTTTTGCATTATTAACTTGGGTTGTATCATTATTATTTGTTTCATTGTAGGTTGCAGTATTGGTTGATCCTGCACCGTTTCCAGCATTTGCAACTGTTACTCCTCCATTTTCATCTACTTCAAATTCAAAGCCTTCACTTCCAGCAATATTTGTACCGTCCGCAGTACCTAATATTTTCCCTATCCATCTACCGGCTTGGTTAACTATTACAAGCCACATATTTTCACCACTTATATTATTGTTTGCAACATTTAATACTTTAGCATTCACACTTGTATCCCCTGTTATAATTGATGAATCTCCACCTGTATTTGCATAAGTATCATTTTGTCCAGTTGCAGCGTCAAAGATTAAATTATTTTCAATCTCTAAATTATTAATTTGTGTTAAAGAATCTGTTATTTCATTTGAATAGTTAGTTACATTATTAGAATCTGCACCATTATTTAAATTAGCTAGAGTTACAGGATTTGTTCCGCAACATCCTGCAAGTAATTCTTCAGGTAATATAATATCGCCTATCAAATCTCCAAAAATATTAACAACAGAATAGATAACATTACCTGCAATGTTATTATTAGCAAACGTCAATAAGTTTGCTGCAACATTAGCATCTCCTGTCACAATTGTTGAATCGCCACCAGTATTTTTATCTGCTACGTTATTACCAGAATTTGCAAACAAATCCATTTCATTTGCAATGACTGCATCATTTAATTGATTAGTTGAATTGTTATTTACTACATCTAATGATCCAGTGTTTGTAGAATCAGCACCATTACCTGAATTTTTAATAGTAGTATTTGAAGGTGTTCCACAATTAGTTATGCAATTATTTACAAAATCAAGAATTATATCTCCCGTAGTATCATTCATAACATTAAACTCAGAAACCAAAACACCTGCTACATTAGTATTAACTGAGTTTAATATCGTACCAGTCACATTAGCATCTCCAGTAGTAATAGCTGAGTCGCCTCCAGTATTCTTACTTGCTGAATTATCTCCAGTCACAGCGCTTTGGTACAACCCATTTTCAAGTACTACCAAATTAGATTGATCAGTATTTGTATTATTTACAACAACTGCTGATCCAGAATTTGTTGACCCAGCACCATTTCCAGTGTTAGTAATTTCAGCACTTCCATTTCCTGTTCCGTCACTAAGAACAGCAGACAAATTACTATTTAAATCATTTACAATTAATCCATCATTTGTAGCATTCCCAGTATTAATAGAGTTTGAGCCAGTTCCACCATCTGCTTCTTGTCCACCTAAATTCTCAGTATCAACAAATTGTGACAAAACTAAAGGAGTGGCAGTTGGTTGTAAAATCGGCTCTATAATAGGTACACTAGTTTGGACAGGAGTTGGTGTTATTGTAGGTGCAATTGTTGGCGCTGGTGGTGCAGTTGGAACAGGTGGCGGAGTAGGAGCATTAGTTGGTGCAATTGTTGGCGCTGGTGGTGCAGTTGGAACAGGTGGCATTGTTGGTGCTGGTGGTGCAGTTGGAACATATGGCATTGTTGGTGCCGGAGGAGGAGTAGGAATTGATTGAGCAAAAACTAACCCTGTATTTGTAAACAGCAAAGCAATAACAGTAATTACTGAAAGTATTTTTTTAATTCTATTAATCATTTTTATTTTTATATCTTTTCTATCTTTTTACTTCTTTATCTCTTGGATTCTAGAGTGCTTACTGAAGTGTAAGTAAGCAACTCTAGTTCCAAAAAATTACATAATTAACTTAACCAGTCCAACAAATCGCTCAAATCGAACGAAAAGTGGAAATCAAATCCAGTACCTGGGAATTCCCAATCTGGTGTTTGACCATAAACATTGGAATTGCCTGAATTATCAAGCGCTACCTCTGTTGTTGCATCTCCGGTTTCAATTGATGGATCAGCACCAGGGTCACCAGTGTTATCTTCAGCATCATTTTCTCCAGTTTCTGCATCAGCATAGACAGTATTTTCCAATTCTCCTTCTCCACCTGCACTATTATCTTGAATTACACCAAGTGTTTGTCCAAGATTTGCAGTGATATCGTTATCTGTATCGCTACCATTACCATCGATCTTTGCCAACACATCATTCAATAAGCATCCGCAGTCAGCGTCTGCCCAATTGAAGTTGACATCGTTTTCTACGTCAACGGTAACATCGGCGTCTCCAGTATTGACTGATACTTCTCCACCTGTGTTATCTTCTGCATTGTTATCTCCAGTTTCGGCATCAACATCAACTTTGTTATCCACATCAGCCTCATTATCTTGAGTTATCCAAAGTGAACCACCAAAGTCTAAATCGATTTCGTTATCACTAGATGTACCATTTCCTAGGATTTTTGCTGATAAAGAACCTGCTTCTCCATTCCCACCAACTCTGGCAGAATTTGCATTAGCAGTTGTATTTACGTTTACGTTTACAGTTGCATCACCGGTCTCGACTGACACATCTCCACCTGTGTTGTCTTCTGCATCGTTATCGCCTGTATCTGAATCCACATCAACGTGATTGTATACATCAGCATTGTTGTTTTGTGTTACTAAGGTATTTTTATCTCCACCTAAAGTAAGATTTACATCATTATCACTATTTGATCCATTTCCTGAAATAAGTACATCAGTATTTGTTGCTCCACAACAGTCAACGTTTGCAGAATTATTATTAAGTGTGTTTTTAACATCAACAGTTACATCTGAGTCACCAGTTTTAACTGATACGTCTCCACCTGTATTATCTTCTGCTTTGTTATCTCCTGTTTTGGAATCGGCATATACTTTATTTGTAACATCTGCATTATTGCTTTGAGTAACAACTGTGCTTTGAGTAACTGAAACATTTGCAGTGTTATCTGAATTTGTTCCATTTCCTGAAAGTACTATTGTTGTTTGAGCAAAAACTGGCATGAATCCATTGACTAAAAGGGATCCTGCAGCTATTGCAGAGGCTACTACTTTTTTAAATTTGTTCATTATATATATTCACCCCCAATCTATTTTCCTCCTCTCATTTATTAGATGAGATCTAAGAGGCACTTCACCCTATTTCCTTATAAAACGAAAACAGAGGCTTCTTTCCCCCAGATTTCTCTGAGTGAAAAAAGCCTCCGTTTGCGGTCAGCTATTATTCTACTTAATCACAATATATTTACTGTTATTTAAGTTGTCAAGTCCCATAATTTATACCATCTTCAATTTTTGATCAGTTTTCTTAATTTTTCTCGTACTAATTTGGCTGACTACTCCCCCTTGAATATATATTTCTACACTACCATAATCAGTAATACTTTTAATTGCCTCTTTAACATCTTCCAATAAAATTGGTGATAGTATTTGTGTTGAATAATTTTTCATTTTAAAATTTAACTTCGACATCTTGTTTTTCTCCATTTATTTCACCTACTTTTAGTAATAAATCTTTATCACTTTCATTAATGGCAAATCCAACTTTTATGTATTTTGTAGAAATAGCTTGAATCGCAACTGGATCACTGTGTATATCTGGAGCCAACCAAGCATCTTTATTTCCGTTAACTGAAAGTCTCAAGTAATCAGATGTTTGAATTTCAATTTTCTGTTTAAAATCATTTACAACTTTTAAATTAAATATTAAAAATGTTCTTCCCTTTACAGACCTAGCCTTTTGTCCTTTAACAACAATTTCATTTCGAAGTTCAGCTGATTCAATAATATATTTTACTTTACTTACTTCTAATCCTTTTTCATTCTTTAATGGAAAAGTAAATTCTTTATTTATAGAAGTTGTAGCTTTTGCAGGAGCAACTTGTATTTGTCCTGACTTACTATTTTGACTACTTAGTAAATTACCAACACCATTTGTAAAAAAATATATTACACAAGAAATCACTATTAAAATTAAAATAAATGGCAAATTCTTTTTTTGTAAAATTCCTTTAAAAAGAAGCCGTAAAAGATTGGAGATGAATCTCAAAAGCTTACTTACCATTTGACCGAGTCCATTCATTCAAATAAATTACTATTAATTTCTATCAAATACAATTCAATAGAATAAATTCTATGCTTTATAAAATTACTTGTCAATATCATTTTCTTGAGGCTACAACTGAAGTTTTAGATACAGTTTTCTCTCTTTTAATTTCAATTTCAATAGACTGATTATCTACAACACCTGCTAATTTATTTAGCACATTTCCGTTTGTTTTTGTTGTTACAAACGATGTAACTATTGACCCACTTTGTTCAATTAAACTTTTGTAAAAGGCAGTGATCACATCAGGACTATCATCACTTTCAAACACAATGGAATTATCACTTTGAGAAATAATTCTAGAATTAGAATATATTTTAATAAAACTAACTGGAGTTATTATCGTCGGCTTTGCACTTGCTAGTTTAGTTGGTTGTGTTGTTGGAACTGCTGTTGAAGTAGGAGTAACAGTAGAAATCTGAGTTGGCGTGGCAATTACATTATTAATATTTTGCGAAATTTGCACTTTCGTATTAGCAAATTTTGAAGTCATGACACCTCCAAGGAATAATGTTACTGCAATTAATATAATTAATTTTCGATACACAATAATATATTATATCGAATAATTGCCAATTACTACAAATCGTTTTGAATCAAGAAATCCGGAACACGTATATAACGTTATCCTTTTGTCAGTAGTTGCTTTAAGTATAGAAACATCATCTGGAGATACCTCCTGTATCAATGTAATTTTAAATATTTTTTTACTTCCATCTTCAAAATAAATCTCTACGTTGTCCCCAGTTTTAACCTTTATTAAATTACCTAATAAATTAGTCCAATTATGTCCATACATAATACTGTTTCCTATTTCACCTGGTATGACAGAACTCGTTAAATACGATACACCATTTTCAGTAACTTCCCATTTATTTTCACTTATCTCGGATTGAACAATAGGTAGATTAATACCTACGCTTTCAATTAAAATTCTTGAAGGTACATTAGATTTTATTATATTTGAAGTTACTGCTACCTCTTCACTATATGCAAACGAAACTCTGTTAGGATTATTTCTTTGATAAACAAGGAATGAACCAAAAATTATTAAACTAACTCCTAGCCCTGTGAAGAATTTGTCCATATATTAATAGTAAAAAACCTAAGATTATAATTGAGTAAACATATTTTGCATTGCCGGTAAAAGCTAGGCCTAAGACTTGACCCAAAGTAGAATTGTTAGAAATATTTGAACCACCAATATTATCAGAACTAGTACAAGAATATTTAGAATTGATAGCCATATAAGAATCTTGATCTAGTCCCCACACACTTCCTGTAGGGACATAAATCCATCCTTCATTTTTCAAAATATTAATTTGAGTTTCATCAAGCGAAGATGCTTTCCACCAATTAGTTTGAATACCCTGTCCATCAACTGTACATAAACATTGAGTTAAACTTTTCTCATCTAGTTTGTAAACCTTATCACTCCCTGAATAAGACGTTCCCCCTACTACTCCATGGTTACCTGAATCATAAGAAGCAATCAATGTTCCTTGTGGATTGGTACAGGAGGGAAAATTAGGGAAGATTGCAGCAAAAGACGAACTAAAATTAGTAAGTAATAATATTAAAGCGATAAATAAACTTAATGAAATTCTCATTAAAATCAATTAATATTGTTAATAATTGGAGCAGTAATTATTATCGTTTAGTATACAATTTTATTGTGTATAAGTCAACGGATTAAACCGATTATATGGTATAATTACTAATGGACATTAAGGGAAAAATCGCAGTCATAACTGGTGCAAACGGAGCAATAGGAAGCGTACTAGTTAAAAAACTAAATGAGTGTGGCGTTAAATGCGTATCTATTGATTTAGAACAAGAATATAGTTGTGATTTTAGAAAACCTCAAGATGTTATAAAATTAGCTGAAACGTTAAAAGCCAAATTTCCAAACATCGATTATTTATACAATATAGCAGGTATTGGCATATATAAAAACATAGAAGACTTAAGTGTAGAAGAATGGGAAACTGCATTTGCAATAAATGTAACAGCACCATTTATCTTTTCAAAATATTTATCCAGTAATATGCGGTCTTCAGAAAACCCATTGATTTTTAATATTGGTTCAGGAATGGGAGTAATTAGTGCAGCAGACAGATCATCATACTGTTCATCAAAGTTTGCACTAAGAGGGTTAAGTCTTTCACTACACAGGGAACTAAAACCAAAACATATTGATGTCTGCTTGTTCACACTTGGAAGTATTATGACTCCTTTTGGTACTGGTGGAATAGATAAAAGAAAGGAATTAGAAAGACTTGGTAAAAAATATTTAACAGTTGATGAAGTCACAGAAAAAATTATTGCTATAACAAAATCAACAAACAGAGAAGAAGAATACACAATGTATCCTGAAGGATACATGTAACTTACATTTTAAAATATCTTGTTAGTACTTCAACTGTCTTTTTTGGGGAATAATCTTTATTCCATATTTCAGTTGATCCTCCTTTATTCGTCCAATAATTAATACCAATAACATTACTATTACCACTTAACAATTCCATTGTTTTACCCACCCAATCAGATTGTTCACCCTCTGTCATTTGACCATGTATATCAGGAATTGGTGCACCAAATTCACCAAGTACTATTTTCCCACCAGATAACAAGGCAAGTTCTGTCAAATCATTATTTAATTTTTCAGGATCACGTACATAATGATCTACGGTCACAATTCCACCTAAATTTCTTGTTGTTTCCATATCCATTACAAGCCTTGCTACATCACCGTTCATTGGGAAATAATTAGTAGTTACATTCTTGCCAACTGATCTAAATTCATTTTTTGTTATTGCATATTCATCAATTAAAAATCGTCTATGACCTTCTAGATCACTATTCTGACGTGGATCTCCAGGACCACCATTTTCGCATTCAGGACAACTAGTAAATATGTCACCGTCTTCAAATAATTCACCATTTTTATTAATAAATTCTGCAACTAATTTTTTATGTTCATCTCTATCTATTCTTGGATACCCAAACCATTTTTCCCACCCTGAAAAATTTCCTCTAAACCATACTTTTAATCCATACGTACGTGCCGACTTTACCCACTTTGTTAGAAATGGAATAAATTCTTCATCATACGGAGTTCCAATTGATATATGAGTAGCACCTGTTTCTGCAATTACCTTAACTTGTTTATCAATTGTGTTTAAAAATTCTTCATTATTTTCTTTTTCTCTTGCCAAATCTCTTGAATATTTAACAGTATCAATGGAAGTTACTTTCCATCTTTTTTCAGGAATTATAATTTTTTCTGATTTTGACAATTTAATATATGCAAAAGCAGAGATAGATATTATTAATAAAACTATTATAATTTTTAATTTCATATTAGTTACTTTTGCTTTCCAAGATTTGCTTCCGTATTTAAATTATTTAAATATTCTTCTTTTAATTCATAAATGTCAGCAAATGGATAGGAATCAACTAAATTATACATTGTCTTAAAACTAGTTAAATCTCCAACAGCTTGATAAGATAAATCATTCTTATCATAGGTTCTAAGAACTATCCATCTTGCCCATCTATCAGGTGTTGTAGTTGCAGATTCCCAATACTTACCTGTTCCTTCATGTATAAACTTCTTCATAGGAAGATTGCTAGAAAATATAATAGCATCATGAGAAGCAGCAGAAATTAATATAAAACCTTTTTTGTCCTTTGTATTTTTTTCCAACCAACCAGATACTTCAGCAACATTTTTTTGTGAAGATCCAACGCGAGCATCGTCCATTGCCACAGAATCATTATTTGCAAAGGCAAAAAACGTTACAAATAAAAATGTTCCAATAATTACCCATTTCAAATTTGAGAATCTGTTAATCAAGTATCCAATAAATACAGCAAAGGTTGGCATTAACATAACTCCATATCGAACATTAAACCAAGTATCTCCAGAAATCCCTTGAATAAAAATAACAGAAAATCCAAAGAATAAAGATGCAATATTAAAAAATAAAGGTGACATCAAAGCAATACTCGCAAACCTAAGTTCAGGTTTTATTTTCTTATCAAACAACATTATTACCCCCCCAAAAAAACCAAGTAATGCAGTTGTAGTTATAGAATTATAAAATACGGAATACAAATAAACTTGAGTGGATAATAACAAGTTATATTTTGTTGGTAATGCACCTGCTTCCTCCATTACCAACTGCTGTGCATGAGCAGAAAAAGGTCCAAGTATAAAGTAAAGAGGGTCTGAAAATATAACCCAATTCCAGACAAACCATAAAAATATACCAAACCCACCCATCGTCGCAAACATCACAACCAGTCCTTCAGATACACGGTATCCTCGCTTAACAAACATTAAGATTGCAACAACAGCTACAGAAAACAATAGCAAAAACCATCCATCGTATCGTACAAGTGTTGCCATCATAACCCAAAACGAAGATTTAACTAAATTAATTACTCTTTCGTCCTTCGCCCAAAGTAGTAAGTAGTAACAACCAGCAGTCATGGTAGCCAAAAGAAGCGGTTCAGTCATCGCAGTAGACTGCAAATACAAAACATTCAGGTTCGCTGCAAAAACCAAGACACCAAACAACTTCCCAATTAATTTGACATTAAAAATCTCTAAAATTTTATAAATCAATACTCCTGTACCAACAAATGAAATCATGTTCCAAACCGCACCAGCAAAACCAGAGTGCCATGCCCAATCATTCCAAATCAAAGGAATCATTAACACGTGGTTTAACGGTAACCAAACAGATCCAAGCTGTGCAATTCCAGGCTTTAGACTTTCAACAACTCTTCTACCAATATCTAAGTGTGATCTAGCATCGTTATAGGAGAGTCCTAATTTATTATTTAGGTAAAAATAAAAAAAACTGATTGACACCAAAACAAGCAAAATAACAATTATAGATAAATTATACAAATCAAAAAAACTTTTTGCTTTTTCTACAAATTTTTTGCTTATCTTTAAATTAATTTCATTCATGGGATTTGTTTTTATCTTTTAAAATTAATAAATATATCACCCCAAAAAATATAATCATTGCAATAACCACAATTGCTACAAAATTAGCAAAATTAATATGATCAGCCAATAACAAATTGTAAAACAACGAGCTACTCATGTTAGATTTCAAAAATGAATAATTATAAAGAAAAGTGTCAGATACCTTTCCTGTTAAAAAAGGAAGTTGTACACTTGAAGGAACTAATTGTGTTGTCAATGCTCCTAATACATTTATTGATACCGAATATATAAGTACTATCCCTAAGATAGAAATAAACAGTAAATTCTTATAATATTTATTTATAGTAAATGCAATTAGTAATGACAAAATTGCATTCGACGGTATCAAGTACCTCGGACCAAAAGCCCAACCTCCCCAAGGATCATTAAACAACGAGTAGACAATTAAATTCATAATCACAGTAGATAGTAAAATAATATTTAAATAATTGTTTTTTCTTTTACTAGCAATTATCATACCCACAATACCGAATATAAATATTGGAGAATACACAACTATTCCTCGGTCGCGACTAAATAACAATACGGTAAGGCCACTTAATAATCGTCTTGAATCAAATTGTTTAAATTCACTTTTGTCTTTCTTTTTTGATATTTCAACAACATCCTCTATCCTAGTATTGGTATAGATATATCTACCATAAACTTGTCCTAATTTTAAATAATCTCCCGTAACACTACGGTTATACCACCCAAAAAGAAACATTGAAGGTAATAAGCCCATAACAATAAGCAATATTGATGTATTTATTTTTAAAGAATATATTTTCTTTTCAGGAATTACTCTTACATTTCTACATGCTTGGTATGTTAATATCGGGAGTAGTAAAAGCGCATTTGGTATGTCAACCAATATGGCAATCCCATAAATAATTCCAAATATCAAATTATTTAGATAAGTAATCGGTTTTATTGACAACAGAATTGAAAGTAACAACAAAAACGTACTTACTTGATGCTGATTAAATGAATTTGAATATGATAACGAATTTGTGGCAAATAAATATATTAATCCACAGAATATACTTATCCATTTATTCATTTTAAGTTTTAGCAATATGTTTGCTATCAAATATATATTGATAATTGAAATAAAAGAACTTAACAAATAAGTGCTAATTTGTGGATAACCAAATTTATAACCTAAGTAGTAAAATGGAAGTCCCATAAAAGAAATACCCGGAGTAAATATTGTTATAAATTTACCATTAATTTTTGTAAGATCTGGCGAAGCAACAGAAGCTAATTCATCAGATAAAAACAGGCTTTTATTTTTAACAATAGCTTCCGTTAAAGCAAATCTTGATGAATTATTTGAAGTCTCAAATGGTCCAAACATTCTCGTATCAATATTATTTTGATAATATTTAATATCACTTGAACCCTTGATTGTTATAGTTACCACAATAATAACAAAAAATAATATTATTACGTTTCCTAATTTACTTAAAATGTTGTATTTCATTTTTTTAACTTTTCTAAATAACTTGTAAACATCTCCATTTTTTTCTCAAAACTAAATTCTTCTTTAGATAATTTATAATTTGCCTTACCTAATGCCATTAATTTATTACTATCTTTTGTATTATCCATAATACATTTAGCATAATTTGATATATTACCAACTTCTGAGGTTACTATCTTAGCTCCTTTTAATTTAAGCTCTCTAACACTTGGGTTATCGTAACTAATGACCAGTAACCCAGATGCCATAGCCTCAAAGTACATGGCAGGCATTGAGTCTGACAATGTTGTGGTAACAAATAAGTCAGAATTCTCATAGTATTTATGTATTAATTTCTTAGTGACAAATCCAACAAGTTTTATATACTTACTTAAATTCAACTCTTTTATTTTTCTTTTTATATTATCAAATTCAGGCCCACTACCAACTATTTTTAATCGATAATTTGTTCTTTTTCTAGATTTAATCAAATAATTCATAATATCAACAAGGTCTGTTACACCTTTCCGCTTCACTAAATAACTAACTGTAATAATATTTACAACATTAGCATTGATATATTTAGCATGATTGAAACCAAATTCTTTTAAATTTAATCCCATATTATGTACTATTATATTTCTAAAATCATATTTATTTATTAACTTTAAACAATCAGTTTCTTTCACCAAAACTAGCTTACTTTTCCTTAACGTTAGATATGACAAATACCTAAAAACTTTCGACAATGGATATGTCAAGTGATCAATCTTTTTTAAAACGATTTGCAACAAGTTTCTTTTAAATATTTTCTTACCCATTGAACGAGACTCGTCTTCGCTCACATATTGATGTGGCGTAACTATTGGCCCAATTATAAATGGCGTGGATTTATTTAAAATTGCTACAAGTGAAAACGTCTCATTTAGAGAAAACGGACCATTGTGCCAAATAACATCATAGTTATTTCTAAGTTTCAACAGTAGCCACTTGATGAAGATCCAAACAACAAACTGTAATCTGATAATGTTAGAAATATAAGTTGGCTTTCTCTTAAACATAGATATTATTTTTAAGTTGCCCATCTTCTTTTCACTGCAATATCCAACTAGCACATCACCATTGATATCTTTTTGTCTAGATAAATATTCTAGATAGTCATAAGCCCGTGTATATTCGCTACCTTCATACTTATCCGCAACGTAATGTAATGGTGCTATTAATAATTTCATATTAATTATTTATTTTGTACAACATTTTGATATATTTATTCGAATATAAACTTCTCTTTCCAAAAGATGAACAATAACTTAAACAAATGTAATTCATTAAAACTACGTTTAATGTGTGAGAATTAATATGCATTCCATTGTGATCTAAATAGATTTTGTTTATATCGTACTCGCTATAAGTTAAGACCATTTGTTCGCAATCTAATAAATATATTTCTTTGTTTTTAATAATTATGTTATCTGGTTTAATATCACGATGTGTTAAAGTCAACGGACTTTTAACAAGTTCTTTAAAAGAAAATATACATTTTTTAAATGCTAAAGTAATAATATTTATATGTTTGTAATTATTTAGAATTGCAAAAAAATATAATATAGGTAAAGAAGACATATAAAATAGTTTATTATGTATTTTAATTTTTTTTCTATCTTCATCGTTTAATAAATTGGTCATACTTTTCAACTCCAAAAGCAATTTATTAATAACTTTTAACTGGTAATTATTGTCATGTTTAGTTAATACTTTGCCTTTAATATATTCATACACAATATACATAGATTTATCATTCTTAATAAATTCTTTTACTTTTGGAAAATGTAATATTTTATTATATTTTTGAGACAAAATATTTACCATTGTAAATTCATTTAGCAATAATTTACGAGTAATAATACTACCATCTCCTGCAATAGATTTTATGACAAATTTATTACCATCTCGATCTGAATAGAGTCCAATAGTATATTTTTGATTTTTTGATAATAATTTAATTAATTTGTATTTTCTCATGTTAAATCGTAATCTGAATTTGATAATTTATAATTTTTACTTGCGTTCAAATAATTATAGATATAGGCAATAAATAAGTGGGAACTATTAGACCAATCAAAATTACTTGCCCATTTTATGCCACCTCTAGAGAGACTGTTTCTTAATTTTTTATTATTAATTATTTCCGATATTTTTGATGTAAATTGATCTACATTCTTTGCTTCAACTAACATACCCGAGACACCATCATTTACTGAATCACGCAGTCCTGCCACATCTGAAGCAACTACGGGAGTACCAGAGGCATTCGCTTCTATTGCAGAAATGCCCCAACCTTCAAATGTAGACGGATAAACAAATACCCAAGATTTAGACATTAATTCATATTTCTCTAAATCTGAAATTTTACCCAAAAAATTTACATTATCCTGAATACCCAACTTAGCAACTAAAACTTCTAAGTTTTTTTGTTCTTCTCCATATCCCGCAATATTTAATTTTATATTTGGAATATCATTTTTGATTACAAATACTACTTTTATCAAAGTATCTATTGATTTATATGCCTTTATTCTTCCTACAAAAAGAAGGCTTGGTGCGGTTGTTTTCTTAAATCGTTTAACCAAAGACAGATCAACTCCTGGATTTACAATCAATATTGGCTTAATTTTACCCAGACCAATTTTCTCCATATCAATTTTTGATGATTCTGACACAGTAATCATTTGAGTATTTTTATATATTATTGGCATTAAATATCGTTCAATAAACACTGCAATCAAACCTACTGGAATAAGATACTTCGGCAATTTTAATTTCTTTAATATCACTTCTTGATGAACATGATGAACAAGTCCAATTACTGGTTCCTTTACATAAAGGGGGGCAAAAAATGGTATACCATTTTCATTATCAATGACAACATCATACTTACCTCGAAATCTTAATATATAATAAAGAAACGCCCAAAAATACACAGTATAAAATCCACCTCTCCTAACCATTTGCACACCATCGATTACTTCATTCCTTGGAGATTTTCTGTCATTTCCACAAAATACAGTAACTAAGTGACCAGCTTTTACCCACCTCTTCGCAATTTCATGTACATAAACTTCAGCTCCTCCAGCCCATACATGTTTTGTATCTCTCCAGTTAAATATTAATATATTTAAATTAGAATCCACATTTATATTAGTTAAAGGCAACTTTTTAAATACCCCTGACAAATCTAATAAATTGCTTTTTAATATATTGATTTGCTTTACAAATATATGCATAACAAGCATTACTGTAAAACTGACCAGGGAAGATATAAACATAATGTTTACAATTGAAGTGATACTATTATGTATAAATATGACACTAAAAATAGTAAAGAATGAGACTACAAAATTAACAACAGGAAATATTTGATTATTTTTTGATTGATAATAGTTTACAATTGCCTGTGACAAAACTTGTATTGCCATTGCAAAAGCAAAATAAGGTAGATATGTAACAATTGGTAGCACCCTATTTCCAAATAATAATGGAACTGTTACATATCCAAAAATTCCGATAACCAAAAAACCTAACAAACTAATTACAGTGGTCATCAAAAAAAGTTTGTAAAATGACTTCAAAGAATCTCTGCCCTCTCCTTCATTCTTACTTACTATTGGCAATATGAATTGAGAAAACTGTGTTCCAAACATATAAACCATTTTCCCAGCTAAAGAAAGTAATGAATAAAGACCCGCGTCCGTTGGACTTAAATAAATTTTAGCAAGAATTAAATCCAAACTTAGAAACGCAATTGATGATATTTTAGTCAAAATTGATGTTGAATAAAATGCTCTTGGAAAATAATTTTCAACTTCAATTTCTACTTCAACATTCTGTTTAATTTTTCTAGCAAAATGCCAACTTATCAGGAAGGCCGAAAACATAGAAAGTGGAATTGACAAATAAACCCAATGATCAAAACCTAATGTTACTATTAAAATTGCCAGCAGAAGCTTAGTAACAGCTTCAGTAATCACCGTGACTCCTGAAACATAAAAGTTTAGATTACCTTTTATAAACCCTCCATCAACAGCTTCAGCAAATCCAATTATCCATGTTGGTGCAAATATCAAAAATGGCAAAAATTGATCTGTTTTAAATAGATTCATTAAATAAGGTGTAAGTAAAATCCAAACAGCTGTAAACAAAAATGATATTTTTACCGACTTTGATCGAGTATTTTTCCAAAAATTTGTGACTGCAGTACCATACCTACCAAACAAAAAGGCACTTCTGTGTGTAACAGTTCTCGAAAGTGCAGAAAGTGGTACTTGTGACAAAAAGATAAAACTTCCAACTAAACTTATTAATCCAAAATCATCTAAATCTAACTTTCTCCCTAAATAGGCGTTATACAAAAAGTTCATTACATTTGCAAACATTGAAGCAAATATTAAGAATGCACCACTAGCTAACGAACTTTTTGAAAAACTTTTAATCTTATTAAAACTACTAAATCCAAACTCTTTAAGACCTGCAAACTCAAACTTGAATAATATTTTCTTTTTCTCTTCTTTAGTTAATCCATGAATTGTTTTCTCCCAATAATGAGGTTTTACGAGTAACTGCCAAAAAGCAACAGTTGCTGCAATACTAGTAAATACCCAATAAATAGGAATTAAAAATACATATTTAATTAATTGATATTGTCCATGCTTTGCAGTTCCTATCATGTAGTAGTAGATATACAAAAAGTTTCCAAATACAGCTGACGTTATAGCCATATAAAAAACTGCAGATGGATACAAACTTTCAATTTGTGGTCCTACAAATTTATATAGTAAAAAATAAGAAAATGTTAACCCCCATAAAATTGGATTAATTAACATAAAAGAAATACGAAGCCCTGAAACAAGTTGAAAAACTAACCAATGTCTTCCATGATCCTTAGCAAACTGCCAAGGGTTTCTCATATGCACAAAGTATGTTTGCATATAACCCTTAATCCACCTTGACCTTTGTCTTATCCAATTTTTTAAATTACTATTTGCTTCTTCTAAAGTTACGGAATCTATAATTGCAGTTTTTCCACCAGCTTTAAAAAGTCTAATTCCAAGATCAGCATCTTCAGTAACATTAAATGGATCCCATCCTTCAAATTTGTTAAGGTCTTCTCTTCTAAAATGATTGCTTGTTCCACCTAATGGTATTGTTGTATTAATTGTTTGTAACGCAGGCAGCATAATGTCAAACCATAAACTATATTCAGATGTAAAAAGTCTTGTGAGTAAATTCTGATTTGGATTATGATAGTTAAGTTTTGCTTGGAGACAAGAATAACTTTTACCTAACTTATTAAATCCTAAAACTGCTTTTTTAAGCTGAAATGGATCTGGAATATCCTCTGCATCATATATAACTACAAATTCACCTTTGGCATGTGCCAATCCATAGTTACAAGCTTTGGGTTTAGTTTTTGGTAGTGAATGAGGAACAACAATTATTTTAAAATGCTTTTGTAATTTTAAACTTCTAGCACTTTCGATTGTCTTTGTATCATCTTCTTCCAAGAGAAGTAATACTTCAAGCTTATTTTTTGGATAATCCATTTTATTAATTGAATCTACAAATTGAGGTAAAATTCCGGATTCGTGATAAAGTGGACACAAAATTGTATATAAAGGCAACGAACTTTCTTTGATATTTACCAAATCATTATCTTCAAACATTAATTCAGGTGGAAAATGAAGACTTTTTAAAACTAAATAAAGATTAAAAAACACATCTGCAAAATAAACAAAAGATAGAATTGCCACAAAAACTATTAATGTAGTTTGGGTTGATAATATAAGCCCAACCCCAAAAGCAGATAAAATCATAAAAATAACTGAAATCTGCCCACGGGTAAAAGTTACTATTGCAGAATTGTTATGATTAAGCGTTGTATGAGTTAAAAATTTATTTCTTTTATACACAATTCCCGCCCCCTTCATTGTTAAATTTTCTGTTGGCTTTAAATGAAATACTCTAGTAGGTTTAAGTTTTAATTTTAAAAGCCCGACCATTACTTCAGTTACACCTACTAAACTTGTCATAAAGTTAAACTTTGATTTACCATGTAGTCGCGGTTCAAAGGTTATATCAACTGTTCCAATCTTTTCTCCTAACTCCAAAGCAGTGTGAATAAGAGGTATATCAAAAGCCCAAGGCTTAATATTTGATTTATCTAAATGATTAACAACTTCCCGCTTAAATATTTTAAGCCCTGATTGAAAATCAACACTTTGGCCCATTAAGCTACACGCTATAAATTTAACTACTTTTGACCCAATCTTTCGTAACATTCCTTCTTTATGTTTAACCCGATTAGCAACAACCACTCCAAGGTTTTCTGATACAGCCTTTTCATATAACTCTGGAATATAAGATGGTGAATATTGTAAATCTCCATCAATCATCGCCACAAATTCAGATTCTGCGAAACTTACTCCTTCCAATATCGAATATGCCTTGCCCCTGCTTCCTTCCTTTAATTTAAAAATGATTGGATATTTAATACTTAACTTTTTTATCAATTCTGAAGTTCCATCACTGGAATGATCATCAACAATAATTAACCTATAACTGATTTTTTTTGCACCTAAAACTTTATCTATTTGCGTAACTAGCGGCTGAAGATTATCAGCCTCATTCAGTACTGGGATTATAATATCTAGCTTTTTCATGTCTAAAAAAAGAATCCACATATAAATGCAGATTCGTTTGTATATAGTAATTGAACCAAAACATCTATTCAGTTAGATTTTTTACTATAAGTCTGTTATAATTCTCACACTTTCACATGAACATCGATCTAAGAATCAAACTAATGGCTTTTTTTAGTAACTATCGAAAAATATGCTATTCAAAAGGGGATATCGTCATACGTGGAGACGACACTCCCAATGGTGTATATTTTATAAAAAGTGGATACATCAAAATGAGCTCGATATATGAAAATGGTACAGAAATTGCATTTAATATCTTTAAACCAGAATCATTTTTTCCAATGACTTGGGCACTTGCAGAAGTAGAAAACGTTTATTTTTATAAAGCAATGTCAAACATTGTAGTATATAGGGCACCAAAAGAAGATGTTGTAGCTTTTTTGGAATCTAATCCAAAAATATTTAAGGATTTAGCAACACGCTTATTAATCAGCCTAGACGGTCTAATTCATACTACTAAGAATGTTATTAAATCAAATTCAACTAAAAAAGTTGCAATTATAATAGCAATGCTAGCAAAAAGATTCGGACATATTAATGACGACAACAATATAGAAATAGATATAGACCTAACCCATCAAGACATTGCAAATTTTGCAGGTATATCGAGAGAAACAACTTCCATTTCTATAGAAAAGTTGAGAACTAAAAAATTAATTTTCCACAAAGGTAAAAAATTTATAATAGAGAATATTCAAAAATTAGAAGATTGTTAATAACCTTCCGGATGTGATTTGTGCCACTTAAGAGCAGATTCGACAATAATGTCTAAATCATATTTAGGAGTCCAACCAAGTTCATCAAATATCTTTTTATTTGATGCATACAATGCATTTGCATCCCCTTGTCTTCTTGGTCCAAATTTTATATTAACTCTCATCCCTGACTTTTCTTCAATCATTTTAATAACTTCCATATTGGAATATCCCTTGCCGATACCAATATTATAATTATTACTCATAGCACCTTCTTCTAATGCCTTTAATCCTAAAGCGTGAGAATCAACAAGGTCTAACACGTGAATATAATCTCTTACACATGTACCATCAGCAGTTTCATAATCACTTCCAAAAAGTTCAAATTCCTCATTCTTAGCCATCTTTGCAATTACATTTGGTATCAAATGGCTTTCTTCTATATGTGCTTCTCCAATTGAACCATCAAGTGCAGCTCCAGCAGCATTAAAATATCTAAAAGTTATATATTTTAAATCATAAACCAAATCATAATCATCTGCGATTCTTTCAATCATATATTTTGTTTCTCCATATGGGTTAAGTGGATTCTTTGGATCATCTTCTTTAATTGGGAGTCTTACTGGATTTCCATAAACTCCTGCAGAAGAAGAGATTATTAATTTTTTGCAGTTATTAATAACCATCACATCAAGTAAATTAATAAATCCAAGCACATTATTAATATAATACTTAGACGGATTTTTAAAACTTTCTCCCATTTGAATAAAAGATGCCATATGAATAACTGCATCAAATTTCTCAGCTTGAAAAAGTGCTTCTAACTTTTGTTTTTCTGTTACAAGATCAATATTTTCTAATCGAAATTCGCTAACAGCTTCAGTATGTCCATTTGAAAGATTATCAAGAATGATGACTTCATGACCTTCATCTTTCAATTTTCTAACCATGAAACTACCAATGTAACCTGCTCCACCTGTAATCAAAATTTTCATATATTTATTTTAAACTGTTATAATTTCTAACTTTTTGTAAACATCTTGGACAAATACCGGCATTTTGTTTAGTCTTCCAATTATACCAAAAATAAAAATACTTGCCCCAGCAGTATCAATTGCGACATCAGTTACTTTAGGTCCTCGTCCAGGAGTAAAAGACTGATGGAATTCGTCAGTGGCACCATATAGAAGTGCAACTAAACAAGCATAAATCATTGCCTTTCTTTTCAATACTCCATAATTCACCAAGGCTCTGTAAACCAATGTGGCAAGAATTCCATACTCGATTATATGTGCTGTTTTTTTAATAACAAAATCTTTCCAATAAAATTCACTAGAACTACCAACTGAAAAAGAAGAGACAGTAAATATAGCACTTGCCCAAAGAATAGGAGGTAACCAAAAATTAAGAATTTTGAATATTTTCTGTCTGTAAACTGCGTTTTTGATCATTCGGATGATTCTTATTATATAGCATATAGCCACCATATCCAAGAAAACAAACTCCTGAAAATATAAAAATAATAGCCAAAACAGGAGATTTTTTCTCTGTTGAACTACCTGCTACCATCGAAGTAGGGGTGCTTTGATCATCAACTACATTACCTGTACCAAATTCTAAATTTATACTTGGTTTTTCTGTCGCTTCAGGCTCTTCAGAAGGTGTTGAAGTCGTTGTAGGTTTTGCAGTTGGTGTCTTTGTTGGAGTTGGTTTTGGTGTCCCAATAGGAGTTGGAGTTGCAGTTTTCGTAGGTGTTGCAGTAGGTGTATTTGTAGGATCTTGAGTAGGTGATGTTGTTGGCGATGGATTCGATGAATTATTTGTTATGTTTGTTGTAGTTTGCCAATTTTCACTACCATTTGGAATCCTTGCAATACTTTTTGATGAATCAACACCACCATAAGTATATTGATCAATGATTGCCGATGGAGACGCGTTATTGTAAAGCTTTATTGTATCTCCGCCATTATTTAACCAACCTTCAACATGGGTAAAAACAACAAATCCATTCCCTGAAATAATACCACTTAAGTTGATATCGTCGTTACGGCTTGAATTTCCGTCTTCTAGTAAATAACCTGAAAGATCAACTTCAGAACTACTGTCATTATATAATTCAACCCACTCAGTATCAGTTGATGGAGATATCTCATTTATTAAGATTGAAGCAGTAACCCCCCTTGGAAGAATTAAAAATAATAATGTTAGTACAATATATATTCTTTTTTTATATCGCATTAATATGCTACTGGACATGTAAGTAAAAACTTATGACATTGTCTGCATGTTCAATGTAAACTATATTTATTTTACTACTTCCACAAGATTCAGACGACTTAAATAAATTTCCGTCTGCTGGAGCTTTAATTACGTCACTTCCTGTTGAAACCATATCAAAGCCAGTATGAATTCCACCTGAATATGAATATCTCCAAGACCATGGAGTATGACCAAAATGCTGTGTCATTCTGATAGTATCAGACAGTGGCCATTGCCAACCACCAGAACCAATATTTGCAGTCACTCCTTTTTCTTCATCTTGAATTGACTTACTCTGTAAATATGGCGCAGGATCAACCCATGTATTATTTTTTCTGACTTCAAAATGAAGATGCTTTCCAGTAGAACAACCTGGATATCCAGAATTTCCTACTAATGCAATCGGATCCCCAGCTTTAACAGGTCCTACTTTAGTACCAGAGACCAAAGCTTTTTCGATTGCAGCTTTTTCTGCTTGTGCCTGATTTAACAATGTTTGATACTTTTTTTCATCATTCTTCGTTTGATCAAGTAACGCTTTCTTTGCTAATTTTTGAGTATTTAATTGTGATTTTTGTGTTTCTAATTTTTTTTGTAATTCTTCTTGATCTACCTTTTCTTCTTTATAAGTATCTTGTGCTTTCTGAAGTCTTTGAAGTAATGTTCTATCCCCATCCTGAATTTTCTTAAGATATGAAAATCTATTAAAAACCTCATTTAAGTTGTCTGAGGAAAGTAACAAAAGAAATGGATCACCAACTCTTGCCATTTTATAGGTTTCAACTACCCTTTCTGAAAATGCAATTGAAAGCGAATCAAGAGAACCTTCAAGCTGATCAATCCTTCCAACTAACAATCCAACTTGTTCTTCTGTTTGAGCAATTTTTAACTCTGTAAGTTTCATTGAAGAATCAAATTGTAATATTTGATTAGATAATGTCTTTCCTGAATCTTTAAGTTTTATAATATTACTCTCGTAGCATTGAATTCTTTGGTTTACATCTCCACCACATTCTTGGGCGTTAACAGGAAGTGCAAAAACCAGTATTAAAGAAACAACAATTGCTAAAATTATTGACTTCATTTTGCATTTTTAAGTGATCTTTTAACTGCTATCAAACTTCCGGTAAGAGCAATGGTAAATCCAATTAATAATTCAGCTCCTAAAATACTTAAGAATAATATGAAAAAAGTTCCTGGATCCTTAGGAATTACAGGTATTCCATTAAAATAAGTTAATAAACTAGGGGAAACATACAACCACATTATTAACGACAACATCCAACCGACAATAACTCCAACTACTGCATATATGATTCCTTCAATTACAATCGGGCTTCTTACAAAAGCAGGTGTTGCTCCAATTAAACTTAATATTTCTATTTCACCTTTTCTTGCAGTTAGCCTCATACTAATAATTACGAGCAGGACCAAAAATGAAGTTATGGCTAACGCACCAACAAAAACTACTCCACCAATTCTCACATATTTTGATATATTTTTAAGTCTTTCAACAACACCCCCCAAAGATTTCTCTCCTCCAATATTTGCAGTAAATCCAACTTGATCAACAACAGCCTCCTGTTTAACCTCATCTATAACAACTTCAGCAAGGTTTATATCATTAACTGAAAATTCAAGAGAAGCTGGAAAAATAGACGGGTTTACAAGCTCTGCCAAAAGTGGGTTATCTTCTGTTGCCTTTTTGTAAATATCTAATGCTTCTTCCTTTGAAACATATTTAATATCTTTTATCCTATTATCACTTGCTAATTTGTTTTGAAATGCCTGTAGCGCGTTTGCATCAGCTTCGCTCTTTAAAAAAGAAATTATTTGAGGTCTTGTTTCAAAATAAGATAGGAGTTCATTCGAACTGAAAACTAATATAGAAACTGTTGTTGCTACAAAAAAAGTTAAGGACAAAACAAAAATAGCTGACACTGCTTGAAACGGTGACCTTTTTATTGCATCAAGTGCTGTTCTTGTATGAATACTCATTGTTTTGTAACCTTTCCGTCTATTAATTCTATCACTCTATGCTTTCCATGTTTAATTATTCCCTCATGATGAGTAGCCATAATTATTGTTTTTCCTTCCTTATTTATTTTTTCAAACAATTCCATTATTCCCTCAGCTGTTTTCCAATCCAAATTACCAGTTGGTTCATCTGCAAGAATTAATTTGGGATTAATTACCAATGCTCGTGCAAGAGATACTCTTTGAAGTTCCCCTCCTGAAAGTTGTGATGGAAAAAGGTTTGAACGGCTACTTAGGCCAACTAGTTTTAGTACATGTCCTACGCGCTTTCCCCATTCTTCTTCAGGTACATCAGCGACTGCCAAGGCAACTTCAACATTTTCCTTAACAGTTCTTTCTGGAAGTACTTTAAAGTCTTGAAAAACAATCCCCATTTGTTGCCTTAAATAAGGAACATCTTTATTTTTTATTTCTGAAATGTCATTTTTATCAAAAAGTACTCTACCAGTATCAGGAAGTGTCTCACGAAGGATCATTTTTAAAATAGTAGTCTTACCAGCGCCGGAGGGACCAGTCAAAAAGACAAATTCACCAGATTCAATTGTAAACGTTACTTTATCAAGTGCATTGATAGATCCGAAGTTTTTTGTGACATTTTCAAATGCAATCATTCGCCCTCCACAACCTTAATTTTACCAACATCAATCAACCATCCAGCTTTCTTTCCTGACATTGTATCTCCCCAAACTTCAACTTTTTTACCTACAAAGACACTTAAATCTACTACACTTGAAGTCAAATAAGCATATTGTGAAGGTCCTGAACCTCTTACTAAGTGATAAGTTCCTTCTCCACCAATTCCGCCTTCTTCAAGAACACCATCTGCAGTTGTAGAAAACTTTGATTCATCTTCAATTCCAGCTTCATTTTGAGTAGCCACAACGTTATTTGTATTAGTACCAGTAACTCCAGTTGTCTTCTTTCCTACACCTGAAAGTACATATCCTAAGGCTACACCAGCCAACACTACAACTACTGAAACTACCCCTAATATTAGATTATTTTTCATAAGTGAAGGACTAGAATTTCCAAATTTACGAACAACTGTTGGAGTTTGTGGATTTAGTACATTTTCCATAACGGTATCGTTGGATTTCATGTATTAAAATTACCATAATATGTACTTTCAAACAAGAGAGAGATTAACCTGAAGACTTTATAATTTTAATTTCAATTCCGCCTCTATAAATTCATCCAATTCTCCATCCAAAACACTATCAGGATTTCCTGATTCTACCTCAGTTCTAAGGTCCTTGACCATCTTATACGGATGAAGGACGTAAGAACGTATCTGGTTACCCCAGCTTGCTGGTTTATAATCTCCCTTAATATCTTTAAGCTGATTCTTTTCCATCTCTTGTTGTCTAATCCACAATTTTGCACGAAGTAAGCCTAATGCAATTTTTCTATTTTGTTCCTGAAATCTTTCCGTTCTTGCATTAATTACTATCCCAGTAGGTAAATGTGTAAGCCTAACTGCAGTTGATACTTTATTAACATTCTGACCTCCATGACCACCAGCTCTTGTAAACTGCCAATCAAGTTCCTCATCTTTAATCTGAATATCAGGAAGATCAGAAGCTTCTAAATCTGGCAGAACCTCGACCAATGCAAAAGAAGTTTGTCTTAAATCATTAGCATTAAAAGGGGATTGACGAACTAATCTATGTGTACCTGCTTCTCCTTTAATATACCCATAAGCATATCTTCCTTTTATTTCAAAGGTGACACTCTTTAAACCAGCCTCTTCTCCCTGTGTAGAATCAATAGTTTCTGTGACAAATCCTTTTCTCTCACAATACCTGATATACATACGGAACAACATAGAAGTCCAGTCCATTGCTTCAGTTCCACCTTGCCCTGCATGAATTGTTACAATCGTATTTTTATTATCATAAGTCCCAGACAGATAAGATTTAAGCTCAAGTTTTGCAATTGATTTTGAAAGTTTTTTAAGTTCTTCCTCATCTTGTACTTCATTTAAAATTTCTAGAGTCTCTGAAACATCTTTAATTTCGTCTAACTCATCTTTTAAATTTGATAGATTTTGGAGTACTGATTTTGCATTATTCTGGTCATCCCAAAGTTTTGGATCAAGAGACTGACTTTCAAGTTGTTTTAATTCTTCTTCTTTTTTAGAAATATCTAAAACTTCTTTAAGCTTTGCTAATTTTTGATTTAAATCCTCGATATTTATTGGGTCATTATTCATATTTTTGCATTCTGTATTACGGAGTGCATATTATAGTCTTTATTTTGGCTATTTCACCAGGATTTAGACTTTGAATCAAGTTTATTGCATCTTTCGACGTTGCATTTTCAGTTCCATCTCCTAAAACATTCGTAAGCTTACCTTTTCCTATATCAAGAGCTGTGCTTATTGGTTTAGGCGCACTTTTCCAACCTAAAACAGTAGTTAAAGCAGTATGTCCATTTACAAGGAAAAACCCTTCTATTATTAAGGTTAATAATATCCCAAAGAATAATCCAACCAACCCTCCCTTAAATGACCATTTGACAAAATGCTGTCTAAACTGAGCTAAACTTAAAATAAGTAGGAAAATCAATAAAACAATTGCTCCAGCCTGGATATAAGTAGGAGCAACAGTAAAACTTAAAAAAAAGGCGGTTATTTTTTCGACCAAACCACTTAAAAATTCCATACACTAATTATATACTAGTTTGAATAAATCAAGGAATTACTGTGCTTTAGGTGTAGCAGATGGAGAAGCTGAACTTGTAGATTTAGCAGTAGCTGTTGCTGATGCTTTTGTAGTACTTGTTGATGTTGACCCACTTCTTAATCCCGTAAGAACTAAAATATCAGATTTCTGAGTTGTAGAAGTTTTTACAGTTACAGTTTTGTACATTTTTTCTAACTCTTTTTTAATTTCATCTTGAACGGTTGTTGATAAAGTCTTTAAAAATGTAACTGTTGTATCAGTATTGTCTGTTGAACTTGCATTTCCAACACTAATATCAGAATATCCCAATGCCTTCAATTTATCTTGTAATAATTTTGCTTCCCCTGTAATTCCTGTACCATTTTGAATTTCAATTGTTATTTCTTCTTTTTTAACCGCAACTGGTGAAGATGTAGGTGTTGTAGTTACAGTAGGTGTTTGAATTGGTTCAACTTTAAAAGTAGGTGTAGGTGTTGGAATTGGTGTACTTCCAGACTTGGTGAAAAAAAATATTCCAGCTCCACCTAAAATTAAAAGTCCTACAAAAATAAGTAACCATTTTGAACTTGAAGATTTTTGTTTTGGTTGTGGTGAATAGCTTGAGGCCTGAGGTGGACCCTGTTGTGCTACTTCATTTTGTGTTATTTGATCTTCCATTGTCGTCGGCCGAGTATACCTAAAGTTATAGGTGTTTGTCAACCCCGACTTAATTGGATTTAACCCCTTGTACGAAGTTTTTCCGTAAGCATTGAATAAAAACGAAGGTTATGTATTGTCAATAATCTTCCTGCAATAGAGTCTCCAGTCTTAAACAAATGAGAAAGATAGCTTCTGGTATATCTTCTACAAGTTAAACAATCGCAAAAAGCACTAAGTGAACTATCGTCCTGAAGCATTTTACCTTTTGTTAAATCTACGTATTCATACTGAAAATCATCACCTGTATAAACATATGCCCTACCATGTCTTGCATCTCTTGTCGGGAGCACACAATCAAAAATATTATATCCAAGCTTAAATAGTGCAATAATATCTTCCGGTTTTCCTATACCTAAACCATAAAGAAGGTAGCCTTGTGGAGTATTTTCCGCAATTGTTTTTGCTGATTCTAAATCAAACACTCCTTCTTCAGTCATTGGCCAACCACCATAGCCAAATCCGTCAAAACCAATTTTTATAAGTTCTTCAGCACAATATTTTCTCAAGTCCTGAAAGTATCCACCTTGTACAACACCTAAAATTAATGGTCGATCTACATCTGTAAGTTTCTTAACCTTACAATGTTTTTCATACTCTTCTTTACTTCTCTTTGCCCAAAGAATTGTCCTTTCAACTGATTGCTTTGCTTCATCATATGTTGCTTTCGGATCAGTAAAATCATCAAGTGCGACAATCATATCGACACCTAATCCCATTTGAAATTCAATAGATTTTTCTGGAGTTAACTTAACAACTTTTTCCCCAACTGGTTTAAATGTTGCGCCACTGTCATTTACAAACCCTTCTGTTGGATTCATTTTAATTAGACTTCCTACTTGAAATCCACCAGAATCAGAAATTACAAAACCATCCCAATTCATAAATTTTTTGATACCACCACGAGCAGCTAAATATTCAAGTCCTAGATCTTTAAATAAGTGATAAGTATTTACAAGTATCCCATTAGTTTTAGTGTTCTCGATATCTTCTGTATCCAAAGATTTAATCAAACCTCGAGTTGCATCAGGAAAAAAAACTGGGAAAGGGGGAAATTTCATTTCTTTAGCTATCTAGCCAAGCTTGGCTTACCTAAGGTTATAACAAAATCATATTTTGAAGAGGCAGCCAAAACCTCAGTCTCGTTATTAACCTGATAATTTTTAGAAAGATCAGCTTTAACTATATCAAGTAAATCTTTTTTAGATTCTTTGACTGCAATTACAGTATCTTCAAAATCAGATGTTGGTGCGTTCCCTGCCACAACATCAACATAGCCTAATCCTTCAAGATATGTTTTTGCTTTTCCAGCAAAACCTGCTGTTCCACTACCATTTAAAACCTGAAGCTTTATTGTATCTCTCTTAACATCAGTTTTTGGTTGTGATGCCACAGGTGTTGCAGTAGCAACAGGAGCAGAAGTTTCAACAGGTGTTGCGGTTGCAACTGGAGTTGTTAATTTTGATAATCCAGAAAAATAAGTGATCAACCCACCAACCAAAGCTCCGACTAATAATGCAGTTGGAATAATAATCCATAAATAATTTGGCTTATCTTCATATTCATCATTATTTTCTGAAATATACTGAACAGGGGTTTCATCTTCCTTTTTGGTTTCTTCAGGTTGAGTTACTTCCTTAACATCTTTTTCTTCTTTTACTTCTTCACTTTCTTCAATTTCATGAGACTTAACTTTTGGTTCATCAACTTCAACTTCCTCAACTACAACCATTTTTTTCTTTGGCTCGTCTTTTATATCCTTAGGCATATACTAATAATAGCACACTCTAATATTACTTAACACCAAGAAGTTCGACTTCAAAAATAAGTGTGGCATTTGGAGGAATTGGTCCACCAGGAGTACCAGCTTCACCATATCCAAGAGAAGATGGAATTGTTAATTTTCTTTTCCCCCCAACCTTCATACCAGCAAATCCTTGATCCCATCCTTGAATTACTTCTCCTGCTCCCAAAGTAAATTCGAATGGAGTTCTTCCGGGATTTAATGATGAATCAAATTTTGTACCATCAGTCAATGTTCCCGTGTAATTAACTGTTATAAGTTTACCTGCTACGGCTTCTGCTCCAGTTCCGACCTTTGTATCTTCAATTTTTAATTCCGTTACATTATTTTCCATACTTTTTTTTGCCTTAGGACTATTTTCCACTATTGGGGTTGGTTCTGCAACTACTTCTTTTGAAGTTGGTGCTGTATTAGGATCATTAGTTCCCTTACCAGTATAATTTAAAACAAAAATAATCGAAAGCGTAGCAATACCTATAAGCGCAAGGTAACCCAAAAAACTCAAAGCGTTAAATTTTCCTGATGACAAATTATCTTCTTGCATGTCTACCATAGTACCACAAAATTTAATTAACACGTAGTATTTACTTTATATTCTTTAGAATTTGTAAAAATACTTGTTGATTTGTATGAACAAACCAGAATAAATATATCCAAACACCAGGAAAAACAATTATATTTTCAAACCACCTCCCTGTTTTAATTCTTAATTTTCTAATCGGTGGAATACCAAAATTAATCTAACAAATTGTTCTATGTTTATGGCATTTTCTTCGAAAATGACATATCAGGGTTCAATTCAGGCAATTTGATAAATCAAATAGCATTTTTGAATCCTGATATAAAAAATTTTTCTCAAAAACTTTCCCAAAACTTGTCCTTGAGGAAGCAAACCCCAAAGATAATTACCAGAGGTATCCATATCAGGAATTAAACCTCCAATATTATTCCCTATTATGACTGCAATAAATGTTGCAAGATTAACTGATTCAGGAGGATAAAAAGCAGCAACAGTAACAAGTGAGGCAAAGGCAATAGCATTATGAGTTTTAGCAACCATTAATCATTCTACAATAATTTATATAAATTCTTAATCCTCTCTTAATAATTAATTTAGTAACATCTAAACAGTTCAAAAGAATGGAGGTGAATTAAAAATATGAAAATTAAAACAATCAACACGATAGCTGTTATTGCAATTTTTGCATTATCAGTTTTACTTGGTTATAATTCAGTCACAAAAACAGTTTCCGCAGCAAACTTAGCATGTATTGATTCAGATGGTGGAATAAATATAAACACTTTTGGAACAGTAGAAATAAGTTCGCCAGCTTTACCAGAAACCAGAAACGATTCTTGCTTAAACCTTGAAACAACAATCACAAACGGCGAAACAACAGTCGCATGGATTGAAGGAACAACAGGAACACACGTATCTGAATTTTCCTGCGTAGATACTACAACTGGTTCGTTTATGAACAGTGTTCACTTATGCGCGTATGGATGCAATAGTGGCGTTTGTAATCCAGCACCACTATCATACACAGTTACAAAAGTAAAAGTAGAAGGCAAGGGAATTATAAACAACACATCAAATAATGAATTGGTTATAAATAATTTAGTTGCTCATTACGACAATTCAACAATAATTAAATTAAATTATCAAACATCAATTATGGTTGGACAAAAAGCTGAATATAAAGGGTTTAAAAACTCTGATGGTTCCGTAACACTTACGAAAATAGAAATAATTAAATAAAATTAATTATATTCTAAAAAAAATAACTTTGAGAAATCAAGGTTATTTTTTTATCAAATTATCATAAGGACTCAAAATAATTAAGTAAATCCTGACTTGATGTTTCACAATTTTTTGGATTATATAAAAATCCATTCCATCCGAACTTTATTGCCGCATCAATATTTTGATTAGTATTATCAATAAACAGAATTTCGCCTCCTTTAAATCCTGACATCTCCTCAGCTATTTTATAAATTCTAGGATTTGGTTTTTCAATACCAACTTTACTTGAATCAACGATCACGTCCCAATTAACATCACTGAACAATTCAGAATTTTTAATTTCACCAAAAAGATTCACATACATATTTGTAAGCAATCCAACTTTTGAAGTTTTATGTATCTGATTTATTACTGGCCAAATAAATTCGTTCTCACCTAATCTTTTTACTTTCCACTCAATAAATTTTTTATACAACTTTGGAAATTTAAAACTTGAAATTTTTAAAAACTCATTCCAAAAAGTATATAAATTTCCATATTTACCTAATTTAATTCTGCTTGCAAATTCCTCACCATAATTTCTACCAGTAAAATCTTGAATCACTACTCCACCAACATCAAAAAATACAAATTTAACCATAGCTATTGCAGTAGATGTGAATAATCATTCCATGTTACCAAAGTCCATTTTTTATTGTTTACATCACACACCGTTACCCCTGTATTGATTGTTTTTAAACTTCGCTTTAAGTTAACAAAATCATGTGAGTTAAAATTATCTCCATAAAGTATGTATCCAATCAATGTCCTTAAAACATACCCGTGACCAATTACCATAATATTATCTAAATTAAGATTTTCTAGCTCCTTAAAAAACTTAAAAACCCTTGTTTTAAAATCTTCAAAATTTTCTTCGTCTGAATAACGATAATCTTGATTGTGTTCATTCTGTTGTAACAATTTCATAACATCTTTAGATTTTTGGTCATTTTCATTTAAACCTAAAAGCTCAGATGGTGGAAGTTGTTCTCGAATTAGATGTGATTCGATTAACTCTGCATTTTGTAATTTATTGATTTCATTCGCAGTCATTTTTGCCCTGACCATATCACTATGATAAATAACATCTATTTTTATATCTTTAAATCTTTCTGCAACTTTTTGAGATTGCTTTATTCCCAAATCAGTTAATGGAGAATTCATCCAATTATAAATCTGGAGTGCATTTTCAGTACTTTCACCATGTCTTACAAAATATATATTCATACAACTATTTTATTCTATTCTCAAATAAAAAATGGGGTGAATCTTTCTGTGTCTCAACTATTTCAATTTTGTTCCCCTCTGGATCAAACAAAAACATTGTCAAATTGTTATCCCTAAGTTTTAAGATTTCAGTTTCAAACTTTACTCTCTTTTGTTCTAAATCTTTTCTAGTTTCATTAATGTTATCTACCGTAAATGAAATATGTCGTACACCTTGATCATTTTTATCATCAAAATCATTCCTTTTATTTCCACCCAAACAAAGTTCTAAATACTGGAAATCTGAGATGTGAATATAAACTATTCGAAGTGTTCCATCCTCATTATTAATTCTAAATGCTTCATCTAGTCCTAATTTATCACAATAAAAATCAAGCATTTTATCAAGATCCTTAATTCTTATGGCAACATGTCCAAATTTCATTTTCATATTTTAATCATTCTACTTCATAAAAATATTCATATGGTGTTAACGAAACATAAAACCACATAGGAATTTGTTTTATAGGAACTGATTTTACAAATGAATTAAATTGACTTTGATATGTATAAACAGCTTTTATTTTATTAGCCAATCCATCTAACCCTACCCATATTTTAAAATTTGGAGATTTTCTAGAAGATTTAAAATTAGCGTCAGTCGCCATTTGCTCAGGAAGAGAAAGCTTTTTAAACAATTTTTCAGGCGTAGATGTATACCAAAGCGAAATATTTTTAAAATCATTTTTAACTAAATTAGTAACTACTTGTGAAACAATAATGTGATCAGGATGACCATAACCACCAGATTCGTCATAAGTAATAATTAAATCAGGATTTGATTCAAAAATTATATTTTTAAGATCATTAAATAATTTATCTTTAAATTCACTAATTCCATTATCAGGATAATCCTTTACTACTAATTTGTTAACTCCAAGAATATGAGAAACTTTTTCTGCTTCCTTAGAACGGACTTCTTTTAAATTTTCATCCAAACTAGCATCACTCGTTCCTCTTTCACCTTTACTTAAGATAACCCAATCTACTGGTATTTTATATTTTACAAATTGTGTAATAGTTCCACTAAGTGAATTTGCCTCATCATCAGGATGGGGAAAAATAATTAAAACTTTTTTTATATCTTTATATTCTGAAATATTCTTTGAGTCTACTTTTAAATCATTGGCCTCATTAAAACCATAAATCCATATTCCAACCAAAACCACTATAACTATAATTACCAATACAATTACTACTTTCATTATTTAATCTTATCAGAAAGAAAGTTTTTACCACTTACAATTGATCTTTTTATTCTCTTTTCTAATTTCCTTCTGGCAACACCTGCAATTTCACCACCTTCTTCTGCATCTTTTTTAAGTTTTGTAAAACCTCGCGAGTTTTCAACTTTATGAATTTCTGTTGTCGACCTTTCTCCAAGCATAGTAAAAATTAATTCGAAATCATCCATATGATCTCTCAAATTTTGTCTTCTCAAGCCTTTCAGCTTTTTGTATTGAAATGGAGTTACATCAAATGTAGCTTTCGAAATTTCAGCAGTTAATATTTTGTAATCTAAATCTTTTTCAATTCCTCTGTTTTTCCATTCATTTGTAAGCTCTTCTCGAATTACAATACCACGCATTCTTTTTTCAATCCAAGAATCTGGATATCCTTTTGCTTTATATAAATACCTAGTTCTTTTTGTTGCAAGTTCCGGATCTTCAATTTCTTGAATTCTTTCAAAACCAGTTTTGGCCAACCATCTCTTCATCGGTTCTGCTTTAGGTGATGGTACGGACTGGATAATCCTTAAGATATTCTCTGTCGAGGCACAGTTCATTTTTTGCTTCCCACCTACAGTATTTATCAAAAGGGGGGTGGCAATTTGCCCCCACCCTTTAGAAAGTTCTGGATCACGCCTTCGCATATCTTTAATATATCCTGAAGGTTGAATTGAATCAGTTAATGCAGAAATTATATCAACTATCACAAAATACCAATCGCCTTTATACATAGTTTTTCGTATCCCTTTATTTCTAAATAATGCTATTTGAGTATCAGTCATATATTAACAATAATACGAATCATCCCCGAAGTCAACTAACTATAAATTTGCGTAATTTCAGATAATTTGCCTAAAAAATCAGGATCGGCAGTTGTGGTTATCATAACAGGTAAAACTTCTAATTTTTCTACCATCGGATATTCAAATCTATTAGATTCTAATACATCTACCTCCTCAAAATTTATAGTTGCTTCAGATGCACCTTCTCGACATGGAATTTGTGATCCACTAGCATGTTTATTTAACAAAAACTTTAACACACCATCAGGAATTGCACTAAATGGCATAATTCTACATTTTTGACCTTTTACTTCATTCACCCTCAAAATTGAAACTTCATCATCAGGATTTTCAACTATGAATATATCAGTATACGCATCTTTATTATCGTTTATATTTGGATTTAAATTGATAAATCGAATCCATACTGATTCAAATGGTCCATGAATTTTTTCCAAACTATCTTTTGTATTATTAGTTGCTGTTTCTTCACTCATGTTTTATCCAACTTTTGGAAAGTGACATTTTTTCCATTTTTTGCCGCTTTTACACCAACATGGATCATTGCGACCCAGTTTTACTGAATTATTGGATGACTGATTTATTGATTTACTCTGTTTTAATCCAGTACCATCTTTAGTATCAACATTTTCAACTAAGTTTGTAGGAATTTCTTGTGGCTGTTGATTAACTCCAATTCTAAACAACCTTCTCACCACTTCTTCATCAATTTTGTTTTGCAAGCTCTCAAACATGTTATATGCCTCGCCTTTAAACTCAACCAATGGATCACGCTGTCCATATGCACGAAGTCCAATAGCTTCACGTAGATCATCAATTGTATCTATATGCTCTATCCAGTGATGATCAATCGCCCCAAGATATGAATATTTTTCAATTTGGCGCATAGTAACATCCCCTACCTGAGTTTCCCTATTTTTATGAACATCAGCAAAAACAGCTTCAATAAATTCTTCAACTGCTTGTGGAGATTCTCTTTTTTCTAATTCTTTCCTAAATGCTTTAGTTGAATTTTCATCAAACGGAACAACTTCTAAAAATCCTGCAACAACCATATCATAGTCAATTACATCCACTTCACTTTGAGAAATTCTTCCAGCATGCTTTCCTAATTTCTCCAAAACTTCATCTTTCAAATTCTCACTTTCCAAAACTTTTCTCCTAAGTTTGTAAATTATTTCTCTTTGTTGATTAGCAACATCGTCAAATTCAACAAGTCTTTTCCTAGTATCAAAATGAAAACCTTCAACTTTCACCTGAGACTGTTCAATTGCACGACTAACTAAAGGATTTTCTATTGGTTGATCATCTGGAATATTTAGCCTGTCCATTAACGATTTTATTTGTTCACCACCAAAAATCCTCATTAAATCGTCTTCCAAAGAAAGATAAAACTTTGACGATCCTTTATCGCCCTGTCTTCCAGCTCTTCCTCTTAACTGATTATCTATTCTTCTTGATTCATGTCTTTCTGTTCCAATAACATGAAGTCCACCTGTTTCAATTACTTCCTGATGATTTTTCTCCCATTTAGATATGTCCCTTTTAAGTTCTGGTTTAGCACCACCCAAAATGATATCGACTCCTCTTCCTGCCATATTAGTAGCAACTGTAACTGCTTTAAGTTTTCCAGCATTGGAAATTATTTCTGCTTCTTTTTCATGATTTTTAGCATTCAATACGTTATGTGGAATTTTTCTCCTCTTTAATAAATTGCTAATTATTTCATTCTTTTCTATAGAAGTCGTTCCAACAAGCACTGGCTGTCCACTTTGATATTTTTCAGCAATTTCATCGGCAATTGCGCTATATTTACCTGATAAAGTTTTATAAATTACATCCCCCTGATCAACCCTAACCATATCTCTATGTGTTGGTATTGCAACAACTTCAAGTTTATATATCTTTTTAAATTCTTCAGCCTCAGTCACTGCTGTACCTGTCATACCTGACAAATGATCATACATTCTAAAATAATTTTGAAATGAAATAGTTGCTAAGGTTTTACTCTCCTGTTGAATAACAACTCCTTCTTTTGCTTCAACTGCTTGATGTAATCCATCAGACCACCTTCTACCGTTCATTAGTCGCCCTGTAAACTCATCAACGATAATTACTTGGTTATCCTTAACGACATAATCTTTATCTTTTAGATATAAACTTCTGGCCCGAAGCGCATTTTCAATATGATGAATACTTTCAAAATCTTTTTCATATAAATTATCAATTCCTAATACTTTTTCTACTTTTGAAATTCCTTGTTCAGTTAACGATGCACTTTTACTCTTCTCATCAATTTTAAAATCAGTATCAAGTTGCAACTTATCAATTATTTGGGCAAACTGATAATATTTCTGTGTAGGTTCAGAATCAGGTGCAGATATAATAAGTGGAGTTCTAGCTTCATCAATTAAAATAGAATCAACCTCATCAACAATTGCAAAATAATGTTCCCTTTGTACCATCTCGTCCAAACTTTGAACCATGTTATCTCGAAGATAATCAAAACCAAATTCATTATTCGTTCCATAAGTTATATCCGCTGCATACGCTTCTTTTCTGGAGCATGGTCTTAAATGAGAAAGTCTTTCATCTCCATGAGTATTATCTGTAAATTTTGCATCATAAACATATGACTTATTTTCTTGAACTATAACTCCAACTGTTAAACCTAACTTTTCAAATATTGGGGCATTCCAACCTGCACCAAGACGTGCCAAAAAATCATTAACCGTAACCAAATGAACTCCTTTTCCAGTCAATGCTCTCAAATAAAGTGCTGGAACAGCTGATAATGTTTTACCTTCACCTGTTTTTTGTTCTACTATCTTACCTTCAAAAAGTGCAGTTGCCGCCATTAATTGAACATCATAATGTCTCTGACCCAACATTCTAAATGAAGTTTCTCTAGCTAGTGCAAAAGCGAAAGGTAATACAGCTGTTAGCTGTTGGCCACTAGCAATTAGTTTTTTAAGTTTTTCAGATTCTTTTATTAAATCCTCAAGTTTAGTTTTTTTGTATTTACTTTCAGAAGCATTTATCAAAGCTACAGTTTTACTCAATCTGTCAACGTCTTTTTGGTTTAGATCTAAGAATTTGAATAAATTTTTAAACATAATAAAGCCTAACTATTGTAACAGATGAGCATCAAATTTGCTTCTGGATAAAACCAATTCACATTTTTGAAAATTTTTTCTAATCTATTTCCAAACCTTACAGTATCTGGTCTTTTATCTCCAAAATAGAGTCTATTAATTATTGTCAGTTTAAATTTTGTAAGTTTTTTTAAAAACTCATCACTTTCAAATTCTTTTGGAAAATTATCTCCGTTATACATATCAACAATCACTAAATCATATTTACCAAACTTAAATTTTCTTGCATCCTGAATCTTTATATCAATATTGTATTTGTCTAAATCTAAATATTTTTTGCCAAGTTCAATCATTATTGGATCAATTTCTACCCCTGTAATTTTCGCGTTAGGATATTTCTTTCGAAGTAACTTAGCAAGTGTTCCTCCTCCAAGCCCAAGTATTAATATATTTTGTACTATGTACTCTGCACTCTTTATCTGGCGAAGCGTGCTTCGCCATATAGATTCCACAATTCCACCAGATTGCGTAAGTCCCCCTGCTTGAATATATGTACCCATCCCCCAAGTTTTAAAAACACGGAGGTGGCCATTAAATTTCGATTCTCTCTCTTCCAATATCGTAGTTCCCAACATACTGAAATTGTACTATATTTTCCTTTACTTCGTTTAATGTTCGGACTATACTTAATTATATGCAACCACTAGCAGAAATATTAAGACCTTCTAAATTATCAGATTTTATTGGCCAAGAACACTTAGTTGGAGTAAACGGAATTATTACAAAACTTCTATCTAATCAAGTAACTAATCTTCCATCCTTGATCCTCTGGGGTCCTTCTGGAGTAGGTAAAACTACACTTGCAAGAATAATAGCAAAAGAGCTTAATAGAAAATTTTATGAATTTTCTGCAGTTAATACAAAAATTAAAGATATTGAAGCAGTTATAAATGAGAAACCAATTATTTTCTTAGATGAAATTCACAGGTTTAATAAAGCTCAGCAAGACAAACTGCTTCCTCATGTAGAAAACGGAGATATAATTTTAATTGGAGCAACTACAGAAAATCCATCGTTTGAAGTCATTTCTCCACTTCTTTCAAGGTGTCGTATTTTAATTTTAAAACAATTAGACGAAAATAATCTATTAAATATTTCAAAAAAAGTTACCAAACATCTTAAAATTAAAATTGATAAAACAGCACTTGAATTTTTAGTTGCGTCTAGTAACGGTGATGCAAGAATTTTGATAAACACTTTAGAAATTGCATCTCAACTTGCAAACAATCAACTATTGTTAACAAAAGATATTGAACAAGCATTACAAAAACGAGCCCTATCTTTTGATAAAAATGGTGATAATTTCTACGACACAATTTCTGCCTTTATTAAATCGATGAGGTCGTCAGACCCTGATGCGGCAATTTATTATTTAGCCAGAATGATTTCTGCTGGTCAAGATCCTTTATATATTGCAAGGCGTATGGTAATTTTTGCATCAGAGGATATTGGAATGGCACAACCTACTGCATTAGTTGTAGCAAACGAAGTATTTAAGGCATGCCAAATAATAGGACTTCCAGAATGTAGAATTAATCTTGCCCACGGAGTAATCTATCTCGCCACTGCAAAGAAAAACAGATCCGCATACAATGCCATAGAATCGGCATTAAAGGATATTGATAATTTTGGAAACCTTCCAATTCCATTAAAAATAAGAAATCCCACTACTAAATTAATGAAAGATACAGGATATGGAAAAGATTACAAAATGTACAACAATGAAAGTTTCTTGCCAGTTAAATTAAAAGGCAAAAAGTATTACGAAAATTAATACTATTGGTATCCCTTTGCCTGAAGTTTAAACGCTTTTGCATATTTTCCATTGTTATTTAATAATTCTTCATGACTTCCTTGCTCAATAATTTTGCCTTTATCAAGTACAATTATTCGATCTGCATTTCTTACAGTTGAAAACCTATGAGAAATAATAATTACTGTTTTATTTTTTGCGAACTTGTAGATGTTATCAAATATCGTTGCTTCTGCGACTGCATCAATTGAAGCTGTTGGCTCATCAAGAATTAATACTGGAGAATTTCTATGAAACACTCTTGCAATAGCAATTTTCTGCCATTGGCCAGTGGAAGGCCTAATTCCACCTTTATATCTTTCACTTAAAATTTGATCAATTCCATTTTTATATTTCATAACAAATAAAGCATTCGCTTTTTTCAACGAATTTAAAATAGATTCATTTGTAGTACTTACATCAGAACTATCAATTTCTATATTCTCTTTAACTGTTAGATGTGTATACATAGTGTAATCCTGAAATAAAATCGCAAGTTTCTTGTACCACGAACTAATTTTAATTTTATTTAAATCAATATTGTTTACTTTAATTTGTCCATCTGTTACTTTATAAATTCTACAAAGTAGTTTTACCAATGTTGTTTTACCAGCACCATTTTCTCCAACAATTGCTATTTTTTCACCTGAATTAATAGTCAAATCTATTCCTTTAAAAATTAATTTACTAGCATTTGGATATTTAAATGAAATATTTGTAAGCTCTATTTTTGGGGTACCTCTATCTAAACTTATATTCCCATCCCCTTCTGCCTCATATTTTGTAAATAACTCTTGGACATCACCAATCCTTATTGCATTTTCCCTTAACGAAACAACGTTACCAGTAAAATTACTAAAAGAATCTGCAAAAATTCTTAATGATCTAACTTCAAAAGTTAACACACCAATACTAATAACTTTTTCTACTAATCTCTGTAATATAACAATTATTCCATATCCAAAAGCTGCTGAATCAGCTAATTTTGTAGCTACTTGCCACCACGACCAATTAATTCTAATTTGTTTTACTTTTTGTATCATGAATTGCATATATATGTTTACCTTACTCGATAAATAATTCCTTCCATGAGATAAAATTAATTCTTTAAGTGGTGCTGGTTCAGACAATAATCCTAAGGAGTTATTATATTTTCTCCTATCTTCTGTAGTATCTCTATTCACTACCCAAAGTTCTCTAATAAATTTTTGATTTACAACAAATTGAAATACCATTACAAAAGCAAACAATAATGCAACAAGTGGGACTGTATTAATTAATACTAACCCAGTACTTACAAACAACACAAAACCTGAAAAGATATCTATAGCCATTTCAAGATTCCCTGAAATATTTCCTATTTCTTCATTAAATCGTTGAGATTTGTTCGTAATTTCAGGGTTTTCTAAGTTTTGTATTCCTAAAAATGCAAGTCTTTCAGCAAGCATTGAACGAAGCATAAAACTATCTTGATAAGTAATCATTCTCCATACATAAGTATTAATTATCCCCATAAATCCGAAAAATAAAGACGATCCAATAATTAATAATATAATCGGAGCAAAATCAAAGATGTCTGTTATTCCAACTGTAGCAACTTGAATGGCTTTATCAGTTACCAAAGCTAAAATATAAGCATTTAATAAATTAGACATAGTTAAAATTAACTCTGTCAAAATATATATTGAAGTATATAAAGGGTAATTTTTAAAATATATAGAAACTACCCATTTAGTAACTGCAAAAGTTCGTAGAAAATCTGATTTTAAAAATTTCATTTAGAAACATTAATAATTTCTTTACCCATCCATTTTTGAAGAACTAGAGGAATATTAACTGAACCATCTTCATTTTGATAATTTTCCAAAATTGCTATTACTGTTCTTGATGTTGTCATTATTGTTCCGTTCAAACTATGAACGTAAACGTTATCATTTTCTATTTTAGTTTTTATATTTAATCTTCGTGCTTGAAAATCAGTAGTATTACTAGTTGAAGTAATTTCTCGATATTTATTTTGTGATGGCATCCATGCTTCAAGATCATATTTTTTACTTGCTGCATTACCCAAATCTCCAGTTGCCATTTTAATAACTTGATATGGAATATCTAATTCCTGATATATTTCCTCTTCTATTGCAAGCATTTCCTCATGAATTCGTTCAGATTCAGTTGGAGAACATAAAATAACCATTTCAACCTTTTTAAATTCATGGACTCTTAAAATTCCACGCACATCTTTTCCATAACTTCCAATCTCTTTTCTATAACAACTAGATAAACCTACGTACTTTAATGGCAACTTTTTAAAATCCAATACTTCATCAGCATGAAGCCCCATTAAAGTAATTTCAGCTGTCGCAATTAAATCAAGGTCTTCTCCATCCAAATGATAAATTTGTCTCTCTTTATCACTTCTAGCTTGAAATCCACAACCTACAATATTTCTTTCTTTGGCAACATTTGGGGTAATAACAGGTACAAATCCTTTTGTTATTAATTTTTCAAATGAATATAACTCTAATGCAAGCTCTAAAAGAACTAGATCATTTTTAAAATAATAAAAACCTGATTGAGCAACTTTAGCACCTCTTTCCAGATCAATTGTGTCAGTTAATAATCCAATATCAACATGATCTCTAACATTGAATGAAAATTCTTTAGGAGTTCCAACTTTTTTAATTACTTCATTATCTTCTTCAGTCCCAACCTTTACATCCGAAGCAGTTATATTTGGAACTTTCAACATCAATTCATTAAATTCAAATTCTGAAGTCTTTAATTTCTCTTCAACTTCTTTGAGTGATACTTTTAATTTTTTTCCTTCTTCAACATCATCACGACCCAATTTGTTCTTTTTCGCACGTATTTCTTCTGTATCTCCTATTAATTTTCTTCTTTCTGCATCCACTACAAGAAGTTTATCGACAACAGTTTCGTCAAAACCTTTGTTTTTGGTAGCAGTTTTTACAAACTCTGCATTATCTCTGATGAATTTGATATCTAACATATCCTAATTATACTCCAATTCGTGTTTTTCTAAACCTTCAAAGGGATTGTTCTCAAAGGATATATTTGTAGTCATATCAAGGGCCTTTTCAATATCGATTTTGTAAACTCTTTCATAGATTTCCGGATCAGCAGTAATTACTTTTTTATTCCAATCAAATCCTAGTTCCTCTGCAATTTCTTTTACCTCTTCTTCCGAATGTGTTTCGATTTCAGAATAAGTATCTAGTCCTGGCCAAGTATCAATTGTAATCTCTGCTCCTTTATACGACCATTCTTCTCTTAATGTTTCTTGTCTCCTATTAAATTTAATTCCCAACGCCTCAATAATTTTTACTGTTTTATCAAAATCACTTACATCAACATCTATTTCTTTTTGATCAGATAGTTTTCCATCATTTCCTGCGGTTGTTTTGTAGCTTAATCTTATTAAATGGCCTTCATCTCTCACTCTTAAGTACTCCATCTTAGGAATTACGTCGTTAACTTTACTATCTGCAATTACCCTTATCATTTTCCTTTCAGCTCTAAGTAGTCTTGCACCAATTGATAAAAGTTTTTTTCTATAATCATCCTTAATCACAGGATAAAACTTAGCTTCATATTCTGTAGTATCATCTTTTACCATAAAAAATAATTATAATCCTAAATCTTTAGAAATTCCTTGCATTGAAGTCAAAACAATTTGAATAAAATCATTTAATTTAATTCCCAATTTTTCTTCACACAATTCAATATTTTTTCTCTCTACCCCTTTTGCAAAATCTTTTTTATTCCATTTGGACAACACATTATCGACAGTTACAACAGACAAACTTTTTTCAGGCCTGATTAATGCAACTGCAACAATTAATCCTGTTAATTCATCACAACAATAAAGACTCCATTCAAGATTATTCTTCGGTTCCACATTAAAATCATTATAACCAAAAGCATGAGCTCTAATTGCATCTATTATTTTCCCTGCCTCGACTGAGTCGGACGAAGGCGGGTTTTTTTCCAACTCATCAATCAAAACTTGTGGATGTTTGTCAGGATATTTATCATAATCACCATCATGAAGTAAACCAATGATTTTCCATAAGTTTTCGTCCTCGCCAAAATGTTTAGCTAGACCACCCATAGCCGACTCAACACATAACATGTGTTTAACTAGATTGTTACCACGAAGTGGCAAGCTTTGCTTATTCTCTGTCCAAGTGGTAACTAATTTGAATGCTTCTTCCCTAGATATCATTACTTAGAAAGTTTGTCTTGAAGGCTTAATATTTTAAAGTAACGAACCATGTTTCCAAAAATTGTTATTATCCAGAAAAGTGATGGCACTGCAACAAATGCCTGCATAATTTTTAGAGATGATGGCAAATATGGATTAATTATTTCAGGAAAAACTGATGGTGCACCAATAAATAAAAGTAATGCTAAAATTGAAACTGAAGTTGACTCGTTAATATAATGAGTCATTTCCATTCTTAATTCTGAAATTCTATCTTTAATTTGTTCAGTTGTTAAAACAACTGCAACTTTTGTGACAGCAACCTTTGTTGTAGCTTTTTTAACTGCCTTTTTTGATACTTTTGCCATTATGTTTGTAATTTACTACCTTTTTTTTCCAAAGTAAAGGACTAATTTTAAAGTTTTGAAACTTCTTCAAATCTTTCCAAGACTTTTTCTTTTCCAATATTAATGAGCAACATCCCTGCTCTTGGGCCATGAGTTTTTCCAATTAATGATGTGTATATTGCACTAAATCCCTCTTTTGTAGGAATATTTAAACTTTTTGTAAGTTCATATAATGAAATTTGCAATGATTCAGCTGTTTCATCATCATTATATATTTCTTTTATTTTACTTATATATTGCTTTTGTAAATCAGTAAATTTAGACACTTCAGCTGGTATTTCTTCAGTTAAATCAAACCTATATTCACTTGGTGCAAAATCAGATAGCCAAATTTTTGCATATTTTAATCTTTCTTCAAAAACTGAAATCTCACTATCATCTAGTTTTCCTTCTTTAATTTCCGAAATTTTATTTAATACTTCTGAATCAGTTAGTCCTTGTGATAAATAATTTGCGATATCTTTAAATCTTGGAGCAAAAAAACCTTTCTCCTTTTCTGGTAAAAAGCCATAATTAATTTGAGATAAAACAAAATTCCTTGACAGATCCTCATCTCCGTTTTTAGTATAACTTTCCCAACATTTATCATATTCATCAAACAAATCAGGAATTGCCATAGTTCCATATGGATCAAAATTACTTTGTTTATTTATGTCTTTATCTATAAATAAAAACCTTGCCACTTCTGCAGGAAGTATCTTTACAAGATCATGAGCTTTTAACCCGATACCTTTTGAAGATGACATTTTCTTGCCTCCAATTAATAAAAATTCAATTGGAAGTTTATAAGGCATTGGATATTTAAACACTTCTTTACAAATTGCCATTGCAATATCATAACTTCCACCTTTACTGGCATGGTCTTTCCCCGCACCTTCAATTGTTACCCCAATTACGGCCCAATGAGCAGCCCAATCAATTTTCCATGGTAACTTACCTGTACCGCCAAATGGAGTCACCTTCCCTTCATAGCCACACCCTGTGGCCCAGGTTACAAGATTTTGTTCGCATCTGTAACTAACTTTTTCACCATCCCATTCATAAACTTTTGTTGTTCCCAATTTTCCGCATTTCTCACATATTGTTTGAAACGGAAGCCAACCACTTATCTTTTTCTGACTTCCAGAAACTTTTTGGTAAATATCTTGAATCTTCTCAGAGTTATCAAGTGCAATTTTAATAACTTCGTCAAATTTGCCTGCTTTATACAAATCCCAACTTGAAACATATTTTGCTTCAAATCCTAAATACTCAATTGATTTTTTAAGATCATCCGCCAAAAAATCTGCTAGATTTTCAAATTCTGGTGATGGAGAAGGACACATTTTCAAAGCTTTACCTTGATGACCATCAAGTGCTTCTTTTAAAATTGATGGAAACTCATCTGCTGGATCAAAGTCATTAAACACATAAGTTAGCACGGCGTCTTTCTTTAAATCTTTAAGTGCTCTATAAATTGCACTATGTACAACAGGTCCCAACATAGAACCAATATGAGCATACCCTGAAGGGGTTTTCATATCATCAACCCAATAAGGCAAATATTTACCTGATTTTACAATTTCGTTTGCTACTTTGTCCGCCCAATGCATATATTTGTTATTTTATACTAAAAAACCTCCTTGTGGGAGGTTGCCATTAAAAGATATGACAAATCCCTAAGAGATTGTCTTTTCCTTAGAATCAATATCTACTATTTCGTAAACAATTTTTCCAACAGGTGCTTGAACTTCTATTTTTTCTCCAACTTTTTTACCAACAAGAGATGATCCAAGCGGAGAGGTGTGACTAATTTTCTTTTTTGTTAAATCAGCTTCCCATTCGCCTACTATTTCAAAGGTGGTTTTAATACCATTAACACGAACTGTAACTTTTGTACCAACACCAACATTATTGCCATTTCCTGAATCTGCAACAACTTTGGCATTTTTAATAACAGATTCAAGTTCTGCAATTTTACCTTCTAAAAATTCAAGTTCTTCTTTAGAATTCTGATAATCACTATTTTCAGACAAATCGCCTTGAGACCTAGCATTACTTAACCTATCTATTAATGCTGGCCTTGTTTTAGTCAACAAAGCATCAAGCTCCTTTTTTAAAGCTTCAAGTCCATTTGCTGTTAATTGTATTTTATTTAACATAGTTTTCTAAAAAAAATATCCCTCCTACTTTGTATTTGGGAGAGATTAATTTAACTAAATTTCCCCCAACAAATTAATTGGCCTTAATCAGGCTCAATCTAATAAATTTGTTGGAAAAAATTGACATAAATTAATAAATACGATTCTGATTTTAAACCCCAGACAGGTCATTGTCAAGAAATCAGACTATATCAATTATTTTTAAAAGATGGCAGCGTTTAAATTTTTTGCCTGAACCACATGGACAAAGATCATTTCTGGAAACTCCAGAAAATATATTTATTTTTTCAGAAGGATTTGATTTGTCACTTAGCAATTCTTCATTTACGATATCATTGCTTGCACTATCTGATTTTTTGACAATATTAACTTTTTTGGCTAGCCAATCTAAAGGAAACCTAAAATTATAAAATTTATCAATTTGTTTGGCTTTCTTTACAAAATCTTCAATTTTTATATTTACGGACTCACTTCCAAAATATACATGAGTTCCTTCATACAAAAACTCATAAACATACCTGAAAGATTCAATAAATGTCTTTACTTTTTGTTGGAATAGCGGATCCGTTTCAACTAAGTTAGTTGTAACAACTCCATTTTGAGAAAGATGATTTTTACACAAATCATAAAATTCAATAGTAGAAAACGGAAAAGGATGTACACCTGATCCAGAGAAAGTATCAACAATTATGATATCGTATTTTTTATCACTATTTTGATTTTGTAGATAGCTTCTACCGTCAGTATTTTCTACAATCATTCTTTCATCTAAAGATATGCCAAAATATTTTTTGGATATATCAATTACCTCGTTGTCTATTTCAGTACTCTCAATAACAGTTTTATGAAAATAATGATGAAAGATCATTGGAATTCGACCTCCACCAAAACCAATTAAATATACTTTCTCTGGAATATCTGAAAAAACTAAACTTAACATCATTGCTTGCGTATAAATACCAATTAGTCTTAATGGGTGCTTGATGTCAATTCTAGACATAATCCCACTAAATTTACCCTTGTCTGAAAAATACATTTGAATTTGATCTCCGTCTTTGAATAAATGAATAGTATTATTGTTTGAAATAGTTATCAAAATCTGACCATCTTTAATTTCATTTGCAAATTTAAGTGAGTCGAGAATGTTTTTTGTGTCTGAAACATAATCGTTGTATAAACTTTTATCTTTGTCATTTATTGACTCATGTTCAAATATTAATTTACCTGTCAGATGATCTACTTCGTGTTGAATTACTTGTGCTTCAATACCTTTTGAATCAAATTTAACTGGGTTTCCGTTTTCATCAAATCCATCTACAACTATTTTTGAGTATCTTCTTAAATTAACAAACAAATCAGGCGTACTTTTGCAACCTTCTTTTGATTGTCTTTTTTCATTGCCTAATATTGTTACTTTTGGATTGATAAGTACTTTATAGTTATAAATTTTTTCGTCAAGCTTTCTTTTTGGATCATATATAAAAATTTGTTTATTTATACCAATTTGAGGAGCAGCAAGACCAACGCCTGTGGATGAATACAAAGTGTCTATCAAGTCAGATACAATAGTCTTAGTTTCCTTTCCAAACCCCACAACTTTCTCTGCTGATTTATGCAAAGGTTCTTCTGTGTAATCAAGTATTCTTCTAATTGCCATAATTAGCCATATTTTAGCAGAAACAAGAAAAATATTCTGAAGCTCACTTACGATATCTACTTTTACAGAGCAATGCGATTCTGTAGCTGATGCTATATAATACAAACTACGGCGCTTTCGTCTAACGGCTAGGACACTTGGTTCTCATCCAAGAAATATGGGTTCGATTCCCGTAAGCGTCACAAAAGAAGAAAGTATTATACTATTGGCCACTTGGTAAGGGCGACTTTCAACACATCTTCAAGTTTTTCTGCAAACACAAAATTAATATCTTTTTTGACTTTATCTGGTATATCTTCCATATCTTTTTGATTATCCTTAGGTGCAATTATAGTTTTAAGCCCAGCTCTATGCCCTGCAATTGATTTTTCTTTAAGTCCTCCTATTTCAGTAACCTTACCTCGAAGAGTTATTTCACCTGTCATTCCTGTATCTCTTCTGGTTGGAATCTTTGTAAGCGCCGATACAAGTGCTGTAGTAATTGATGTACCTGCCGATGGTCCATCTTTTGGAACTGCACCATCAGGAACATGAATATGTACATCAAGCTTTGATGAAAAGTCAGCCTTCAAACCTAATAATTTATAATTCGATCTGGCCCAAGTAAATGCAGCCTGTGCTGACTCCTTCATTACTTCTCCTAATTGCCCAGTCAAAGTAAGTTTTCCACGTCCTGGCATTAATGAAACTTCAATAAATAATATTTCTCCTCCAACTGAGGTAACCGCAAGTCCAGTTGCCATACCTACTTCATTTTTCTTTTCTGCAATTAATGATGTATATTTATTTACCCCTAAATACTGCCTAACATGTATATCTTTCACAGTTTTCGGATATTTTTTCTTTTCTGCTACTAATCTTGCAATTTTACGTAGTACTGTAGAGATATTTCTTTCCAAGTTTCTTACACCAGACTCTCTTGTATATTTTGAAATAATTTCTTTTAATGCCCTATCTGAGATTTTGATATTTTCCAATCCATGATTTTGTAATTGTTTTGGCCAAATAAATGTCTTTGCAATTTCAAATTTTTCTTCCTCTGTATAACCTGCAAATTGTATTACTTCCATCCTATCTCGAAGTGCAGCAGGGATTGTATCTAAAACGTTTCCAGTTGCAATGAAAAATACATCAGACAAATCAAATGGAACTTCTAGGTAATGGTCAGAAAATTCTTTGTTTTGTTCTGGATCCAATGCTTCCAATAGAGCAGAACTAGGATCTCCTCTAAAGTCTGCTCCAACTTTATCTATTTCATCAAGCATAAATACAGGATTTCTTGTACCTGCAGTTTTGATACCTTGAATTATTCTTCCAGGTAATGCGCCAACATAAGTTCTTCTGTGGCCTCTGATTTCAGCTTCATCTCTTATACCACCAAGAGAAATACGTGCAAATTTTCTACCCATTGCCTCAGCAATAGCTTTACCTATAGAAGTTTTTCCAACTCCGGGAGGTCCTATAAAACATAATATAGTTGGTTGAAATTTACTTTCTTTACCTTTTTGCTTTCTTTCATCCAAAAGCTTCATAACTGATAAATATTCCAATATTCTTTCTTTAGTTTTCTTTAATCCATAATGTCTTTTCTCCATTGTTTTACCAGCTTTTGTTATTGATACAGTATTGGGCGTTACGACACTCCATGGAACATCACAAAGCCAGTCTAAATAATTTCTTAAAAACCCTGACTCAGGGTTAAATGAAGACATTTTAGATAATTTATTAAGTTCTTTTAATGCCTTTTCTTCAACATCCTTAGGCATTTTACTGTCCATTATTTTCTTTTTGTATTCCTTAATTTCCTCAGTTGCTACTTCTCCATCTTCTCCTCCACCTTCACCAAGTTCTTTATCAATTGCCTTTTTCTTTTCTCTTAATATATTCTTTTTCATAATCTCATCAAATTGCTCTTGTGTTTTTGACGAAATAGTTTTTTCAATCTCTAAAATATTAATTTCTTTTGAAAGCAAAATTTGCACTTTCTTCATTCTCTCAAGAAGAGGAAATGTTGCTAATAAATCTTGTTTTTCACTTAATTTAATATCCAAAACAGTTGAAATCTGATCTGTAAGTTCTGAAGGGTTTGATGACTCTGATATAAGTTTTACAACTGACATGACTTCAACCATTTTCCCTAAAGTTAAAGCTCGTTTAAAAGCTTCGGATAAATTTTTGGCAAGTGCAAGCTCTTCTGTAGAATAAACTGGGGAATCTGGGAGTTCTTCAACTGATCCAACCATAAATGGACTATTTGAAACTATTTCTGAAAGTTTAATTCTAACTTGACCCCTTACCAAAGCGTGGGTGCCATCCTCAACTGACATCATCTGGGTAATTGTGGCAAGAGTTCCAATTTCATTTAGATCTTCTTTTACTGGATCATTTATTCTTGAATCTTTTTGAGTGAAAATTGCAACTAATCTATCTTTTCCAAAAGCATCGTCAGCCGCAGTCACAGATCTTGGTCTTACGAATGAAAGTAGAGTATCCGTATGTGGAAAAACTACTGAACCCCTAATTGGTACTATCGGTACACTTCTCATCGATTTAGCAGTCTAACAAAGTGTTTGCTAGATGTCAATGATGAAATTACTGTTCCTAAAATCGCACCACCAACAATATCAATAGGATAATGTACATGTGCAATAATTCTCGCAACCCCAACTAAACCAGCCATAATTAAATACAATATTCCCACCTTTCTATCATGTTTTAAAATTGTGACAGCAAGGGCAAACCCAACGGCAGTATGAGATGAAGGAAATGCACCATCCCCCGGAATTGTCGATGTAAGTGGAATTATATTCTCTACTTGAAACGGCCTAAGTGTGGGAAATATATATTTAATCGCTTCTGAAATACCCCAAGCAATAACCATTGAAAATAAAGCATGAAGTACTGTTTCCTTCTTAATTTTTCCATCTATTACCCACAAAACAATTAAGCCAAAAAACATAAACCAAATTAAAACACTTGCAAAAAAAGTTACCATTTATTAATGATATACTAATATTAGAATGTTAGTCACACTTAAAAGTTTCAAATTCGCACTAAACGGTATAAAAGATGCATTCAAATCTGAGCCTAACTTAAGAATTCATTTTCTAGCATCTTTTTTTGTAATAGTATTTGCAATTTATTTAAAATTTACAATTTTAGAATTTTCACTACTCATATTAACTATATTTTCAGTGATAATTCTAGAACTAGTTAATACAATTGTCGAAAAAATAGTAGACTTACATTCACTTGAAATTTCAGAAGAAGCCAGAATAATTAAAGATATGTCCGCAGGTACAGTACTTTTAGGAGCAATCATGTCAGTAATCGTTGGACTTTGTTTATTCCTACCTAAATTACTCTGATAATATATAAATCAAACCTGTTTTGTCATCACTTATAAATAGATTATGATTTTTGTCAAAGAGTAAATCCACAGGTCTACCTAGCACATCTCCATTTAAAGCTAAAAAGCCTGACAAATAATCCTCTATCCCACTAACTTCACCTGCAAACATATTAAGTTTAACAAGTTTGTAACCCACCTTAGTTGACGAATTCCAAGAGCCATGCAACGCAACAATCAAATTACCTGATCCATCAAACCTGATCCCTAGTGGTGCTGAATGAGCTGGAAGTTCAAAAACAGGTGCTACAGTATCAAAACATGTTTTACTTGAATCATCGCTAAACTTTAAATCCTTTACTTTATTTCCGTAGCAATATGGCCAGCCATAATCCACTCCAAACTTTGTACTATCAATTTTATTTATTTCATCTGGTGGTAAATTATCACCCAACAAATCTCTACCCATCTCAGTTCCCCACATCTGACCTTGATCATCAAAATCAAAAAAAACAGTATTGCGAAGACCAGTGGCAACTATTTTTTTATCAGTTCCATCAAGATTCGTAACAATAATAGAAGCTCTTGATTCATTATTTTCAACGCAGACATCACAAGATGAACCTACTGAAGTATAAAGCTTGTCCTTATAAATTCTTATTGTTCTCGTAAAATGCCTTCCACCAGAAGGAAGAGATAATAACAACTCCTTCCCCGTGGCAGTCTTATCGCTTGCATTATAAAAATACCTTGAAACACCATTAGACTCAGCTACATAAATATATCCACTATCAAACGCTATTCCGTGAGGTTTATTAAGACCTTTCAAGATATCTATTTTTTTATCAGCTCTCAAATCTTTATTTTCATCAATAATTGCAGCCACTTTACCAGAAGAAGTTAAACTTACAAACAAATTACCACTTTCATCAAAGGCTAAAGCACGGGGCATTTCTCCTTTTAAATCATAAAAAGTATCAAGCTTTCCTCCTTGTGGAACCTTAATAGGTGAAGGCGTATCACCACTTAAAGGTAAATATTGTTTAATGTTTTTGCTTGGAGGTACTAAATTAGGTAAATACTTTTTGATTACATAGAAACCTAAACCTCCGATAATTACAAAAAATATTAATATACCAATTAACCTTTTCACTAGTTTAATGATAACACAAAATGTCTTTAAAGAAGGAATCAACGATCATCTCTTTTTTAGAAATATCTGCGCTACTAGGAATTTCCGGTGTTAATGTATCATTTACTAAATTATTAATTATCGCCCAACTTGTTATCATTCCACTATTCTTAAATTCTGGAGAAATTATAAATTTACGATATCCATTAGTAAAATCAATTCCTAAAATTGGGTCTTCTGGATCATCAATTCCATTGAGTAAGTCTACTCCCATATTTTGTAGTTTTAAATTATGTTTAAGTATTAACTCAGTTTCTATTGGATCAGTGCCTTCATCATAAATATAATAAAACGGTAATTTTGGATCTTCATGAAAACTCACCATCAAATCAAATTTATAATCTTTAATTGCTTTTATATTTTCAATTACTTCTAACTCTTTTGAGTTTGAAAAAAATATTCTATTCATGTCAAACCCGTTTCCATTCACTCTAGTTTTTTTCTTTACTGCAGAGGGTGAAACTTGTGGGACAAATATAAAATCTGGAAGTTTATCTTCATATTTTTCGATACACTTTTGAACCACTTCAATTACTTCAAATTCGTCCCCATGAGTTCCAGAATGAATTAAAAGTTTAGGATTATCCCCTTTTATAAAATAGTGAAAATCAGGCAAAACATTAGAAGTCATTTTAATCATCGTGAAGGTATTATAACTTAAGAATTAAGTTTCTTGAAATTTTCGCTAACAACTTTCCAATTTACAATATTCCAAAAAGCCTCAATGTATTCAGCTCTTCTATTCTGAAACTTGATGTAATACGCGTGTTCCCACAAATCAATTCCTAGAATTGGAGTGTAACCTGTAACAAGAGGCGAATCTTGGAGAGGTGTAGCAATTACTTCGTTCTTTCCGTCTTTGTTGGCAAGCCAAACCCAGCCACTACCAAAAAGACCAAGTGCCTTGTTTGTAAATTCTTCTTTAAATGGCTCAAACAAAGACGTAGTTATTTCACCAGTTGGAGATGACAATGTTTCCCAGAAAAATGTATGGTTTGAGTGGCCTCCGGCCATATTTTTAGTTTCAGAAAGTAGACATAATTCTTCAAGCGTTTTATTTTTTAAATCTGGATTCGCAACAACTAACGCATTTAATTTATCTACATAAGTCTGATGATGCTTCGTATAGTGAATTTCCATTGTTTGAGCGTCAATAAACGGCTCAAGTGCATCATATTTATATTTGAATTCAGGAAGCTTAAACATAATTTATTATACACTACGTCGTCTAATGGTATATAATTGATTATGGAGGTTAAGAGTTCTTGGAACAAGGGTAAAAATAAGTCTAACGACAAAAGTGTACTAAAAATTTCAGAGACATTCAAAAGACTAAAAATTGATAATTTCAAAAACTGGAGGCACAATGCAAGATTATCAGGTATTATTCCAAACACACAGATAAAACTCAAAAGGGACTCTAACTTATCCTTTTTGGTTGGTATTACATTAGGTGACGGTAATATTAATCAAATGGAAAGAACTCAATGCCTACGAATAACTTTAGGAACAGACAAACCCGACCTTTGGAAATACACATCAAAAGTTATCGAAAAAGTATTTTCAAAAAAACCAAGTGTTTATAAGAGAAAAATAGCCAATTGTGTTAATGTCACTATTTATCAAAATAATTTAAGTGAAAGACTAGGAATTCCTATCGGCGCCAGAAAAGATAAGGTCATTATCATACCTGATTGGATAGTAAACAATAAAACCAATCTCATTTCATTTATTAAAGGACTATATGAAGCCGAAGCATCATTTTCAGTTCACAAAAAGACATATACATACAATTTAAGTTTTTCAAATATGAATATCTCAATATTAAATTTCTTAGAATCAAATATTAAGCAACTTGGATTCCATCCAGAGAGAAGAACTAATGCTGTAAGAATTAGAAGAAAAATCGAAGCATACGAATTTATGGATTTAATTAGTTTTAGAAAGTATCCTCTGTTATAATCATGGCATAACCACAATAGGGGATCTGCTAATGGTAGGCAAAATGATTCTGGATCATTGAATCGGGGTTCGAATCCCTGTCCCCTAGCAAAAAATATGATAATTAAAGACAGAATTTATGGAAAAATAAAGGTTAAAGAAAAAGTAATTCAGGAACTAATACTTTCAAATCCTGTACAACGGCTTAAAAAAATAAGTCAAGATGGGGCTCCTCATTTTATTCAACCTATTAGAGACGTAAACAGATTTGAACACAGTGTTGGAGTTTGGTATTTATCTTACTTGTTTAAGAGGCCGATTGAGGAGCAAATAGCATGTTTATTGCACGATGTTCCCCATACTGCGTTTTCTCATGTAATTGACTTTGTATTTCTAAGTGAAGCCCACGATTTCCATGAAAAATTTACTGAAAAAATTATTTTAAAATCCGATATTCCTAAGATTCTTATTAAACACAAAATAAGTCTAGAAAAGGTACTAGATTTAGAAAAGTTTCCCTTACTTGAGAATAATTTACCAGACATATCTTTTGACAGATGGGATTATTTTATGAGAGATGGATACATGATGAATTATTTGCCAAAAGTTTTAGTTAATGAGTTTATTAAAAATATTCATCTTGATAAACAAAATCTTTATTTTAAAGATATTAGACTTGCGTCAACTTATACAATATTGTTTTCTAGTTTTTCTAGATTAATCTGGCTTGACCCGACATCGCACGGATCATTCTTTTTAATTTCTAAAGCATTAAAAATTGCACTTGAAAATAAATACATAACAGAAGCTGACTTTTTTACGGATGATATTCAACTAATGAATAAATTAAAATCGACCAAAAATGTAGCAATAAACAAACTATTAAATAGACTCGAAATAAATAAGGAATTTGTTTATTCAGATAAGGAAAGTGCAGAATTTTTTGGGCCAAATAAACCTAGATGCGTTGATCCACTTGTCAAAGTTAAAGATAATCTTAAAAGACTCTCGAGCATAGTACCTAACATCGGTTACTTTTTAGATGAATTTAAATTAAAATACAAAAATTTAGGAGTAATCCAAAAATAATCATCTATTAGGTTGAAAACACCCATAGTATTGACATTTGGAAAAGACCTGTTATAATACCTATATTGCTGATTGTCTCCGGATACATCTGCTTACATTTTAAGAGTTAAAGTTTTTAAGATAAAAGCCCCACGACTTTACAGTCTCGGTTTTTGCCATTTAAACTAAAGTTTGAAAGATAGAGATACCTCAATTTATATTTAATAGTAATTGTATCTTCACTCAGAGACCCTTTTTTATTTTAAGCAGATATATTTGGAAATAATTAATCCCCTCTTAATGATTTTCTGTTATTATTAAGTAATGATTTTAGTAACACACATCATATTAGCTTTAATTAGCCTTGTTTATTCAATTTATTCTGCCTTTTCACCATCAACTCAAAAAATTAAACATATAGCAGTCTTAACTACCAGTACTTTGCTATCTGGAATAACGCTTGTAGCGATAAGCCCAGCCAGTTTTGGACAATTTTGCATAAGTAGTTTGATGTTTCTTGGTATAATAGCCCTATGTCTACTATTTGGAAAACGTTTGTCGTACTCATCTCGCTAAGTTTATTTATCTTATTCCTAGCATGGAACTTTTTAGGTCCAGTAAATAATTCCAGTGATAACATCACATTTATAGTTCCACAAAACAAAGGATCATTTAATTTAGCCGATGAACTTTATTCAAACAATTTAATTAAGAATAAAAAAAGTTTTGAATTATTATTTGATTACTTTTCCTCTTCTACAATCATTAAAGAAGGAGGCTACAACTTATCCAAATCTATGAATTCCTGGGAAATAATTAAAAACATAACTGATGAACAAGACTTATTTTGGGTTAATATTTACGCATGTCCCAGAAAAGAACAGGTAGGAGAAAAACTAGCAGAAATATTAAAATGGGATCAAACCCAATTATCAGAATGGAATAAATTAAATATTGATACTGACTATTTCGAAGGCGTCTATTACCCAGATACCTATTTAATACCTAAGGATGAAACAGTAAAACAAATATCAACAAGATTCATCAATAGATTTAACGAAAAAATGGCGCCACTTACTGATAAATTCTATGAAGCAAATATAAAATGGACTACAGGAGTTAAAATTGCATCCCTTATAGCAAGAGAAGCTGCAGGAAGAGAAGATGCTAAATTAATCTCAGGTATTATTTGGAACAGATTAAATACAGACATGAGACTTCAAATTGATGCCACAATGCAATATACATTAGGTAAAAATGCAAATGGTAGCTGGTGGGGCGCAATTGATCTAAAGCAAAAACAATTAGATTCACCTTATAACAGTTACAGAAATGAAGGCTTGCCACCTACACCAATATGCAGCCCAAATATTGACTTTATAGAAGCAGCAATCAGTCCTGAAGAGACTGATTGTATTTTTTATTTACATGACTCAACCAAACAAATCCACTGTGCAAAAACTTATGAAGAGCACAAAGAAAATATTAAACTATACTTGTAAATACTATGAATTTCTGGCAAAAACTACCAAAACCATTTACAGTCCTTGCCCCTATGGAAGATGTTACAAATTTTGCATTTAGAGAAATAGTCGCAACTGAATTACCGAAACCTGACGTTTTGTTTACAGAATTCACTAATACTGATGCCCTAACATCAATTGGCTTTGAAAAAACAATTCATCGATTTAAATTTAGTAATAATCAAAAACCAATAGTAGCTCAACTTTGGGGTACAAACCCAGAAAATTTTGAAAAATCTGCAAAAATTGCATTCGACTTTGGATTTGATGGAATTGACATTAATATGGGTTGTCCTGTAAAAGCTGTTGTCAAAATTGGAGCATGTTCAGCACTTATTAAAAATAGACCCTTAGTAAAAGAGATAATTGAAGCTACAAAGAAAGGTTCACATAATTTACCCATAAGTGTTAAGACTAGAATCGGATTTAAAGATATTGAAACGGAAGATTGGATTACTTATTTACTCGAACAAAAATTGGACGCAATCACAGTTCATGGTAGAACTGCCAGACAAATGTCTGATGTTCCTGCAAATTGGGAAGAAATTTCAAAAGCTGTTAAATTAAGGGGCAATATTTCACCAAATACAGTTATTATTGGAAACGGTGACTGCAAAAATTATATTGATGTTTTACAAAAACACGAAATCTATGGAGTGGATGGAGTAATGATAGGTCGCGGAATCTTTTCAAACCCATGGGTTTTTGAAAAGGAAATAACTGAGCACAATTTTAAGGATTCAAAAAAAGTTCTAGTTAAACATTTAAAGTTATCAGACAAAACCATGCACTATGACAAACTCAAAAAGTTTTATAAAATGTATGTCAATAATTTCGAAGGAGCAAGCAAACTTCGTGCAGAGATGATGAATACCAAAACAGTTGAGGAAGCGCTAGAAATTCTTAAACATGTATAAAGTTTATATCTTAAGAACCTCAAAAAACACACTTTATACTGGAATTACAAACAATTTAGAAAAGCGAATAAGTGAGCACAAATCAAAAGGTGCCAAGTCTTCAAAATATATGCGTTCATTTGAAAACTTCGAAGTGGTATATACAGAAAACTGTGATTCTAAAAGTATTGCGCTGAAAAGAGAGGCAGAAATAAAAAAAATGACCAAAACAGATAAGGAAAAGTTAATTAAACTATGGGATTGACAATTCGCGACATTACTGATATCATACTTATATTGTGTTGAAAGACTAGTTGTAATTATTTATTTACTTCTTCGGTTTTTCCCCAATCGTTTTAAATTAAATGTATAAAAATTTTAAAAATGGATCTAGTGGTGGATTTCGTGCTCGCACAAATTATGGTGCAATGGGTAGACGTTTTGGTGCTGGCGGTAGAGGTAGAACAGTAAAAGCTTTTGACCCTACAACTGTAATTAACACAATGAACTCCAAAGAAAAAACTATTCGTGAAGATTATATTGCAAAAAATACATTCAACAGTTTCAGAATTGACGACAGATTAAAGAAAAATATCGCTTACAGAAATTACATAAACCCAACACCAATACAAGATCAATCAATTCCTGAAATTTTAAATGGAAACGACTTGATTGGTATAGCAAACACTGGTACAGGTAAAACTTTAGCCTTTTTAATTCCGTTATTGGATAAAATGATTAAAGATAAAGACGAAAAAGTGCTAATAGTTGCCCCAACAAGAGAGCTAGCAAAACAAATCCAAGATGAATTATTTACAGTCTCACGTGGTTTAAACATTTATTCTGCTCTATGTATTGGAGGAGAAAATATGAATAAACAAAGACAAGATCTTTCAAGAAATCCTAATTTTGTAATTGGAACACCTGGTAGGCTTTTGGATCATGTTGAATCTAGAAATCTAAATCTTTCTAGATTTAGCAATGTAGTTTTGGACGAAGCAGATCATATGGTAGATATCGGTTTCCTAAAAGATATACAACAACTAATCTCGCTTCTACCTTCAAGAAGACAATCACTATTTTTCTCAGCAACAATTGACGGTAAAGTTAGAAAGGTATTAAAACGATTTGTTAATGAAAGTGCAGTTACGGTATCAGTTAAAACAGGAGATACTGCAGAAAACGTTTCCCAAGAAGTAGTGAAGGTTGAACACGCAGGACAAAAAATTAATAAATTATTTGAGCTATTAAGCCAAAAAGAATTTGAAAAAGTTTTGATATTTTTAAGAACTAAACATGGAGTACAAAAATTATCTGATGATTTATACGCTAAAGGGTTCCGTGCAGATTGTATCCACGGAAACAAAAGACAAAGCCAAAGAATCAAAACTCTAGATAAATTCAAATCAGATAAAATTAATATTTTAATAGCTACAGACGTAGCTTCTCGTGGAATTGATATTCCAAACGTAAGTCATGTTATAAATTATGATCAACCAGAAAGTTACGACACATATATTCATAGAATTGGTAGAACTGGAAGAGCAGATAAAAAAGGTGTTGCTATAACTTTCACCAGCTAATTTATCTTACAAAAATAATTGCATTAGGAATTGCGCGTCCAGGTCCAACCTTATATCCGCCGTACCAGAGGGCAGTAGAACCCCCACTATCGAGATTTAAGGCATTATCCATACTTAGGGCCTTCATTACCCTTGCAGATTCTGCAACAGTCGCAGAATGAACCACACCAATGTAAACAGTATTTCCTCTATTAGCTACAAAACTTCTATTACCGACACTTCCTTTTTTAGGATCAGAATCACCTCCAAAACTAACGTTTCCGCTTGAAACTAAAAGTGGATAATTCATCAATACTCCATTCACGCCTGTATCCCTTCCCCACTGACTTCCGGCCGAAACAAAACGAACATACCCACTTCCAAAAATTACTGCAGGATTAGTACTGTATACATTATTTGCCGAATTAAAATAATATTTACCTTTATTCATTACAAGCAAATCAAAAGTATTTTCTTTTCCTGCACAGCTTGGGTAATCTTTTGGGCAAAAATATGTGCCATTAACACCAGCAAAGCCTCCATTACGAGATATATAATCTGATAACGATAAAGCTGGACAATTTGAACCACAATCCGAGGTAGAGGCAGTATCAATAATTACTCTTGTACTCCCTATATCTGCAGAAATTATACTTACACTAAAAACACCTGTATCAGTTTGCACACTTTGTTTTGCAAAACCTGTATTTGGAGGAACATTATTAATAATTGGCGCAGTTGTCGGTTTAACTGTTGGCCCCGATTGAATCGGGGTTGGCTTAGGTGTTGGAGCTAATGTAGGTATAGCTGTAGCAATTTGTGTCGGAGTTGGAGTAATTTCTGGTATTTGAGTAACTGACATTGTGGCAATTTCTGTTGGTGCAGCTGAAGGCATAAAAGTTGAGACGGCTACTGGTGCAGCTGAAAACAAAGCAATAAAAATTGATATTAACCACTTAAAAAAATCAGCAATCATTAGATTGACAAAAGACTCAGGAATCGAGTCCAAACACCTTGTTTTGAAGCAATTACCTCTCCAGTATCAGCATCTAGTGTTACACTTTTAGGTAAATTTACAGAAAATAGTCCAAGTAACTTTTTTACTTCAAGGCCTTGAACTTCAAACTCAACTTTATTATCATCATTAGTTTTGGCTTCAAATGAAGTTGGTGTATCCAAAATATCATTATCTACTAAGCTATTAACTGCATCAGTTGGACTATTTTCTACTTCCATTTCTCCAGAAGCAGTTTCAATTATAGTTTTCCCTGCAACTGTTCTTGTTTTAATCTTTAATTTAAATTTATTAATTGTACCGTCATCTGAAGCTGTCTCTGACTCTTGCTCAAATTCATTTTCAATTTCTAATCTGCTTTCAGATTCATTTTCTACTTCATTTTCATCTTCTTCGTTCTCAACTTCCGCTTCAATTCTAACTATTCCTGAAGATTTTGGCTTTTCTGTTTCTTTTCTTGCTTCTAATTTTTTAGCCTCTTGTTTCCTAAGTTCTTGCTTTCTAGCTTCTTCTTTCTTTATTTTTTCTTCTTTTCTATCATCTTTCGACTCTGGACTATTCACTGGTTTGGGTTCATCAGTCTTTAATGAAGTTGCGCTTTCATCATCATTATCATTTTCATCTTCGTTTTCGTCTGATTTACTTAATACACTTTGTGTATTTTCAACTGTTGAAGATAAAAATTCAGAATAATTAACTAAAGCTAAACTAAGCACTAAAACCGTAACCGCTAATAAAGGAAGTAAATTTTTGTTTCTTTTTGGAAAGAGTTTCATCTTAGCCATTATTAAATGTAAACAATTTAAAGAATCTTGTCAACAACGAATCTGGTTTTGTTTTGACTTTTGAGTTTGTACTTAAATTAATAGTTTTTGACCATACTGATAATATAATCCATTCTTTTCTTTCATTCTGCTTTGCAACAACTTCAATTCTTTGGTCATAATAAGTTCGATAGTATACCCATGCTCCCTGAGATTGAGCATATCTACTCTGCTCTGGTCTATTCCATGTTGCCCAAGCATCTCCCTGTTTTATACCTCGTTCTGACAATCTCTGCATCGCATGATTCGTCCAAATTACTCCTCCATAGTTTTTATCCATATTTCTAGTATACTGTCTTTTAAATTAGCATGGCAAATATAAACCAAGTAACAAAGGAATTAGTCAGAGATATTGAATTGGCTATAAAATTTAGTGGAGACAAAACAAATAAATCTCAGAATTTAACAAGTACTGCTTCTAACTTAGCATTTATTTATGAAAAAGCTAGAAATGCAGTCGAATTTAGAGATGAGAACCTAGTTAGGATTGCAGCTGTTGAAAGAATTTTAAAACGAAGAATTTTTTTAAATCAAGACAACTCAAAAATTGCTAAATTATTAATTAAAGAACTATCATGGGCAAAATATTTAGTAAACAATGTTGTCGAAAATGAAAAAATTGAACAACTTTCAAAAATAATTAGTAAATATAGAGAAGCGGTCAAAACATCCGATTCAAAAAATACAAGAGAGATAATAACTATTTGTGCATGCGAAATTGAAGACAATTTAAATTTTAATCCAATAAACCAAGTTATAATTAATTATGTTTCCTCTTCAATTTTTAATAAAATTGATTTCAACGAACCTGACAAAACAATTAAAAGTATTCAAATATACATCGCGGTAGAAAAAACATTTGCAAAAAATAGTGACGATATTATCTCATACAAACTTTTAAAAGTTTTACTACCTAATTGGAGCGATCCTAATAAATTTCTAAAAACATATGAAATTGTAAAAAATCATCTAAACCACCCATTAAAAGATTTAATAAAAAGAAAGGTCAACCAATTAATACCTCCTTTTAACTTAATTCGTGATTTAATAAAAGAAAATCCAGAATTTATAAAACTAATTTCTGACGACACCAAACTTGAATTAGCAGCTACAAAGTTGCTTGAGGAAAAATATACTCAAACAAAGGATAAAGTAATACGTGCCTCAAAGAGAAGCATAATCTATATTTTTCTTACAAAAATGATTTTAGCAATAATCATTGAAATACCATTTGAAATACTTTTTAGCCATTTAAATTATGTCGTACTTGCCATAAATATTTTATTCCCGCCATCATTAATGATCTTGTTTAATTCTTCCGTTAAACTACCTAGCAAAAGAAATACTCAGGACATGGTTGAACAGGTTTATAACTGGTTATATCTAGATAGTGACAAGAATATCCCAGAAAACATTGTTGAAAATAAAATATTAGGGAAAAGTGACAAGACATTTTTTTACATTTTCTTGTTTACATCAATCTTAATGATACTTGGGATACTTTGGTTTTTAACAATTTTAGGATTCAGTTTTATAAGCCAAATTATATTTTTGTTTTTCCTTTCTGTTGTTTCCTTTTTTGCATTCCGAGTACGAGAAATTTCAAAAGAATATCAATTGCATGATAGTTATAACGAATCATTTTTTGAAACATTGATGGACTACATTTTTCTACCAATCATAAAAATTGGCCAATTATTATCAAATCAAATAAGTAAAATTAATATTTTAAGTTTCATTTTTGACTTTATTATCGAAGCTCCCTTAAAAACATTCCTTGAAATACTTGAAGATTGGCTACACTTTGTGAGAGTCAAGAAGGAGGAGATCCTTAGTTAGTAGCTTAATCTCCTCTTTAATTATTTTTTTCATATCTTTTTTTGATTTCTCACTCAAAAATTCAATTATACTTTCATCATATGGATGTTTATGAAATTTTTCTAAAAATTCATTATGGTGAATTTTAGGTAAATGATTTAAGACACAACCCATTACCTTATGATGCAAAATTTCCTCTACAATTTGCCAAATTTCTTGTCTCTCTTCATTTGACTCATATCTTTTTTTGATATGATTATCCAATTTATCTAGAACAATTAATTTGTCGAAAAATAGAATGCTCATAATATTTTTATATTGAATCTCATATTTGTATTAAATTCTCCTTTGCTATATTAATCTCATTATACTTTACCGGTCCTAATTTAACTTTATTTTCAGGATCATCAATAAAAAATGCCAAAACTGCACCTTTTTTATACCTAGAACCACCTAAATACTCCATAACTTCAGGACTGCCTCCAAAATGTTTCCCTGTAAAAGCAGCTGGCCCAGCATCAGAAATTGCTGTTACAACAGCATTCCCGTTTTTTGTATTTACTATTAGAAGCTTTCTATGCTTATACCAGTTCTTCATATAAGGTTGCCTTGTATTCCAATCATGTAAATACAAAGTTTGGACAACAGAATACCATTTTTCTGTTTCTATTAATTGATCTGTTAAACTTTCTCTTGATTTTGAAAAATATCCCCATGCACCAAGTCCAGGCGCCATACCTTCCTTGTAATAAGGACCGTGATTTTCTAAAATATCTCCTGGATATCTTTTTAAATGTTGTTCAGCTCCAATATATCCATACGTAGTATTTAGATGCTCTCCTTCAAGTGTTGCTTTAGCGTTAATATTTGCAGTATCTTTAAAAACTTGCTCTATTTTCTTTTCCTCATCTCTTGAGAGAGATCTAACATTTTCTGGAAGCATAACTTTTAAAGAATCTATTAATTCCTTTTGTGGCAATCTATCTTCATTACTTTCATCATTATTAAAGCTTTGTACAATTTCATTAGGACTAGGTAATGAACCTGCCCCAGTTGGAGGTGTTAACAACAAAGTTCCTGTTAATGCACCAGCCGAAATTAACTTAGCAGAATGTTGTCTAATTCTTTTTAACTCAATTCCTTTCTCAAGCAAGAACTGATGTGCTTCAGGAAAGTTTTTTCTAAATGAATTTTGAGTTTCTATGCTCTTTAACTTTAGTTTATCTCGAAAGGTTGATTGAGCAGTTTGTTGCATATTTATTAACTATTAATTTTTAACTATTAACTACAAGGCGAAGCCTTGAAAGCGTTTCTTCTTTACCCAAAATTACAATTGATTCATTGATTGGTGGTGTGAATTTCATACCTGTAATTGCGACTCTCAAACTCATAAAGAAGTCGCCAGTCTTAAAGTTATTTTCTTTGACAACTTCCATCAAATCTTTATCATCTTTAATGCCCTCTATAGCCTTTACTAGATGCTCTTTGTAGTTCTCTCCACACGCGCTAGCGTCTACTTCCGGTTGTTCATAGAAAAATTTAGTAAGTACTTTAAAATCTGATAGTTTTTCTAATCGATCTTGAATTAGGGCAACTATTGATTTATTTTTTTGATTATTATCAATCCCTAATTTTTCCAACAAATTGTCGACTGATAGTTTACGAATATATTGACCATTAAACCAATCTAGTTTTTCTCTAAAAAATCTAGGGTTTGCATCTTGAAATCCATTTGAATCAAAAAACTTAACCATTTCTTCCAATGTATAAAGTTCTCTGTTATCTTTTGGAGCCCAACCTAAAAGAAAAATGAAATTTAAAAGTGCTTCAGGTAAATATCCTTCATCTAAAAATTGTTCACAAAAAACAGAGTCTCTTCTTTTTGATAATTTTTTTCCTGTTTCAGCAGACAAAATATCAGTAGGATGACCAATCTCAGGAGTTGGTCCACCAAGATATTTAAATACCAAAAGATGAATTGGAGTTGAAGGCATCCAATCGTGACCCCTTATTATATGCGTAATTTTCATATCAATATCATCTGTCATTGCTGCTAAATGATAGGTAGGAAAACCGTCCGATTTTAAAAGTGTTGCATCATATACAGTATCTGTTTTCCAAGATATTTCTTTTTTATGAACAAAATCTGTGTATTTAACCATCTCGCCATCAGGGACTCTCAACTTAATTGCTCCAGAAGTTAATTTCAAATCTCTACATGGATCACGAAGTTCAATAGAAAAACCTTCTTCCTTCGCATTTTTAGGTTTGCATTGACAATAAAATGCGTGACCTTCAGCTACAAGTTTTTCTGCAGCTTTTTTATATATTCCACTTTTATGCCTTTCAGATTGAATATAAAATTCATCCCATACAATCCCAAATTTTTTCAAAGTAACTTGGAGTGCATCGGTTGATCCTTCAACTTCTCTTTTTTGATCAGTATCTTCAATACGAAGTATAAACTCTCCTCCCTCGTGTTTAGCCATCGCATATGCATACAATGCTGTGCGTAATCCTCCAATATGCAAGAATCCTGTTGGGCTTGGTGCAAATCTAGTTCTCATGTTAGAATTATTATAGCATTGTGAATGCTGAATCTCATAGCATCGCAGATGCTAAAATATCATATCATGGCCACACTTACAGAAGCATCAATAACATCAAGAAAAACAGTTAGATATATCATCTACAGTATTATAGGTTTTGTATTGCTTAGGATTATGTTTAATAGTGGCGTTTTATTATATAAAAAGATATTTCCTCCACCACCGACACCTGCAACTGTTGCCTTTGGTAAACTTCCAAAGTTAAAATTACCAGAAAGAACAAATTTAAACATCAATTTTTTACTTGAAACTGCTGACGGATCGCTTCCTACTGTTTCAAATTTAATTAAAGTTTATTTTATGCCAAAAATATCATCAAATTTACTTTCTCTTGATTTTGCAAGCGAAAAAGCAAAAAAACTTGGATTTGTTCCAGAAGCACAGCAAATAACTGAGTCTATCTATAAATTTAACAATAAAGATAACCCAGCGACACTTGAAACCAATATAGTTACAGGGTCATTTTCAATTAGTTATGACTTAAACGCTGATCCATCACCTATTTCCACTCGACCTCCACAACCAGAACTTGCGCTTTCAACAATAAAAAGTTATTTAGGGTCAGCAGAATTATTACCTGAAGACTTAACAGGCCCAATTGATCATAAGTACTTAAAAACTCAGGCAGGAGGATTTATACCAGCTTTAGCTCAATCTGATGCAAACCTTGTAAGAATTGATATTTTTAGAAAAAATTATGATGAATTACCAGTATTAACCGACACTCCAGGCGAAGCCAATATATGGTTTATGGTAAGTGGTATTAAAGAAAGAGGAAGAGAAATTATTGCAGGAGAATATCATTATTTCCCTGTAGATGAAACTCAATTCGCAACTTATCCAATTAAATCATCGGACAATGCATGGAAAGAATTTTTAGAAGGTAAATATTTTACAGCTTCTCAAGGCAGTACAATTGAAGGAGATAATATAAAAATAAGAAAAATTTATCTTGCCTATTATGATGCAGGAATTTACACAGAATTCCTACAACCTATATTCGTATTTACGGGAGACAAAGACTTTGTAGGATACGTACCAGCAGTAACTGATGATTTCATTGGGGAATAATTATCAATCAGGTTTTACTTCTTGCCAAGAATAACTATCAAATATCCATTCAATCAATTCTTTAGTTTCCCCAAATCGATCTGAACTTCCTAGTACAACTATCATCACCTTTTTATCTTCACGTTCTATATAAGTTACAAGATTCTCTCTAGCATTTTCGGTCCATCCTGTCTTAACTCCCATTACTCCCGGAACAACACCTAATAATTTATTAATATTGGTCAATTTATGCACAATTCGGCCATCAACACTCGTTACTGTTTTATCCTTTGTCCCAACAATTTGAGAAAAAATAGGATTCTTCATTGCAAATTTTGAAACCACTACCAAATCACGAGTAGTAGAATACTGCGCACCATCATCAAGTCCAACAGGATTAGTAAAATGTGTATTTGTTAATCCCAAATCCTTTATTTTCTTATTCATTAAACCTATAAACAAAGCTCTTCCACCTGGATGATTTTGTGCCAAGACCTCGGCTGCATCGTTGGCCGAGTAAATTAAAAGTCCATTTAAAAGATCTATAAATTTCATCTCCTCCCCCATAACAAGCCCCATCTTTTGACCTTCCACATTTACTCTTCCGACTTTTAAAACAGAGTCAAGCTCGTATGTATCAAGTGCTACAAGTGCTGTAACAATTTTTGTAGTAGAAGCAGGCAAAAGCGCCTTATTTGGATCTTTCTCGTACAAAGTCACACCAGAAACTAAATCAACAGCCATTACAGATTGTGACGAAAGTATAGGAAATCTTGCTCCATCTTTTAAAATCGGTAGTGGTGAGTAAGCTTTAGCAACTTTTTCAGGATAGACAAATGTCACAACTTCATCAAATCCATTATTTAATGATATTGCAGTTGTTGAAATTAACACAAAAGATAAGAGTGATAAATATAGAAGATTAATTTTCATTTTCTGTAAACTATTAGTTGAAGTTAATAACTTCAGGGTTTTCTGCCTTTATATAATCTTTATAGTTCATTTTAACTGATTTATCATGTCTCCCAGCGTTAAAGGCAATCTCATCATTTTCAGACAATCTAGAATCTACAAATGTTTTTAATCCTAACAATGATCCAAATGGTGGAATGCAACCAACTTCTAGCCCAGTTTTAGCTTTAACACTTTCTTTTGATGCCATTACAAGTTTCTTAAAAGATTTAGCCTTTTTAAATATATCCAAATCTGCTTTTAAATCAGCAGGCAAAACTAACATTACAAATTCTTTGTCAGCCTGCAAAACCAAAGCTTTAGCTCCTTGGTGAATACTTGTTTCTCTTATCTTTGCAGCTTCCTCACTTGTAAACACTGGCTCATGTTCATATTTTTGATATTCAATTTCATTTTCATCAAGCAACTCCAAAATATTTCCATATACATCATTCCCTTCTACTTTTTTATCTGTTTTAGATAATCTGATGTCAACTCTTTCCATATCTCTTGGGAAAAGTGAAGCCTCGCGAACATTTTTGAGTCCTAAAATATGCATAGTGATTCTTTCAGCACCAAATGCAAATCCTCCAAGAGGAGGCGTACCATATTTAAATGCTTGCAAATAAAGTTCAATATTTTCTGGAGTGATGTTCCATTCTTTAACATGTTCTAAAAGTGTTTTGTAATCATGAATTCTTCTTCCGCCCGTCATCCACTCTGTACCTCTTCCAATTAAATCAAATCCCATGTTAAATTCTGGATCTTCTGGATCAGGATAAGTATAAAATGGTCTATACTTTGTAGGATAGTGACTTACAAAAACAAGGTCAGAACCGTGGACTTCTTTTGACCATCTACAAATTTCTCTTTCATCTTCCGGAGCAAAGTCCTTTTCTTCTCTACAATCTCTTCCGGTTCTTTCAAATATAATTTTTTGAGCATCTCTCAATTTAATAATTGGTATACTTTTAGAGACAGACGGAATTGTAGCTCCCCACATTTCTAATTCTTTTGCACACTTTTTAGAAACTTCGTCAAGAATAAATTTTATTGTATATTCAGCCATTTCTTTGACTTCCATATAATCTTCGATAAATCCAAACTCTGCATCTAAACTTACAACCTCTGTTAAATGACGAGTAGTAACTGATGGTTCAGCTCGAAATACTTTATTTACAGAAAAGACGCGTTCAAAAATACTTACAAGCAAAGATTTATAAAGTTGTGGGCTCTGAGCCAAATAAGTCTTATGCCCAAAATACTTTACTTCAAATATTTCTGCACCACCTTCAGGTGCGGAAGAAATAATGCTTGGAGCTTGAAATTCAGTAAAATCTCTTGACTGAAGAGCTTTTCTAAATGAATCGATTACTACTTCTTGAACTTTAAATATTGCCTTAATTTTTGAATGTCTTAATGTTAAAGCTCTATTGTCTAGTAAAACAGGCAAATCAACATTTAAATCATCCTTGCTCATGTCAAAAGGTAACTCTTCTGCAGAAGAAATTATATTCATTTTTTCAATTTGCAATTCGACCTTGCCAGTTTCAATTTCTCTATTTATTAATTTTTCAGGTCTTCCGACAACTTTACCTTCTATCTCAATAACACTTTCCAAAGAAACTTTTTCTAAATTACTTCCTACACATTGTATAATTCCGGTTCTGTCTCTAAGATCAATAAAAGTAATTTTTCCATGGTCACGAATAGTACTAACCCAGCCTTGTAGCTTGATTGTTTCATCAATTTTTTCTATTGTTTCTTTAACCAATGTTCTTTTCATATATTTATTCTACACCAAAAACCTCGCCTCCATTCCGCAAATATTGCGAAACAGGGGCGAGGTATCTCGCGGTGCCACCCAGTTTTATAACTTCATTTATTTGCTTTAACGGGCAACTCCGGAAAGTTCTAATTTCTTTTTAAAGATTTCTTCTTTCAGCTCAGGTATGTTAATACCGTCAATGCTATTGGAAATTATAATATCATTATAATTAAGGGTTGACAAGTAGCACCTATTTTCCTAAACTACTTGGACAATGAAATTAAATAGATCAGTCAAGACATTAATTAACCTCTTTACCTAAGGGGTTTGTCTTGCTGGTTAGTTTGACAAACCTCTTTTACAAAAGAGGTTTTTTTTAGTTCTAAAAAAATATGGAAAGACACAGATTAACGGGAAAAACAGATCAAATCGTAGATAGTTATAATGCACCAGATGATATCAAATCAGTGCTCGCTAAACGTATCGCAGCGTTGTGTGGAAGACAAATTAGCCACGATAGAATTCAAGAAGTAATAATTGAACAATTAGGTTCAAGCGGTCAGCCAAATTGGAATGCAGTAATTGATACTTTAGGAGATATGGTTAAACGTGTTTATAAGGGGAAAAAAATTATTTAAGGTCTTTCACTTTCAACTGAATAGTAGTTTTACTATTCCACACATTTTCTTCTATTGAGTATGCAACATCTATGTACTTAGTACTTTGTACTTTGTACTGCGTATTAAACCAAATAGCGTCAATTACTATACCATTTTGTAAAAGCTTTAATTTCAAATGTTTCCCTTCAACTCCAACAGGCTTTACTTCTTTAATTTCCACACTAGTACTAGTGAATACTGGAGAATAATTCCCTTGTCCTACTGGTTCAAATTTTTTTAATTCATCAATTAATTGAGTATTAATTTGTTCAAAACTTATTTCCATATCAATTTTTAAATTTCTCTCTAAAATTTCTTGTGTAAGTGTTTTTTGTGCTAATTCATTAATCTTAATTCTAAAATCTGAAATCTTACTTGTTTCAATAGAAAATCCTGCAGCCATAGGATGACCTCCGCCTTCCAAAATAAATCCCGTTTCCTTAATAGCTTCTATAATATTAAATCCCGCAATTGACCTTGCTGATGCTTTTGAAACATCGCCATTTTCGGAAAGTACTATCGATGGCCTGTAAAACTTCTCAGTAATCTTTCCAGATGCCAAACCTATTACACCTTCATGATAATCCCCGGAAATTACTATGATTTTGTCAGTACTTACTTTTTCTAGTGTTTTAATTAACACTTCATCTACAATTTTTTGCCTCTCTATATTAGTTTTATTTAATATTGAATTTAAATCGTCTGCTTTTTTAGGATCTCTTGTACATAAAAATCTAAGTGAGTCAGTTGCTGATGCAAGCCTCCCCATCGCATTAATTCTTGGAGCAATCATAAACCCTACATCATAAACACCAATATTATCAAGTTTAGATTCTTGAAACATTTTTTGAAGTCCAATTCTTTTTGTCTTTGAAAGTTTTGGTAAACCAAATCTTACTAACGATCTATTAACCCCTAGAAGTGGCATCTGATCTGCTATAGTACCTAAGGACACAAGATCCAATCCATCTGGCACCCCTATCTCCCTTGATAAAAACCATGCCAGAGCAGATCCACAAACAAAAGTAGAGTGAAGGGTATAGGGACTAGGGATTAGTTTTCCGGCCTGATGATGGTCAACAACGATAACGTCAATCCCCATTTCTTTGGCTTTCTCTATACCATCATAGGCAACTATTCCATTATCAACCGTAATAATTAACTTTAAATCATTATCCTTTTCCTTTAATCTCATTACAGTTTTTGGTTTTAGCCCATACCCATCCTCAAATCTGTCAGGTATAAAAGGCATAACATTAAAACCCAACTTATACATTGCTTCCCAAAGTATTGCAGTAGCACATACCCCATCTGCATCATAATCACCATAAATTACTATCTTTTCTTTATTTTTTTTCGCTAATTCAATTCGTTTAAGTACACTTTGAAGACCACTCTTTTTAATACCTAATTCTAATATATCAATGTCTTTTGGATCTCTGGGGTTTAAAAAATCCTCTATTTCTTTTTTTGTCTTCAGTCCTCTATTTTTTAAAAGTTCCTTAATTATTAACTCTTCACTATTAATTATTAACTTGTTTAAAATTTCCCATTTCATACTCTGATATAATATCATAGTATGAACATCGCTCTTCCAGACGAAGCAAAAAAAATACTTACTACATTCAAAGAAAATAATTTCGAAATATATGTTGTCGGTGGCGCAGTACGAGATTTACTAATGGGTAAAGATGTATATGATTGGGACTTCACTACAAACGCTACTCCAGACGAAATTCTAAAAGTACTTCCAGAAGGTTACTATGATAATGTATTTGGTACTGTTGGCCTAGTTGTAAATGAAAATTTTCGACCATTTGAAATAACCACATTCAGAACTGAAAATGGATATTCTGACAACAGAAGACCAGACAATGTTAATTGGGGGAAATCACTTGATGAAGACCTTAAAAGACGAGACTTTACCATAAACGCATTAGCCTTTGACGGAGAAACCATAATTGATTTATTTGACGGCCAAAAAGACTTAAACAAAAAAGTATTAAGAGCAGTAGGAGATGCTTCTGAGAGATTTAACGAAGATGCACTTCGAATGATGCGAGCTGTAAGAATAGCTGGTGAATTAAATTTTGAAATTGAAGAAAAAACCTTAGAAGCAATCAAACAAAATTCAAAACTTATAAACAAAATTGCAAAGGAAAGGATAAAAGATGAATTATTTAAAATCTTAAAAAGTACTAGTCCATATAATGGTGTAGTTCATTTGAAAGATACAGGTCTAATGCAGGAAATATTACCTGAAATGATGAAATGTTTTGGTATAGAACAAAAGTCCCCTAGTAGGCATCATATTTATGATGTAGGAACTCATTTATTAATGTCCCTAAAAGAATGCAAATCAATTGACCCAGTGACTAGGTTTGCAACATTAATTCATGATATCGGTAAGCCTCAGACATACAGGAAACTACCTACCGGTGTAATTACTTTTTACAATCACGAAATGGTTTCCACCAGAATTGCAGAAAATATTGCAGACAGACTTAAATTTTCTTCTAAAGAAAAGGATAAGTTTGTTAAACTTGTTAGATTTCACCAATTTACGGTAGATGAACATCAAACAGATTCTGCGATAAGAAGATTTATTACAAATGTCGGCCTAGAGTATGTAGAAGATATGTTAGACCTCAGAGTTGCAGACAGACTAGGTGGAGGGGCATCCGAATCTAGTTGGAGATTAGAAGAATTTAAAAAGAGACTTATAGAGGTTCAAAAGCAACCCTTTGCAATTAAAGACTTAAAAATTAATGGTAAAGATGTAATGGAAAAATTAAATATTAAAGCTGGACCAAAAGTAGGAGAAATTTTAGAAAAATTATTTAATGAAGTTGTCGAAAACAACTTACAAAACGAAAGAGAGTTACTTCTTAAATCTCTTCTCGAACTCTTCCCAAGTAACTAATATTGGAACAGCAACAAATGGAGAGGAATAGGTTCCAGATATTGTACCGATTAGTAATGCCATACCAAACCACTTAATTGTATCCCCACCTAAAAGAACCAAAGACAATAGCATAAAAATTATAGTAAATGAATTATTAAGGCTTCTAACCATCGTTTCAGTTAGTGCACTGTTTGCAATATTTCTAATATCAGTCCCTATTGCAGGATCATATTTTCTTTGTTTTTCTCTAATTCTGTCATATACAACTATTGTGTCATGAACCGAAAATGAAAGTATCGTCAAAACAGCAGTTACAAACAAAAAATCAACTTCTACTCCAAAGAAATGACCAAGAAGAGAAAAGCCTCCAACTAAAATTAATGAATCATGTATCATAGCAAGAATTGCCGAAACCCCAAACTTTATACTTTTAAACTGTATTGCCACCCAAAATAAGATAAGCAACGCTGATATGGAAAGTGCATAAATAGTTTTTTTGATAAGATCAGGGCCAATAGATGGGCCAACAACTTCAAATCTCAATTCAGTTGCAAATTTATTTTTATAATCCTCCCTTATACTTGCAAGTTCTTCATCCGTTTTGACACCTAATTTTTTAGTTTCAATTTCTCCGTTAGACAATTTGTATTCAGTTACAACACCACCCGTAAAATCAATTCCCAAGTTAAGTCCCCATTTGGCCAAGCTAAAAGTTCCCACAATCAAAAATATTGCAGAAATTGCAAAGTATAAAACTCTGTAGCGCATCCAGTTAAGCATTTTTAACAAACAATCTAAGTAAGTTACGACTTACAACAAGCCCTGTAAAGAGTGAAATTCCTATTCCTAGTGCAAGAGTTATAGCAAACCCTCTAACAGGCCCAGAAACATGCAAAAACGACCAATCAAGTGGATTTGCTAGTATAAATGCAGTGACAAGTGTTGCAACATTAGCGTCCCTTATAGAATCCCAAGCTCGACCAAACGAAACTTCAAGAGCTGATGAAAAAGGCCTAATTTTTATTTCTTCTTTTAACCTTTCAAATATTAATATATTTGAGTCCACTGCCATTCCAACAGATAACAAAAATCCAGCAATACCAGGAAGTGTTAGTGTTACAGGAACCAATTTATAGATTGTTAATGTTATTAAACCAAACACAATCAGAGAAATATCAGCAACAAAACCATATTTACCATAACTTAAAATCATAAAAATAATAACCATAATAAGTCCTATTAATCCCGCTTTTACACTTTTATTTATAGAATCAGCTCCTAAAGTTGCTCCAACAGTTTTTTCTTCTACCAATTTTACAGGAACTGGCAAAGCTCCAGCATTTAATTGTATCTCTAACTTATTAGCCTCTTCTATTGTAAAACTACCAGAAATCTGAGCTTTTCCTCCGGAAATCTTTTCATTTACTGTTGGAGCTGACACCATTTCATTATCAAGTATTATTGCAAGTGGCTTACCGATATTTCTAGCAGTAATTTCTTCAAACTTCACAGATCCTTCATCAGTAAATTCAATAGCAACTGAAGGTTTACCTGTGTTCTCATCAAATACAGTATTTGCAAGCTTTAAATCAGCTCCAGTTAAATTTGTTGGCATAATTTGAGATGATGGAGTTGCTCCTTTTTCTCCAGGTACTTCCACAACTTCCGCAAAAGATAATTGCGCAGTCTGTCCTATAAGTGAAGTTGCCTCTTTAGGATCATTAATTCCTGGCATTTCAACAATTATTCTGTCTTTTCCTTCAAATGAGGATGTTTGAACATTACTTTCAGAAAGGCCGAATAAATTAACTCTTTTCTCAATTACGTTTCTTAATGACTTTATTGCTTGTTCCTTCTTACTGGCATCAAGCTCTTTTGTATCTGCTTCAAAGACCAAATGACTACCACCAGACAAATCAAGTCCTAAAGATAAATCAAATATGTTATTTATAGAATAGTTTTGATAATTTATAACGTTTTGTAAAAACGACGAATCAGCATTCAATGGTTTTTTGAATGCTATTGTGAATCCACACAAAACTATCAACAAAAAAATTAGAATAATTTTAACCAGTAAGTTCTTCTTCATCTCCAATTATCATTACACGACTACCCAAAAATATTCCTTGCAAAAACGGATCTCTTCTTTTTTTTCTAAAATCCAGTTCCTCTCTTGTCATAACTGTATAATTTATTTCTCTACCAAGCTTTGATTCAAACGACCTAATAATCATTGCAAGTTCTGGTAAAACAATTTCACCTACAATTAAAACATCAACCTCTTCTTCTTTTTTTCTTGGTTTCATTCTAGCAAATTTACCAGAAAACATTACAAACAATAGTTTACCTAATTTTGTCTTTGAATCATTAACAGCTTTTCCAAGTCCTGTAGACTTTGAAACAAACGACAACAAATCACCAAAACCTGGATAATCGTGTCTCACAAAATAATAAATTCTATTCCCTCTTGGCTCTTTCTTAAGTATTCCTGCCTTTTCAAGTCGTTCAAGTTCTCTTCTAACTGCATTAATTTCTTCTCCTATTTCTCGAACTATTCCCCTGACATGATACATCTCAGTTAAGTTGGAAAAAAATAAATCCAAAATCTTAACTCTGACCTTTGAGGTTATTATGTCTTCTAAATTTGCCATATATTTTTAAACTGGGGGCAGTTAATTCCGATTTTATCGGAGTTAATATGTTACCTCGTTACCTTTTGGTAATACTTCTATCCATGTTTGACCTCTAACAAACGATATCTCATCTCCATTTTCATCAAGAAGCATTAACCTATCAGTTGCTGTTGTTTTTTCCCATGTACCACTAATTACATCACCATTTTGAAACACCATGGCATCACCTGTTCCTGTAACTGTATATAAATTATGATGTTCATTGTCAATTCCATTTTCCTCTTTTGCATAGACTATAGCTATATTTCTAGCTGAAATTTGTTCTTTATTTTCAAGATCTGTGTGTTCTTTTCCTCCATTAAATCTTAGATACTTATTATTGGTCGCGTCATATTTCCATTCAACAGTATAGTCATCGCTTAAACTACCGTCCCAAAATCTAAAGGCAACGCTAGAATATTTCGGCGATGCAACAGCTTTTCCATCTACAAATTTCCATGAAGTAAAGTTTTCATCCCATGCATTACCATCAGAATCTTTATAATCAAAACCTCTCTTTGTAGCTTCTTCATAAATTTTATCAGTTGATCCAACCTTTTGATGTTCTGTAGCAAGATTCATTCTCCTATCATCAGTAAAGAGCGCTGGATATCCCGTATTTGTGGCTCCATTCATATCATTTCCATACCTTCCATTTACCCAACCTACTTTTTCTAACAATTTGTAGGCATCAACTCTTGGATCAATATCCCCTCTAGGTTTGACTCCACCAGGACAATTATTACAAATATTGTTGGCTCCACCCCAATGAACAAATAGTGGATTTTTGCCGTACTCAAGCGCATAGTTTATAAAATAAACCCTTGCACTTCTAATTTGACCAATTATGTAATTATTATCTGCAATACCACAATAAAAAACAGCTAAAAATCTTGTAATTCCACCTTCCGCCACAGCTTCATATACAACATCAGCTTTTGACAAACCAGATTGAGGACGAGATTCTAAATGATTTTCAATTACAGCTACAATTGGTCTTTTAACACTCCACAAATCCTTTTGAGCCTTAGTAAACATCTCTCCATTTATTGGGCAAGCCTCAGTTTTAGGTTTTGACAGATCTACTCTTGAGACTTTGGCAGGTTTAGCAGTTCCATTATTAGTAGAAGTTTGGCCACCTACAAGAAAAGTAAAAGCTGCTAGAGAAACACCAGTCGATACCAAAAACAACCCTAAAAATCCTAATATTAATTGGTATGGTATTTTTTTCATCATTTAATTGCTAAATTTAATGCTTTTAACTCATCTTTGGAGAGTTCTATTTTAGTTTTACCAGTCAAAACCTCCTTCAGATATAACCTTGTCCTCTCTCGAGTATGAAGGCTAGTAATAATAATACCATTTTTATTACCATCTAAAAGTACCAAAGAGAAGCTATGATCCCCCCCAGTTTCATCAAACGGATTGTATTTAGCTAAGCCTACTCTTTGAATATTTAACTTTGATTCATTTTTAAATCTCATCAATTCAGAATTTAAAATAATAATATCTTTTATATTTTTTTGTTGAAGTTCTTGAATATCATTGAAAGATTTAATAAAATTTTTTTCTTTTGAATCTCTAAGTAAATTTTTAAATCCTGAATAAATCCAAACAAAAAGTCCTGTCAAAATTGATAACCAAACAATTGCAAATATTGATATAATTAAGTTAATATTCATATTAACTAGGATATATTAAATATATGGCAAAAAAAAGGACGAGAAAACAAAAGGAAAAAGTTTCGTCTTCCCATGTCAATAGCCAAATAGCCTATGAATTCAAGGAATCCTATAATTCAAGCTCAAAAAATGAAAGTGCCATCAATACGGCTAAACTTAACAATTTAGGCTCAATCAAAAAAGAGTTATACAAAAGTTTAATCATAGCCTCAATGATCCTAATTTCACTCCTAGTGATATACTGGGTTTCGTGAGCGTAGCTAGTCTACGTCAAGAAAGTCAGGAGGTGATTTAAATATGATGTACTGTGTAAAATGTAGAACAAAAAGAGAAGGTAAAGACGCACAAGCTGTTACTATGAAGAATGGAAAGCAAGCAACAAAAGCAGTTTGTGAAGTCTGCGGAACAACAATGTTCAAGATCGGTGGAAACAAGTAAGAAAATCTTGGCTCCTTCCATGATTGGAAGTAGTAAGATTGACATTGTTTTTATAACCTTCAAGAGGAACTATATTTTAGTCCCTCTTGAAGTGTTTGGTAAGAACCCTTTTAAGACCCTCATTTCAACAATTCTTTCTGCTAGAACTAAAGACGAAGTAACATTAATTAGATCCAAAGAACTGTTTAAAATAGCATCCAATTTGGAAGAATTAAAAAAAATCGATCAAGATACTATTGAAAAGATTATCTATCCTGTTGGATTCTACAAGACAAAAGCAAAACATTTAAAAAATCTTTCAGCATTAATAAATAAAGTTCCAAAAACAAGGGAAGAATTAATGAAGCTTCCAGGTGTCGGTAGAAAAACAGCTAACCTAGTTTTAAATCGTGCATTTGGAATACCAGCTATCGCGGTTGATACACATGTTCATAGAATTTGTAACGTCCTTGGTTGGGTAAACACAAAAACTCCTGAAGAAACTGAAAAAGAATTAGTAAAAATAATTCCAGAAAAGTACTGGCCAGATCTAAATCGTTTGTTCGTTTCCATCGGCCGACAATATACAACTAATAAAAAACTGATTGAATTTTTAAAGAAAGAAAAATTAATTTAATTTTCTAGAACTATTGTTACAGGACCATCAAGAACGCAATCAATTTTCATATAATCACCAAAACTACCTGTCTGAATATTTAATCCAGATTCCTTTAATTTATTTATCATAAATTCATACAACTCTTTAGCCCTTGTCGGTTCCTCAGCGTCTAAAAAACTCGGTCTATTACCATCTTTTGTATTTGCATACAGAGTAAATTGAGAAACTAACAATATTTCAGATTTGGTATCCATCACTGACAAATTCATTTTTCCAGCCTCGCCGTCAGGCGGGTCTTTCATTATTCGAAGTTTTAATATTTTATTGACCACTTCAACTACTTGCTTCTCTGTATCATCTTTTTTAATACCCAAAAGTATAAATAAACCACTTTGTATCTCTCCAACAACTTTTTTATCTAATTCTCTTGTAACTTTTGCTGATTTTACTCTTTGTATTATTACTTTCATATTTAATGAGTAAAATTTTCAACCATAATTCTTATCCCGGCTGATCTTATTTGACCAAGATGATGATTTGCGATAATAACTACTTCATCTGATGCATCTATATAACCTTTTTCATCTAAAACCTCAATTAACCTTTGTGAGTACTTTACAAAACGAAACTTAATTATTTTATCGATTAATTCTGAATTATCAGGTAAATTATTTCCAAAAATTAATGCAAATTGATCACCTTGGAGAGTATCAAGATATTTTGCAACTAAAGTTTCAATATTTGATATATTCTCAGGAGCTTCTTCAAACTCGTCAAAATTATTAAGTATTATTGATTGAGTCTTTTCACTTAAAGAATCAGTTAAACTCAATAATTGTTCTCTCTCTGTTAATTTCTTATTTTGACCCTCGCCTCTTAATTGTCTTGTCATTGATATATCACCCTCATCATTAGTTTCACCTAAATCATGATTCATAATTTTCTCGTAAAGTAATTCACTATTTACAACTTTGTTTAGCTCTGGGCAAACTTGCTTTATTTGAAACCATAATTCCTTTAATGCCCACATATGACCTAAGATTGATTCGCTTTTACCACTAGCATTGAATTCAGTCATAAATGGTGTGTCTGCCCATCTATTTTTCCAATTACCATGATAAACACGGCCCATAAATATATTTATTTCATCAAGTACTTTACTTATAGCCATAGCCCATTATATAACAAAAAATGATATAATCTAGCTTCTAGAGAGGAGATAATCGCCATCCACAACCTTCGGGTGACGGATGGAGGAAAGTCCAGACAGCAGAAGACAGGGTGCCCAGCGTAAGCTGGGGATGTGTTTAGCAATAAATACAGCCAGTTAGAGCAACAGAGACGAGTCCCGATTTAATCGGGAGTGAAACGGGCAATCCTCCCCGCTGCAACCTCCGAATTGGTCGACGGGATGTCTTCCCCTGATTTACCGCAAGGTACATCACGACCTAAAGTATGAGGGCGTTAGATAGATGATTATCGAGATACAGGATCTGGCTTACTACTCTCTAGAAGCCGAAAGGCTTATTGCTCTCTAGAGCAGCTTAGTCTTCTTTAAATTTTAATTGAAGTACAGTTTGAATTATTATTACAATAGGAATTGAGATAACCATTCCTGTAATTCCAGCCATTCTCGCTCCAACAGCAAGTGCTAAAAGCGTAATAATCGGTGACACACCAGTTGATTTTTCCATTACTTTTGGAACAAAAAAATAATTCTCAAGTTGTTGTATTAAAAGGGCAAGTCCGATCGATGCACCGCCAATAACAGGGGAAATACTAAAACCTAAAATTATTGCAGGTACTGCAGCAATGATAGGCCCAAGATAAGGAACTATTTCAAATATTCCAGCAAGTAGTGCAAGTGGAAGTGCGTATGGTATACCTAAAATAATAAACCCAATATACGATGTCAATCCAATTGAAAGCATTAAAAACAGCTGTCCTCTAGCCCAACCTCCCAATCGAGTTTCAAGAGAATCTAAAAGATTTGCAACATAAACACTTTTTTCTTTTCCAAAAATTGGCTCTAGGTTTTGTTCAAATTTATCACGAATAAGTAAAAGATAAAATGCAAAAATCAAAACTGTCAAAATGCTTAAAATATTAGTAAAAACTGAAAATCCTGCTTTTACTACTTGGCTAGGTACTGTACCCAATTGAGACAAAACTTCCTTTAAAACTTCACCATTTGCATATTTCATTAGTCCAGAAGACTGAACATATTGAGGTAGATTATTTGCAAGATTTGTTGTCTGATCAACAAGTGGAGGAAGAATAGCAGCAATTACTATTCCAAGAAATCCAAATATAACTAAGTAAGTCAAAAATATTGATAATCCAGTTGGAATTCTTAATTTTGATATTTTTTTGACAATCGGATTCAATACCGTCATTAAAAGCAATGCTACAAACAATTGAAGTACTATATCTCGTATGTTAAATAAAAACCAAAGTGACGCAACAAAAACAGCAGTAAATATAATTGTTTTATGAGATATCTCGACTTTTCTCACCATAATATATATTATCCCATTTTTGTACGACATTTTCCACATCTGCTACAAAATTCTGACCAGAAATGTCAAACCATTTTATTCGATTATCTTTTTTAAACCATGTAAGTTGTCTCTTTGTATAATTCATTTCTTTTATTATCCATGTCTCAATAAAATCTTCATAACTTTCTCCATACTTAAAAAATGCTTCTGACTCTTTATAACCCAATGAATTCATAGATTGCATTTTCCAAGAAACACCATCTTTAATTAGAAATTCAACTTCATCAATGAATCCGTTATTCATTCTGTCTTCTACCCTTTTTATAATGTTATCTAATAGTTTTTCCTTATCAGCTTTTAAACCAATCATTAAAACATTAACGTCATCTTTCAAAACCTTCTCACGTAAGCTTACTTCATGCTTCTGAACAGTATTTTCAGTATTCCATACAGCAACTTCGATTGCCCTTATTAATCTTCTAGGATTTCGTTTATCACTTGCGTTTAGTGTTGCTGCCTTTGCAGAATCCAAAGTAGCAAGTTTTTCAAATTGTTCATCGATGCTTAATTTCTCAAGCATCATTCTTAAATTTTCATTTTTTGGAATGTCTACAGTTGGTATTCCGTCAATTAAACTCTTTATATAAAACCCGGTTCCCCCAACAATGATTGGTAATTTTTTTCTATTCCAAATATCTTCAATTGCGACCTTCATTTCATTAAAATAGTCAGAAACACTAAAATTGTCTTTTGGGCCAACCAAATCATAACCCCATATCTTTGAATCTCCCCATTCTTTACCAGTACCAATATCCATACCTTTGTATACTTGGCGTGAATCAGCAGAAATTATTTCACCATTGAATTTCCTAGCAAGTAAAAGTCCCAATGAAGTTTTACCAGTTGCCGTCGGACCACAAATTACAAGGAGTTTATGATTACTATTCATTGTTATTTTTATTTTGTTCGACATGTTTCGCATAGCTTAAATCATAAAAAGTCTTTGTTTCCTTTAAACTTGAATAGTAGTTTGGATCATCAGAAAAATATCTTTTAACATATCCTAATTTCCATAGCATAGCCCTTCTTTCAGCTTCCGACTTCCAATACTGATCGGATGGTAACAATGTAGACGCCATATCATTCTCATTTTTACTTTTTATAATTTTAAAAATTCTATGCGATGTTTCCTCTACTCCAGAAATTTCCATAACATCATACGGACTTATGTCCACATTATCAATACCTCCCATATTTCGCAATTTAAAATCGCTATTTTTAGATAAATTTTTTACTAAATCTGAAAACCAATCTAAATCGAATACGTAGGAATCATTCTCTGGACTGTACCCAATATTTGGGATTGAACCATCTGAAACTAGATTAACGTCTTGAAGGAACTCTAATTTTATATTTTTATCCCCTTCAAATGTACCATACCTATTATTTGTAAGACTTAAACCGACTCTAAAATGTGCGATTAATTTACACATTATTTTGTATTCTTTATCAGAAAAGTCACATACTTCTCTCACCTCTAAAAGTCTTTTTTCATAATCTAATTCAAATTCGGGCACATACTTCTGTTTAAAATTTTGATATTCCGGCACACTAGGCCATTCAGATGGAGATATAATTTCATTATATTTAAAATCTGTACTCATTTTTTATAATTGCTTAATTTTATATAAATTAAAATCGGACCCAAAATTAAAATATCTGCAGGATTTTTATTGTAGATGAGTAATCCGAACAAAGGATCTATTGGCCTTAGAAGTAATAAATCATACTTACCTGATTTTGTTAATTCTCTAAAAAGTATTATTAGTCTAGAAACTAATATAAACACAATCAAAATAAAAAATATAAATATAGAAAAATATAAATTAAAACTAGTCAACAAAAGTATAATTGCAAAGTAAAGTATATAAATTAAAATTGTTTTCAATGCAATACTAATATTTATATGTTTCATAACAACATTAAACCATATTTTAAAATAACTAATTATCATGTTTCATATTATCAACAATTTCATCAACAGGTAGTTCTTCAATTTCAAGACTTTGTATAGGGAGATTTTGTAATAATTCTGAGGCAACGAGATGAACTGTAGTCCTAGGTACATTAACACAAAGAGACGGATAATTATATTTTTTGACTGAAGCAACCTCATTAATAAATTTTAAGCTAACTTCAGAAGAGAGTTTGATTTTTAGTATTTTCTCAGTAGCAAATTTATTTAATATTTCGTCTAACGCTCCATCAAAAATGACCAAACCTTCATCAATAACAATTATTCTTCTAGTTAAATTAATTAAATTATCTATTTTATCTGACAATACCAATGCAGTATATTCATTTTTATTAATATAACTATATACCGATTCAAGATCATAATCAGAATTATCAAGAAGCAGGATTTCAGGTTTATATATTAAAGAATCTAAAAGTTGGGGATTTTTAATATATCTTGCCAACTCATCAAGATTCTTATTGAATTCTCTTTTTGATAATCCATAAATTAATTTTGTATTTTCTAATATTTCAATTGGTGAAAGTTCTTTTGACAAATCATTTTTACTATTATTTATATAAGAAATCTTTTTTAAAAAATCATTATTTTTTAAATATGGATCATAATCGAGTACTGACACAAAACCTGTAGAACCTTTTACTAGTCCTGCAATATGTTTTAATATTAATTGCCCACCTGAACCAGTAGAACCAATAATTCCGACCAACTCTCCTTTCTGAACAGTAAAAGAAATATTTTTAAGCTGATTCAAATACGACAAATGATCAACTATAATTGCCTTCTTCATAATTTGAATTATATCACTTACCTAATTACTTGCCTTTTGAGAGTCTTACCTGGAGTAAATTTTGGAGCTCTATGATTTTTAATTGTCACTAATTTATCTGTTTTTGGAATTTTTACAGTTTTACCTTTCATTGAAATCACTCTAAAAGTACCAAATCCTGATAAAACCACTTTCTCTCCCTTGGATAGGATTCTTCCTATCTCAGCTAGGAAAACATCTATAGCTTCTTCTGCTCCTTTTTTAGTTAGGTGAGCCTTTCTTGCTACTTGTTCTAATAAATCTCTTTTTGTCATTTGTAATTCGAATATACTATTTAGCTTTGGTTGTGTCAACAGCACGAACCTCTCGAACAGCTGTTACCTTTATTTGACCAGCGTACTCGGCTTCCTTTTCAAGTTTTCTTGCAATGTCGTGTACCAAAATTGTCAGTTTGTCATCATCAACTTCATTTGGGTCTACAAATACACGTACATCTCGGCCTGCCTGAAATGCATATGCTGTCTCAACACCATCAAAGCCCTTAACGATTTCTTCAATTTTATCCATTCTCTTAACATATCCTTCATGAGGTTCATATCTAGCTCCTGGTCTAGAACCTGATGCTGCATCAGAAATCCAACAAATATAGCTTTCAATAGATGAGAATGGTTTATCTTCATGGTGTTCTGCAATTATGTTAACTGCCTCTTTTACAATACCAAACTTTTTAGCAGTCATTACTCCTACATCAATATGATTTCCTTCTTCATCAGTTACAACTTTTCCTATGTCATGAAGCAAACACCCCAATCGAACTATTTCAACATTTGCTCCAAGTTCTTGAGCAATCGCTACACCCATTTTTGTTTCTTCAATAGTGTGATGTCCAAGATTTTGTCCATATGAAGTTCTAAATTTAAACTTTCCAATAAGTTTAAGTAGGTCAACAGGTAGATTATAAATTCCACATTCTTCTGAAATTTTCTTACCTTCTTCAAGAAGAACATCTTCAAGATTTGCTCTGGTAAGTTTTAATACTTCCTCAATTCTTGATGGTTGAATTCTTGAGTCCTTAACCAAAATCTCAAGAGCTCTTTTAGCAACTTCTCGTCTAATAGAATCAAAACTAGAAATTCTAATTTCATTTGTGTCATCTATAATAATTTCGACACCTGCGTCTTTTTCAAAAGCCCTAATATTTCTTCCCTCTCCACCAATAATTCTTCCTTTTACTTCTTCATTAGGAACAATTATTGAAGAAACTGTATATTCTGCTACAAATGATGTAACACCATGCTTTAAAGCGTCGGCCAAAATTTCTTTAGACTTTTCAGCAGAATCAAGTTTAATTCTTTCTTCAGCCTGTCTTATCTTTTTCGCAATTTCAGATGATAACTCACGCTGCACTTCATCAAGCAATGCTTTCTTTGCCTCATCAGCAGTCATTTTAGAAACTTGTTCTAACTTTTTAATATAATCAGTTTGTGTAGCCATAAATTTGAAGGAGAATCTTTGAAGCAAATTTGTTTATATATTTACCCATATCTAATCTCCTAAAGTGAATTATAACACAGATTTGAATAAAATTAAGAGGTTTTTTCTCTTGTTAAAAGAACTGTTTGAAATCCTTGATCTTGTCTGTAAACCATTGAAAGACCTTTTATTGCAGTTGGAAACACAGCACCAATTAACATTTGATCACCTTTTATAGGCCATTGTCCTTTAACATCAGTATTTATAACAGGTGTACCTTTACTAATATCAACACCAAGTTTTTCCATTAAAATACTAACTCTCTCGGAGGACAGACCTTTGTCCCCTTCAGTAATTTGTGCAATCGTAAATTCATCATCTACTTTGTCGATTGTGCCTACCTGCTCGCCTTTTAAAAACTTGATTACAGATTCAGGATATCCGGTGACTCTACTATCTGATGAATAAGGTTTTTCGGCACTACCCAACGCAATATCAATTTCATCGAGAAAATTTTGATCTAATGCAGGCTGTGTATTTTCAAATTGTTCTGACATATAAATAAGATATCAGAGAGGTATAAACTATTCAATAGCTAAATTATTTAATAATCTGTGATATTACATCCCAGCCAAATCCTTTTCCAGCCAAGTATTGAGAGATTTTTTGCTTTTTAATTTTTTCATCGTATTTTTGCCATTTATAAGATTTTTTAGCTATTAACTCTTTAGCTATTTTTACTTCATCTATATCACTATCATCTAAAACATTTTTTATGACGTTAGTCGCAATTCCCTTTTGTCTTAATTCAAAAGTAATATCTTTTTTAGATTTATTTTTGAATTCCAATCTCTGTCTTACCCACCACTCTGTAAATTTTAAATCATCTAATAAACCTAGTCTCTTTAATCGATTGAATAATTCTTCCTGAATACTTTCAGCAGTTTCTTTCCTTCTAAAATAATCTTTTATCTCCTTTTCGCTCCTAGGTCTAAGCATTGCATAGCTAATCAGTTTATCTAAACTTTTTTGAAAATCTGCTTTTTTAATTATTTCGTTTACCTCACTTTGAGTGAGGTCTTGATTAACTTTTAACTGAAGCTTCATGAAGTTTTCAAGATCCAGGCCAAAACCGAAACTTCCATCAAGATTTATATTTACTCTCTTCTGATTTTTCTGCGCTTTAATTGAAGTAATAACAGGCATTAGTCTTCTTTAGTTTCTTCTCCCATTTCAGTAGGAAGTTTCTTCCCTGAAACAGAAATCTCTCTAATTTTCTTTTCAATATCATCAGCAAACTTTGGATTTTCTTTAAAATACATTTTTGTTCCTTCTCTTCCTTGTGCAATTACTTTTCCTTCATAATTAAAAAATGATCCAGACTTTGTAAGAATTCCAAGTTCTACGGATACATCAAGTAAATTTCCTGCACGACTAATTCCATCTTCGTTCATAATGTCAAACTCTGCAACTCTAAGTGGAGGTGCTACTTTATTTTTGACAACTCGTACCCTTACTCTTGATCCGATTATCAAATCGTTATCTCCCTTTAATGATTCAATTCTTCTTATATCAAGTCTTACTGATGAATAAAATTTTAGTGCAAGACCTCCTGGAGTTGTTTCAGGATTTCCAAACATAACTCCAATTTTTTGCCTTAATTGATTAGTAAATATAAGAACTGTCTTTGACTTACTAATTGCACCAGTTAATTTACGAAGTGCTTGACTCATTAGACGAGCTTGCATACCCATTACAGAGTCTCCCATATCACCTTCAAGCTCAGCGCGAGGAACAAGTGCCGCAACAGAATCAACAACGATTACATCCATTGCCCCTGACCTAATTAAAGTTTCAGTAATTTCTAATGCCTGCTCACCAGTATCAGGTTGACTCATTAACAAATCATCAAGATTTACTCCAATAATTTGAGCACGTACTGGGTCTAGTGCATGTTCCGCATCGATAAAAGCACACTGTCCACCTCTTTTTTGCGCTTGTGCTATTACAGAGAGTGCTAAAGTAGTTTTTCCAGAAGCTTCTGGTCCATAAATTTCAACAATTCTACCCCTTGGAAAACCTCCAACACCTAATGCCAAATCAAGTGCAATTGCACCCGTTGGGATAACTTCGATAGCTGCCATTTTATCTGCATTTCCACCAAGACGCATAATAGACCCCTTCCCATATTGTTTATCAATTTGTTCCATTGCAATCTTAATTGCTTGAAGTTTTGCCACATCGCCCTCTTGTTTTACTGGAGCTTCTGTTTGTTCACCTTTTTTCTTTGCCATATATAGTATCTACAAGATAATACGAATGATTCCCAAATGCAAGAAGTAAAATTTAGAGTCTTTTAGAATTTGGTAAAAAGTTATCTCCTGTTACGATTCTTTTTCCAGTTTTATTTTCCAAAGCAATTCTCGCATCTTTTGCAATTTTTCCACCCTTTCTTGCTGGAATTTTATTCTCTTCAAGACCTTTTGTTTTCATAACTTCTGCAATTTCACGAGTTGAAAGTTCAGCAAGCGCAGTAAAAACAAGTTCTGCAGGACTCATATGATCACGCAAATTTTGAGTTCTTAAATTCTTTAGTTTTTTGTGTTCTCTGACTGTTAAATCACTCCACTCTTCGTGAATAATGTTTGTTAATATTGCATATTCTTCCTGTTTTGTAACTTTATGAGTTTGCCAATAATCAGTTAATTTATTTCTGATTTCCTGTCCCATCATTCTTTGTTGAATCCACTTTTGACTACGACCTAATTTTTTCCAATAATCACGGGCTCTATTTAAAGATCTTTCAGGATCACTGATATCCTGCACTCTTTCGTATCCGACTTTTGCAAGCCACAATTTAATTGGCTCTGCTTTTGGAGATGGAATTGATTGAATTAAACGGAACAAAGTTTCTGTATCTGCAACATCTGTTAAATATTTCTTTCCATCTGAAGCTGTCATTTTCAGTTGTACGATTTTATCGTACACCTCACTTTTTTCATCTTTTAATTTATGTTTTAAATCAGACAGATATCTCTTAGGAATGCTACTACCAGTAAGTACAGCGACTATGTCCACTACAGAAAAATACCATTTTTCTTTTTTATCATCCCAAACTCGTCTAATTCGTTCTCCATTGAATATCGAGATGTTACTATCCATAATTTAAATATATACCCCAACCTATACCGAAGTCAACGGATCAAATTTGTTTGAATTGGAATTAAATTAACGACCGAGTCCAGTTCCACCATTTTCTGAGTCAGGTTTGGTGGTAGATTCATATATCGTTCTAAACGAAGTAATTCTTCTAGATCCTTCAATCATTTTTTTTAAGTATTCGGCAACAGATATGCCTTTTGCTTTAGCAAGTTCCCTGATCTGATCCGCTAAACTAATATTTTTTTGTAATTCTGTTGTCATAATAGTTCAGATTATATTACTTAATTTTAATATTACAAGCGTGTATAAACTTATAAACTACTCTCGTTCATTCATATCTAATTGCTTCGATTGGTGAAAGTTTTGCAGCACGGCGAGCAGGAAATACACCAAACAATACTCCAATTGCAGACGACACACCAAGAGCTACAAGAACAGCAATCAAATTAAGGCTCGCAGGAAAGAAAAATCTTATGGCCCATACAATTATGGCAGAAATTATTAACCCTACTACTCCTCCCAATAATGAAAGGACTACCGATTCAGTTAAAAACTGCATTAATATATCTTTTTCTGTTGCTCCAATTGCACGTCTTATACCTATTTCTTTAGTTCTTTCAGTCACTGTTGCATACATTATATTCATAATGCCGATTCCACCAACAAATAGAGATATCGAACCAATGGCTATTAAAATAGAGTTTATTATTCCAAATATTTGATTAACCGAAGATAAGATTTGAGACTGCTCTGTAACAGAAAAATCATCTACACCATATCTTTTTAATAATGCTTCTTTTGCTGCAATTTTTACAGTACCCAATGTTTCTTCTGATGTTGTACCTATATAAATAGTAAAGAATGTTTTATCTGGATTTAAAGATCCAAATGTTGCGGTATATGGTACGAATATACCATCATCCATTTGTCTATCTCCTTTTTTCTTTGCTAGTCCAATTATTTCAAACCTTACATCGTTTGCCTTAACGGTTTCCCCAATAGCGCTAGTCGGTTCGACAAACAATTTTTCAGCCATGGTATAACCAATGACTGCCTTCTTTGCTTTTCCTAAAACATCACCTTTTCCAAAAGCTCTACCTTCTTCAATTTCCACATTCATAACTTCAAATGCTTCTTCTGAACTTCCGTTGACCGAACCTAACTTTTTTTCTTTACCAGCTGATAGCGCCATACTCTTTGAAAAAAGGGGTACAACATATTTAACATCTGGAACCTTTTTTAATGTTTTTACATCCTTCTCATCAAAACTAGCTCCACCCGCAAAACCTGCACCGAAATTACCGCCTGTACCACTATCTTCAGAAAAAACGCTTCCAGGAAATACTATTAAAAGATTTGCACCCAAACTCTCAAATTGACCTTGAATATAATTTTTAAGTCCTAGCCCTAATGCAATTAAAAGCACAACAGATAAAACACCAACCATAATCCCCAATGACGTTAAAAACGTTCTAACTTTATTTCTTTTAAAATCATCGAAAGACGATTTAATTAAATTTAAATAAGTATGCATATTAATATTTAGTAACTACTTTTCCATCTTTTATGTATATTTTTCTTCTCGTCCTATCTGCCACATCTTTTTCGTGTGTAACTATGACAACAGTTACACCTGTTTTTTTATTTAATTCTTCCAAAATATCCAAAATCTCATCTCCAGTTTTACTATCAAGATTTCCAGTCGGTTCATCAGCAAGTATTAAATCTGGTGACATTATTAAAGACCTTGCGATAGCTACTCTTTGTTGCTGACCACCTGATATTTTATTTGGATAAAAATTAAGTCGCTTTCCCATACCAAATTGCTCTAGTAATTCAGCTGCACGCTTTGTTGGATCAAAGTTTAATTTTCCTTTGTAATAAGTTGCAGGAAGAGCTACATTCTCCAAAACCGTTAATTTGTTTATCAAATTAAACTGTTGAAAAACAAATCCTACAAACGTATTCCTTAATATTGAAAGATCATCATCACCAATTTTTGAAATATCTTTTCCGTTAATTTCTATCTTTCCAACAGAAGGTCGATCAAGTAAACCTATCATGTGCATCAAAGTTGATTTTCCAGATCCTGAAGTTCCCAATATACTTACGTATTCACCTTTTTTAATATTTACCGAAGCACTATCTACCGCCTTTACTATGTCTTCACCTAATAAATAGGTTTTACTTACATTTGTTAAATTAATCATATACAACTACACCTTCATCTATATCACCAATTATCTCAGTATTATCCTCCGATTCAATTCCAGTTGTAACATATACTTTTTTATTTTTATTATCTAATTTAACAAAATTACCTGTTTTATCTTGTTTTACAAAGTTGCTTGGAACAAACAAAATATTATTCTTTTCAGAAACTACAAATTTTGCGTCACCCGTCATGGCTATTTTAAACGAAGAAGAAACTAAATCTATATTTTTAAATGATACTTTAATTGAATAGACAGAACCTGATTCACCTAATTTTGGCGTAAATGAAATATTTTCGACAACACCTTCAAATTCTTTATCATCAAACGAGTCAAGGATTATGGACACATTTTGACCATTTTTCAATTTAGTTACCTCTGTCTGATCAGCGAGCACAGATAAATACATTGTAGAAGGATCAATTATTTCAATTTCGGTAGAAGCAACACTAGTATAAACTCCTGAAAAAGGATGTGCCACATAAGTTATTATTCCATTAAAAGGTGCATACAAACTTGCCCCATCTAAATTTCTTTTAGCAGCAATTACAGCTTCATATGCCTTATCCTTATTTGCTTCTGCAGTAGTTCTTAAATCTTTTTGAGCAAATGTTTCATCTCCTGAATGTCCCTTAACCTGATCATGAATATTATTCACCGTAGCCTCATATATTCTTAAGGTTGAAAGCGCACTCTGATAACTTGAATTTAACACAGTTGCGTCAAGTTTACTCAAAAGTTTCCCCCTAACAACTTTATCACCTTCTTTTACTCCAACAAAAACAATTTTACCTGATGTCTCAAAGGATAGTTTTGCATAATTAACTGCATTAATTTCACCTGATAAAATCATCTCTTCCTTTAGATTTCCTTTTTGGACCAAAGAAGTTTTTATCTCTGTATTTGATTTTTTAATTATAAAAAATATTGAAACTAATACAACAACTATCAGGACAGCAACTTTTTTCCAATTTTTCACAATGAAATTCTTCATATTAATATTATAATCTCTTTTTACCTCTTTGGAGACTGCTTCTTTCTTCTAGCTTTACCACCAGTTCCAACCATTCTTCTAAGTCTTGTCCTTGCATCTCTAGTCAATAGACCAGCTTTTTTAAGTGATGTTCTAAATTTATCTGAATCTAATTTTACAAGGGCACGAGACAAACCATGGACAATTGCTTCCATTTGACCTTCTACACCTCCACCTGCAACCTTAGCCGTAAAAAAGAACTTTCCCACTGTATCAGTTAATTTAAACGGTTTATCCAAAAGAAGACCAACAGCCTTTTTTCCATTAATAGTATTTTCACCTGTTCCTTTATACAATCTAACTCTTGCAGAAGCAGACTTTCGTCTACCAACGGCAAAGGTATACTTTGTAGTAATTGTTTTAGTTTTTAAATTTGTCTTCATATTTATGTTTCAAACCTTTTGTAACATGTAGTCTTGCCATTCTATCTGACTTTAGTCTATTATCAGGCAACATTCCAGAAACTGCAATTTCAACAATTCGTGCTGGATGTTCTTTACTCATCTTAGCAAAAGTTACTTCCTTAAATCCTCCAGGATATCCAGAATGACCTCTATATACCTTTTGATCAGATTTATTTCCTGTAATTACTATTTTTTCTGCGTTAGTAATAACTACGTTATCACCAGAATCCATATGAGTAGAATATGTTGCTTTTTGTTTGCCCATTAACAATGTTGCAACGTTAGTTGCAAGACGACCAAGTACTTGGTCTTTTGCATCAATTAAATGCCATGCTCTCACAACTTCTTTTTGCTTTGGCTGATATGTTTTCTTCATCATAATTATTTCTTAACTACTTCCTTTTTAACTTTCTCAGCTTTTTTAGTTTTCACTTTTTCAATCTTTGTAATCTTTTTAACATCTTCTACCCATTCAAGTCTTACCATTTCAGCTAAATCTCCTTTTCTTGAAGCAATTGGAACTGCTCTTGTAAATCCACTTGGTCTATTTGCAAAAGTAGTTGCCACACTTGTCCAAAGCTGAGTAGATGTCTCTTTATTGCCTTTAAGCCTTTTTAAAACTTGCCTCTTGGATGCTAAAGTTCCTTTCTTCGCCAAAACAACCAACCGGTCTATTAGACCAGTGATTGCTTTTGCTTTTATCTTAGTTGTATTGATTTTGCCATGCAAAACCAAGCTCTCAACCAATGAGACAAAAAGTAACTCTCTAGAAGCAGTCTCACGAGACAACTTCTTTCCAAAAACTCTCTTATTCATAAATATCTAATTTCGTTATTAAAACGAAACTCCTTTCTCACCTAATGCTGCAGAAATAATTTTAAGTGATTTTTCTCCTAAATTTCTTACCTTTACAAGTTCGTTCTTATCAGCTCTTACAAGAGCGTCAACAGTTTCGAATCCTGCTTTTGCAAGTGCATTAGCAACTCTTGTAGGAAGTCCAATTTCTTCAACTGAAAGTCTTCCAACAGTTCCTAACTCATTTACTACTGCTTCTTCTTTTTTCTTTTCAACTTTTTTTGGAGTTACGATTTGTGCGAAATAAGATACTAATGTTTCTGCAGCTTTAGCTACAGCATCCTTAGCATCAATTGTACCGTCAGTCCATACTTCAAGGCTTAATTTATCATAATTTGTTAATCTTCCTACACGAGTTTCTTCAACTTTGTAATTGACTCTCACAATAGGAGAAAATGATGCATCAAGTGGAATCATTCCAATTTCAGTAGAACTTCTGGTATCAGCTGGTAAATAGCCTGACCCTGATTCGATAATTAAGTCGGCTTCTAGTTTTGCTCCTTTGTTTAAGACTGCTAAAACTAATTCAGGATTGGAAATTTTAGCTCCACCTGAAAGTTTGATATCTCCAGCCTTTACTTCACCTGCAGTTGTAACTTTGATTGTTGCATTAACAGGTTTTTCACCATCATATGCAACTCTTACTTTTTTCAAATTAAGACAAAATTCAACAACATCTTCCTTCATACCGGAAAGTGCTGAAAATTGATGATTAACACCAGCAATTTTAACTGATGTAATAGCTGCACCTGAAAGAGAAGTTAACAACACTCTTCTTAACGAGTTTCCTAAAGTATAACCATAACCTTGTTCAAGAGGTGTAATGGCAAGCAAAGAATAATTCTTTTCTTTTTTTTCTTCTAATATTTCAAATATTGGTTGCGACATAAAATATCACCTCCTTAAAGGTTTTTGCATTGTATCATTATCGAGAGTAAAACTCAACGATATCTTGTTCTGAGACAATTTCTGTAATATCTGCTCTAGTTGGTTCTTTCAAAACATTACCTATTGAAGATTTTCTTGTTAACCATACAGGAGTTTCATAATCTGCTTGATCTATTAATCTCTTTATATTTGGTACTTCTGCTGATTTAGGTGCTACAGATATTACATCACCTACAGAAACTTGATACGATGCAATATTGACCTTGTTTCCATTAACTAAAATATGTCTATGAGACACTAATTGTCTTGCCATTGGTCTTGAATCTGCATATCCTAATTTGTAAACGACATTATCAAGTCTTTTTTCTAACAAATTAAGCAAAGCTTCTCCAGTATTACCGGACGATTTTAGTGCCTTTTCAACATAAATTCTAAATTGCTTCTCAAGAATTCCATATATTCTCTTAACTTTCTGCTTTTCTCTAAGTTGTCTTCCATATTGAGATGGAGCTTTTGTTTGTCCTTTAGGTCCGTGAACACCAGGAAGAATATTAAGACGAGTTAATTTTGCACCTTTTCCAAAGATGTCTATTCCTTCTCTTCTTGATAATCTATCTTTTGGTCCGTTATATTTTCCCATTTTTAATTTTTAATTTATTTTAACTAGAAAACCTGATTATACTCTTCTCTTCTTCTTTGGTCTTGGGCCATTGTGTGGAATTGGTGTTACGTCTGCAATCAATGCAATTTTAACACCTGATGCCTTAACAGCACGTAGAGCAGCATCTCTTCCTGGTCCTGGACCTTTTACATAAATTTCAACTTCTGCTACTCCTTGTTCCTTTGCTTTTTTAATTGCTGTCTCAAGAGCTGATGTAGCTGCAAAAGGTGTGGATTTTCTTGTTCCTTTAAAACCAGATGCACCAGATGAACACCAAGCAATTGTGCCTCCAGTACTATCACATATATTAATCAAAGTATTATTAAACGACGCTGAAATATATATTTTTGCTGCTCCTTCTGATTTTTCATTTCCTAATGATGTTCTTGTTTTTTTAGTTGCCATTATATTTAATTATTAATTATTTTTTCGCTACTGCTGTCTTTGCTAAGGCTTCTTTTTTAAATGCACCAACAGTCTTTCTCTTACCTCTTTTTGTTCTAGCATTCGTCTTTGTCCTTTGTCCTCTTACAGGAAGTCCTTTTGTATGCCTCACTCCTCTATATGATCCAATTGCTTGGAGTCTAGTAATATTTGCTTTAACTCTACGTAACAAATCTCCTTCTGTAGGAAATTCTTCAATTTTTCCTGAAATTTTATTTAATTCATCAATAGAAAGATCTTTAATTCTCCTAGTTGGATCAAATTTAATTGACTCTAATAGTTTTTCAGACACTGCCCAACCAATACCTTTAATTCTTGTTAAAGCATAATCAATTCTCCAATTGTCTTTTAGTTCTATTCCAGAAATTCTTGCCATATATAATATTTAACCCTGTCGTTGCTTATGTCTTGGATTTTTGCATACAACACGCAAAACTCCAACTCTTTTAATTAATTTGCAATCTTTACATCTTGGTTTGACTGATGCTAATACTTTCATATATTTTATTTTTAGAACTTATAAATAATTCTTCCTCTATCCTCATCGTACTTTGTCATTTCGACCCTTACTCTATCTCCTGGAAAAACTCTAACATATGCTTTACGCATCTTACCTTTTAAAGTGGTAAGTAAGCTCTTGCCATCTGCTGTAACCACTCTAAACATTGTGTTAGGTAACAACTCTGTTACAGTTCCTTCTAGTACATAACTTCCATCTGTTTTCATACCCAAAATAAGTCACCTTAAGTGACTATCTTATATCCTTTCTCTGTAACAATAATTGTATCTTCGAAAAGCCCTGCTATTTTACCATCCTGAGTTGAGATTGTCCACCCGTCATTTTCCTTGATTAAATCTGGACTGCCTTCGGTGTACATAACCTCTACTGCTATTGCCATTCCAGGTATTATTTTAGGAGATTCAATACGAAGTCCTGATGTGAAACATGGAATATATGGCTCTTCATGTAAGTTTTTACCAATACCATGGCCTGTTAAATCAAGAATTGGTGAATATCCATATTTCAACAAAACATCTTCCATTCCTTTCGAAATATCATAGACATATGAATTATTTGGTTTAATTGCAGAAACAGCATTCTGAAATGCTTCTTTACCAGCTTTGATAAATCTTTGAAGTTTTTCGCTTGGATTTAGACCAAAACTAATGGAAGTATCAGTATTTAATCCTTTATAAAGCACTCCCAAATCTATACTAACCAAATCTCCGTCTTTAAAAACAATTTCTTTGTGAGGTATGCCATGAACAACTCCGTCGTTCACACTAATACATGTAGACCATGAATAATCATTTACATTCTTAAAATTTGGTTCAGCTCCAGCTTCTAAAATTAATTTTTCAGCCAAACTATCAATTTCCGCTGCTGACACTCCTATTTTTGCAGCATCTTTTAATGCAAGTTTCACACTGTTTAGAATTTTTCCACCCTCTTCCATTATTTTAAACTGTTCAGGGGTTAATAAATTATTTTTTTTCATTTTGAATTATTTTCTTTATTTGCCTCGACTAATCCCACTAAATCTTTTTGTATTTCATCAATATCTCTTTCACCATTAACTCTAACAACATTTGCATCTTTTTGTATTTCATTAATTAACAATTCAGTTCGACCATGGTACAGTTCCAATCTTTTTTTAATTGCTTCTGGCTTATCATCATCTCTCTGAACCAACGTTTTAACATCAACTTCTTGCGGAGGCAAATCGCTTACTAAATTATAAATTCTACCTGTCACCGGATCCTGTCTCCTGGAACTTAATCTTTTTAAGGTTTCTTCCTCACTTATTTCTAATACAATTGCTAGATCAATACATACCTGTTTTTGTATAAGCCATTTTTTAAGAAAATTATATTGATCTACTGTTCTTGGAAACCCATCAAATATTATGTCATCATATAAACTCTCTTGATCTAGATAAGCAGTTAAGTAAGAAGTGAATTCTTCATCTGGTACAAGTTTACCTGAATCCATCACAGCTTTCATTTCTGGATGTATTTCTGCAAGTTTTCTAAGATATGCACCTGATTCAAAATATGCAAATCCAAATTTCTCACATAATAATCTTGCTTGAGTTCCCTTACCAGATCCCTGCGGTCCGAAGAGTACAATATTCATTTGTTATATCCCTCATATTTACTCATTAGAAGATCGCCTTCTATTTCTCTAATTATTTCCAAAACAACTGAGATTGCAATTAAGATTCCTGTTCCACCTATTGCAAGGTTTGATGCACCAATTGCTCCTTGGAAAAGTGAAGGTAATACTGCAACTGTTCCTAAAAATATTGCTCCAACAATTGTTATCCTATTTAAAACAAAATTTAAATATTTAATTGTAGCTGAACCTGGTCTGATTCCTGGAATAAAACCTCCACCCTTTTGTAAATTCTCAGAAATTTTTTCAGGGTTAAATACGACTGAAGTATAAAAATATGTAAATCCTACTACTAATAAAAAGTAAAAAACATTGTATGCAACAGACTGTGGATTAAAATACTTTTGTATATTAGTAGCGATAGAAAGTACTGCAGGATTCCCTGATGCCCCTAAAAACTGTGTAATCATCGACGGCATAAGAACCAACGATACAGCAAAAATTATTGGTATAACTCCAGCTTGATTTAATCTAAGTGGTAAATACGACTGAGCTTGTTTTAATCCCCTAGCCGCCTTAGCATAACTTATTGGAATTTGTCTAATAGCTTCATTAACAAATATTATCATTCCCATTACAAGAAGGGCCACAGCACCAAATATAATAAATTTAATAGTATCTTCTGATCTAAATGTAGATATAGTCTGACCCACTGTAATTGGTAATCTAGAAATAATACCTACAAAAATCAAGAAGGATATACCACTTTTAAATGCATACTCAGTAATCAAGTCTCCTAACCAAACAGCAAGCATTGTGCCAGCTGTCATAGTAATACAAAGAATTACTAGATCAACCGGACCCAAATTACCAATTATAGATTGCGATCTAAGTAGAGCATACATGCCAAAGCTTTGAAGGATTGCAAGTGGAACTGTCAACATTCTAGTATATTGATTAATTTTTTCTTGCCCATATTCGCCTTCTTTTTGAAGTTCTTCAAGTTGTGGAACTACATAACCCAATATTTGAAAAATAATCGAGGCATTAATATAAGGATTGAGTCCAAGAGCCATAATTGAAAAATTAGCTAAAGTTCCACCGGAAAAAACATCAAGAAGTGAAAGCAATGGACTTCCTGCAAAAAGTGCTGCAAGACTTTCTCTATTTATACCTGCTGCAGGAATATGTGCTGCAATTCTAAAGACCAAAAGAGCAGCGAATGTTATTAATATTTTTCTTCGAAGAGTTGGACTAGCTAATATTTTTTTAAAAAATTGGGCAATCATTTTGAAACTGGAACTTCAAACTTTAAATCCTTCTTAAGTTCACTATTACCTAAAACTTTAACTCCGTATTTGTAAGCATCAACTTTAGAAACAATCTTGTTTTTAATAAGTGATTCAATTGAAACAGTGTCGCCTTTTTTAAACATATCTAATTTAGAGACATTAATTGTAATTGGTTTAATTTTGGCTAAAAACTTTCCCTTTCCACGAAGAAGAGGAAACTTTTTAATTGTCGATTTTTTAACTTTTAATCCTTCAAAAAGTACGTGTACATCTGTTCTAGATTTTTGACCTTTTTGTCCACGACTAGAAGTGTGGCCACCTTTTCCACTTCCATATCCTCTACCTAATCGTTTCTGTGACATTATTTACTTCCTTTCTCTTTAAGTACTTCTTTTTTTGTTTCTCTTGATTCATTCATATAATTTTTCTTTTCTAACATTTTTGTTGACATAACTAAAGCAAGAATTGTAGCCCTAACATTAGAAATTTTATTGTTACTGCCTAAAGTTTTACCTACAATATCACGAACACCTGCAGACTCCAATACAACTCTCATAGGTCCACCTGCAATAATACCTGATCCAGGAGGTGCAGGCTTTAACATAACTTTAGATGCACCTATTTTTGCAATAACTGAATAAGGAATAGTTGTACCTCTCATGGTAATTTTAACCATATTCTTTTTAGCATCCTCAATTGCTTTCCTTATAGCGTTTCTAACATCATGAGCTTTAGAGTTTCCTACACCCACTTTTCCCTTTTTATCACCTAGTACAATAACTGCACCAAACCTTATTTGGTTTCCACCTTTAGTTTTTTTAGAAATTCTGTTTATTTGAACAACAGTTTCTGAAAATTCTCTTTCTGGTTGTTGATAATTATTATTTCTCATAAATATAAATTAGAAATCTAATCCCCCTTCTCTAGCTCCTTCTGCTACAGCCTTAACTTTTCCGTGATATGCATATCCACCTTTGTCAAATACAACTGCTTTAACTTTCGCTTTTTTAGCAATATCTGCAAGCATCTTTCCAAGTTCTTTAGCTTTTCCTACTCCATTTTTACCTAATTCTCCAAGTTTTCCTAATGCTTTTTCATTCATCGAAACAATCGTTTTACCAGTTTCATCATTAATAATCTGAGCAGAAATATATTTATTTGACTTAAACACGCTAAGTCTTGGTCTTAAAGTTGTTCCAACAACCTTAGATCTAATTCTTGTTTTTCGTCTATCAAATCCAGTTTTAATCATATTTTTATTTCTATTACGCCGCAGCCTTTGCAGCCTTTCCTGCTTTTCTTCGAATATACTCACCAACGTACTTTACACCCTTACCTTTATATGGTTCTGGTGGTCTAGATGCCCTAATATCAGCTGATACCTGTCCTACTACTTGCTTATCAATTCCATCAACATTAATTACACTCTTTTCAACTTTGAAAGTAATGCCTGTTGGAGCTTCTATCTTTATAGGATGAGAATATCCAACTGTTAAAACTAATGTATTTCCTTGTACTTCTGACCGATAACCAGTACCAACTAATTCAAGCTGTTTCTTCCATCCCTCTGTAACCCCTTTAATATTATTGGCAATTAACATTCTAGTAGTTCCCCAAACTGATCTTGCAAATTTAGAATCCTTTTTAATTGTGACAAAAATATTTTCTTCTTTTACTTCAATATTTAATTCCTTAGAAAAATTTAATACCAAACTTCCTTTTGGCCCAGTTACAGTCAAGGTATTTCCAGCTATATCTAGCTTTACTTCTTTAGGTACTAATATTGGTAATTGTCCGATTTTTGACATAATTAGATTACTTTTGCTATTACTTCCCCACCAACTCTCAACTTTTTTGCTTGTCTTCCTGACATGACTCCTTTTGGAGTGCTCAATATATAAATATCAGGAGTTTTCTTTGATTCCAATTCATCAACACTCATATAAATTCTAAGTCCAGGTCTTGAAATTATCGTTACATTTGATAAAACAGGTTTCTTTGCATAAATTGCAAGTGTAACAGTAATATTTCCATCTTTATCAGTAACAGTATCCAAAAACTTTTCTGACTGTAAAGCTTTAGCCACTCCTAATATAAGATTAGTTCTAGGCATTGTTACTTCCTTAATTCCTGCCATAGAAGCATTCTTAAGTCTTATAAGAAAATCAGCAATTGCGTAATTAGTCATGGTTCTCCTTCTGATTTTCTTGTTCATTTATTAAAAAGTCACCGATTTGATAGTTTGTCATATTCTTATTTTATCTTTCTTTGTTGGTTTACCAACTCGCTTTGCGAACTCCTGGTATTTCACCTTTAAGTGCATGTTCCCTAAAACATAATCTACAGATTCCGTATTTTCTCATATATCCTCTTGGTCTTCCACAGAGTTTGCATCTGTTTCTATACCTGATTTTATATTTTAATTTTTTTGTTTCTCTTGCTACTTTAGATGTTTTTGCCATATTTATTTATATTTTAATTATTCTCCTTAATGAAAGGCATACCTAATAATTCCATTAATCTTTCTCCTTTTTCTTTTGATCCAGCGTTTGTTACAAATGTAATCTCCATTCCATGAGCAGGAGCTGCCTTAGTAATATCAATTTCTGGAAAAACAGTATGATCAGTAAGCCCTAAAGTATAACTTCCGTTTTTATCAAAGCTTGTCCTTTTAACTCCTCTAAAATCTCTTAAACGAGGAAGTACTATATTAACAAATTTATCAAAAAAATCATACATTCGTTCTTTTCTTATTGTTACTGCAAGACCAACAACCATTCCTTCTCTGATTGCAAAGGTAGCAACTGATAACTTTGCTTTTCTTTCAGACAATTTTTGTCCTGCAATTAATGAAAAATCTTTAACTAAACTTTCTTTCAATTCTTTGTTCTTTAAAGCGTTTCCAATACCAACATTAATGTTTATCTTTTTAAGTGCAGGTATAGCCATAGGATTCTTAATTTTAAATTCATCCATTAGCTGCTTCTTTATTTCTTTTTCGTATAATTCTTTTAGTCTGTTCATAATTTTAATTACAAGCTTGCTTATATTATTTGTTTTTTACATTTTCTACATACTCTTAACTTTTCATCTTTTACAACTTCTATACCCACTCTTGTTTGCTTCTTACAATTTGGACAAATTAATGCAACTTTTGCGACATTTAAAGGCCTTGGAATGGAATACATTCCACCTTTTTGACCTTGTTGTCCTTTAACATGCTTTTTGTACATATTAACCTCGGGAATTAAAACTGAATCAAGTTTAGGCAAAACTTTCTCAATTTTACCAATTCTACCTTTATCCTTACCCATTGTTATTTTGACTGTATCTCCAATTTTAAGTTTCATAATGTTAATTGTATTTCATCATATATTTAAATATTTAAACTACCTCCCTAGACAACGATGCAATTTTGTTAAATCCTGCTTCTTTTACTTCTCTCGCAATTGGTCCCAAAACTCTTGTTCCAAGTGGCATTCCTTGTTTATCAATAATGACACCTGCATTATCATCAAACCTAACATAAGTACCATCAAACCTTTTAACTTCTTTTTTGGTTCTAACTATTAAAACCTTTACTTTATCATGATCCTTAACTGCACCATTTGGGTCACAACCCTTAACAACACATAAAACAACTTGTCCAAGAGTTGCAATTTTACCAATTCTTCCAGGAACTCCAATAATCATCAACTTTTTAGCACCTGAATTATCAGCAGGAACTAAATATGATCTAAGTTGTACCATTTACTTTTTTCCTTTCTTTTCTACTTTAGTTTCAATTTCCTTCCATCTTTTAGTTTTACTAATCGGTGGACATTCAGAAAAACTTACAGTATCTCCAATTTTGTGTTCTATTTCACTATGAACTTGATACTTTTTGCTTCTTTTAAATCTTTTCTTGTAAAGTGGATGTGTCAAAAATCTTTCCACATCAACAGTAATGGTCTTTGCCATTTTTAATCCTGTTATTTTTCCTTTAAATATCTTCATGATATTTTCATAATATTTTCATTTACCATTTTATTCTTAACTATTGTCATAATCTGTGCTATTTCTTTTCTAAGATTCCAAGACTTTTTCAAATTCTTCTCAGCGCCACCTGCAATTTTAACCTGATTTTTAATAAGTTCAACCTTTTTCTTAGAAACAAGTGCTACTAAATCTTTTGCTTCCTTTGACTTTAATTCTTTTAATTCTTTTATTTTCATACGATTGTGTTTATTTTATGACCATTCTAGTTGCAATAGGTAGTTTAGCAGATGCTCTGATAAATGCCTCTTTTACAAGCTTTTCACTTGCCCCTGCAACTTCAAACATTATTCTTCCAGGTTTAACAACTGCAACATGTCTTTCAACTTCACCTTTTCCTCCACCCATTCTTTTCCCTGCAGCTCTTCCTGAAACTGGTTTATCAGGAAATATTCTAATCCAAACTTTTCCTCCTCTTTTAAGATGATGCGATATCGCTTTTCTGGCAGCTTCAATCTGTGCTGCAGTAACCCAAGCTACCTCAAGTGCTTTAAGTCCAAAATCTCCAAAAGAAACAGAGCTACCACGAAGAGCTGTTCCTCTTCTTCTTCCTCTCATATTCTTTGTAAATTTCTCTCTCTTAGGTTGTAACATATTAGATTAGTAATTCATTTATTCATTAAAACAGTAATTCAGTTTTTTATTGAATTATTGATTCACTGATTTATTGATTTATTACTGATCCTCCTTTCTATGTATCCAAACTTTTACTCCAACATAACCTCTTTTTGTAAGCGCTGGTCTTTCTGCGTAATCAATATCTTCACGTAATGTTTGAGTTGGTACAGATCCTTGATGGAACTTTTCAACTCTTGCAATCTCAGCTCCATTAATACGACCACCCAAAACAATTTTAATTCCACCTGCACCAGCAGACATTACTCTCTCCATTGCTTTTGTAACTGATCTTCGATGTGGAATTCTTCTTTCCAAATCTGAAATAACTTTTTCAGCTATCAAATAAGCTGAAAGGTCAGGATTTTTGACTTCGTTTACCTTTAAATCTATCTTTAAATTACTTTTCTTTTTAGTTTTATCTGTATTCATTAAAGAAACAATAAATCTCTTTAATTCTTCAATTCCAGACCCACCTCTACCAATTACTACTCCAGGTCTTGATACAGTAATAATAATTACAATACTTTTTGGCTGTCTTTCGATATCAACACTAATTATTCCAGCATTAGATAATCTTTTCATTAATTCTTTTCTGATTTTAAAATCTTCAAGTAATAAAACTTTATAATCTGTTCCATTAGCAAACCATCTAGATTTCCATCCGATCATTCTACCTACCCTAAAGCCAATTGGATTAATTTTTTGTGACATTTTTAGTTTCTTTCTTTGTAACAACAGCTTTTTTAACTACTTTTACTTCTTTATTTTCAACCTTCTTTAAAACTTTAGCTGGTTTAACTTCACTTACTTTTTTGGTTGTCAAAATAACCTTAACGTGGCTCATTCGCTTCTTTATAGGATGCCAACGACCTCTTGATACTGGCTGCCCTCTTTTAAGTCTTGGCCCTTCACCTATTTGTATTTCTTTAAAAATTAAAGTATTACTATCTACTCCTTTTTGTGTTGCATTTGCAACAGCTGATTTAATTACTTTAAAAACAAATTCAGATGCTCTCTTTTTAATAAATGGCAACGACTCCAAAGCCTTGTTTGGTGTCATCTTTTTAATAACCTCAACAACTGGCCTAATTTTCCTTGGGCTAAGTATCAAATATTTTTGTTCAGATTTAAATTCCATAGTATTTTTTTTAGGTCTTGTCCATAGTTCTCTTGACAACTTCTCCATGTCCTTTAAATGTTCTTGTTGGTGAAAATTCTCCAAGAGAGTGACCAACCATATCTTCTGTTACGAATACAGGTACAAATATCTTTCCATTGTGTACAGTGAAATACTTTCCTACAAATTCTGGTGGAATTTGACAAGCACGTGACCATGTTTTAACAGGGTTCTCTTTAGATCCCATTCCTTGGCTTAATTTTTTAATTAGCCTGTCATCAATGTATGGTCCTTTTTTTGCACTTCTACTCATATAATTATTTTGTTAAACCAGCCTTTCCTCTTTTTCTACCTGTAATTATTACACCATCCGAATATTTTCTTGGACTTCTAGTCTTTCCTACTGCTTTCTTACCCCAAGGTGTCTTTGGATACTTAAGTCCAACACCGCTTCGACCTTCTCCTCCACCATGTGGATGTGCATCAGGATGCATTGCAACACCTCTTACACTAGGTCTTATACCTCTCCACCTAGATGCACCTGCTTTTCTTAACTTTTTGTTTTTATCGTCGATATTTCCAACTTGCCCAATAACTGCTGTACATGTTGGATCAAATCTTCTTATTTCTCCAGATGGCATTTTAATAAGAACGGATGTTTCATCTTTTCCAAAGATAAATGCCATTATTCCAGCACCTCTTGCTATTTGTCCGCCTTTTCCAGGTCTAATTTCTATATTGTGAACACCAGTTCCTACTGGAATTCTAGAAATTGGTAAACAATTACCTATTTCGAGTGGAGCATCACTTGACGCGATAACCTTCATCCCCTCAACTAAACCGACTGGTGCTATTATATACGATCTTTGACCATCTGCATAAACCAATCTTGCGATCCTTGCGTTTCGATTTGGATCATATTCAATAGCCTCAACTTTAGCCCACAAATCTTTTTTAACTCTTTTAAAGTCAATAGTTCTTAAAAATCGTTTTGCACGTCCACCTTGATGTCTAACTGTGACAGTTCCTCCACTTCTTCCAGAATGTTTCTTTAAAATTGATTTAAGTTTCAACATTTTATTTCTTAGCTCCTTTTTCTTTTGTTTCAGTATCAAACAATTCTATCTTTCCTGATTTTAAGGTAACCAATACTTTCTTCTTTGCTGATATAGTTTTTACAATTCCTCTTTGAGACCTACCAATCATTTTTTTATAATTAATTGTTTTTATATCTGCAATTTTTACATCAAATGCTGTCTCTAAATAATTTTTAATCTGATTTTTGTTAAATTCAGGTAAAACCCAAAATGAATATTGTCCATTCTTGGATTGATTCATGCTCTTTTCTGTAAATATAGGTATAAATTTCATATTATTTTCTAAACACTTCACTATCAATTAATATCAAACTTTTTCTAACAACTAAAAAGGCATTCAAATCATTAAAGTTTCTAACTTCACAATCTTTAATATTTTTAAAAAACTTAGCTTTGTCATAGCTTGCAGTTGAAAGAACTACTAATACTTTTGATTTTATATCAGCTACTTTTTTCAAAGCCATTATAGCTTCATTTGCTTCTTTTGTCTTTTTAACTTTTCCAAGTCCTTCTACAATAATTGCTTTTTTAGAAGCTACCTTTTTAGAAAGAGCTAATAAAAACGCCAATCTCTTCATTTTAATAGGTAAGCTCAAAAATCTTTTTACTCCTTTTGGTCCATGGGCAACTCCTCCACCGACGAAAATTGGTGCAGATTTAGCACCATGTCTTGCTCCACCTGTTCCTTTTTGTTTGTAAATTTTCCTTCTTGAAACGTTCACTTCTGTTCTTGTCTTAACTCTAGCCAAACCAAAGTGAGTTCCATCTTCATAAACCCTAACTGCCTGCTTTATTAAGCTTACTGAACGATCAAGATTATACTCTTTAGGAAGAGTAACATCTTCTTTAGCAGTACCTTTAATTGTATATGACTTAGCTTTCAACTGTTACCTCCTTTGTTTCTACTGGTGCTTCGCTCTCTACGACTTGTGCTACTACTTCGTGTTCCAAATCTTTCAAAGATCCAGATTTAATTTTGTTTACTGTCAAAAATATTCCAACTCTTCCTGGAATTGGGCTTGAAAGTAAAGCTGTGTTTGTTTCATTATCAACTGATAATATATGAAGGTTTTTAATAGTAATTTGAACGCCACCCATTCTTCCTGCCATTCTCTTACCTTTATAAACTCTACCTGGTGTTGTGGTCTGTCCAATTGATCCAGGAGCTCTATGGCGATCACTTTGTCCATGAGTCTTTGGTCCACCTCTAAAATTAAATCTTCTAACGCCACCTGCAAAGCCTTTACCCTTGTTAACAGCAGTAACAGAAACAACATCACCTTTCTTAAAAATATCTGATACTTTAATAACATCTCCAACTGCAAACTTTGGTTCTGACTTTAACTTTATCTCTTTAATATATCTTGGAGTTGTATTTGTTTGTTTGGTGTGTCCCTGAAGTGCTTTTGAAGTATTCTTAACTTTTTTAGTTCCAAAACCTAATTGCATTGCCCAGTAACCATCTTTTTCTAAAGTTTTAATCTGAAGTACTGTGCAAGGTCCTAGGGTAACTTTTGTGACAGGAACTCTATACCCTTCTATGAAGGTTTGTGTCATTGTTCCTTTTGTTCCAAATAATGTATTCATTTGTTAGAGACTTTAATAAGGCCAAAAAACCACTAGATGTCATCATCATGATTCTAAGGGTGAATTATATCAAACTAATCTGATTGTATCAAGCAACGCTTTCAATGTATAATACGCACAAGATGACAAATGAAAAGGAAACAGTAGCATTAGTTAAAGTCCCAACTCTAGCAGGTAAGAATTCCGGGGAAGCACCTGTGTTACTTGTTAAGCACGATAAAGCTGCTGAAGTTGCCGCAACAATATTAAAAAAAGATGAAGAAAGAAAACAACATACTTCATCTTGAATTTAATAATTCCTTTCAATATTAGTCTTCTCCAACTTTAATTTTAAAAAATTTAGCGTTTTTCTTTAAAAAATCATATACACTCGTATGCATTTTAGAATAAGCTTCATAATCCGTACCGTCTAACGTAGACATAAATGTTTTGTGGTACTCGTTTAAAGTAACCCCTTTAGTTCTGATGCCCTCCAAATAACCAAGTGCAATTGCTATACGTCCCATAAAAAGTCCACTATCTACCTTTTTTCTTTCTTTATTAGAAATTAAATAGTCTTTTTTATCTCTTTCACCCATAGGATTGGATTACATTTTTATTTCAATACTGACTCCTGCTGGAAGGTCGAGGTTTGAAAGGGCATCAACAGTTCTTGGAGTTGGGTCATTAATATCAATTATTCTTTTGTGAATTAAAACTTCATAATGTTCTTGTGCATCTTTATCAGTAAAAGGGGATTCTTTAACAGACATCATTGTTCTCTCTGTTGGAAGTGGGGTTGGTCCTGAAATTTTTGCACCTGAAGATAGTGCTGCATCTATTATTTTAGTTGCTGCTTCGTCTATAACTCTATGATCGTAAGCTTTAAGCTTAACTCTTAATCTTTGCATAGTTATATTCTAAATCAGGGTGCGAGACTCTTAAGCTATGATTTTGGTGATAACTCCAGCACCTACTGTGTGACCACCTTCTCGAATTGCGAATCTTAATCCTTCTTCCATAGCAATAGGTACAATAAGTTTAACTGTCATCTTAGCTGAATCTCCTGGCATAACCATTTCTACACCTTCTGCAAGTTTAACATCTCCTGTAATATCTGCTGTTCTAATAAAGAATTGTGGTTTGTAACCTGTAAAGAATGGTGTGTGTCTTCCACCTTCATCTTTGCTTAAGATATAAACTTCAGCTTCGAACTCGGTATGTGGTGTAACTGTACCTGTTTTTGCTAAAACTTGTCCTCTTTCAACAGCTTCTTTATCTATTCCTCTTAAAAGAACACCTACATTGTCTCCTGCCATTGCAGAATCAAGTAACTTTCTAAACATTTCAAGACCTGTAACAACTGATTTTACAGTTGCTTTAATACCAATGATTTCGATTTCTTCATTAACTTTGATTACTCCTCTTTCAACTCTTCCAGTAACAACTGTTCCTCTTCCTGAAATTGAGAATACGTCTTCAACAGGCATTAAGAATGGTTTTTCTGTATCTCTTACTGGATCTGGGATAAATTCATCTGCAGTTTCCATCAACTTTAAGATTCCTTTTTCTGCTTCTGCATCACCTTCAAGAGCTTTAAGAGCTGAAACTCTGACAATTGGGGTTGTGTCTCCTGGGAATTGATATTTGTTTAATAATTCTCTAATATCTGCTTCAACTAATTCCAAAAGTTCTGGATCATCCATTGCGTCACATTTGTTTAATGCGACCATTAAACATGGGACGTTAACTTGTCTTGCAAGAATTACATGTTCTCTTGTTTGAGGCATTGGTCCATCTGGAGCTGAAACAACCAATATTGCTCCGTCCATTTGTGCTGCACCTGTAATCATGTTCTTGATATAGTCAGCATGACCTGGAGCATCGATATGAGCATAGTGTCTTTTTGCTGTTTCGTATTCAACGTGAGCAATGTTGATAGTAACTCCTCTTTGTTTTTCTTCTGGAGCTGAATCGATTTGGTCAAAGGCATAAGCTTTGTTTACACCGCCTGGGAAATTTTTTGCAAGTACTGTAGTAATAGCAGCTGTTAATGTGGTCTTGCCGTGATCAACGTGACCAATTGTACCAATGTTTAAATGGGTCTTTGTTCTATCAAATTTTTGTTTTGTATCTGCTGCCATAGTTGTATTATATTTTGTTACTCTTCAATAAACAAGAGGCATCTTTCTGCCTCAAGAGATTGTATTATATTTTATATTGTTTCTATCTGTCAACGGGTAAATCAGCGTTCAACGCCAGATTTACCGATATTTTCAATGTTACCTTTTATTTCGTTGCGTAAATCTAATTTATGTATAATTTCTATGCCTCGACTTCTCATTTCATCTAAATCGTCTGCAAATGGACTGCCAGTTTGAATTACAACTCTAATTCCTTTTTCCAAACAATAATCAACAATGTCTGCAGTATTTGTATCATTACCTAAATTCCAATCAGTGATTACTAAATCAGGTTCTTTTTTAAGGCCTTCAAGACCATCATTTAAAGTAGAAGCTAACTCGATTTCATGGCCTCTAAGAAAAGCTGCAATAGCCATGCGAGCAATTTCATTATCCTCAATAACTAAAATTTTCATTCGAAAGAGTGTAGCATGGCAAACTTAAAAAATCAAAAAAATGCTAAAATATATTTATGTGGTGTTTTGCAAAAGTAAATGGAAAACTGGCTGAAATATGTTGATTTAAAAATTGAATAATTGAGAATTAATTGAAAATTGGAAATTGAAAATTAAAAATTTCACGAAGTGAAGCTTATCCTCTAACCATCTCAACTTTTCCAGCTTTTGCAACTATTTGTGCTGCAATGTGGCTTGGAACTTCTTCATAATGAGAAGGTTCTACAAAGGCTCTTGCTCTTCCTTGTGTAAGTGATCTTAATTTTGTTGCGTAACCTGATAGTTCTGCAAGTGGTGCAGTTGCAAGAACAACAGTTTCTCCTGCTTTTTCTTCAGTTCCTGAAATTTGTGCTCTCTTACTAGACAAATCTCCCATGACGTCTCCCATATATTCAGCTGGGGTAAATACCTCAACCTTCATAATAGGCTCAAGAAGGCACATATCAGCCTTCTTTATAGCATCTTCAACACCTAAGGAACCTGCAATCTTAAAGGACATTTCTGAAGAATCAATATCATGATAGGATCCATCATAAACAATTGCGCGGACATCAACCATTGGATAACCTGCCATAATACCATTTTCAAGTTTCTCTCTAATACCCTTTTCAATTGCTGGAATATATTCTTGTGGGATTGCTCCACCTTTAATTTCAGATTTAAATTCAAAACCTTCACCACGTCCACGAGGTTCAACCTTGATAAGACAGTGCCCATATTGTCCACGACCACCAGTTTGTCTTATATACTTTCCTTCACCTTCTGCATATTTCTTAATTGTTTCTTTATAAGCAACTTGTGGAGCTCCAGTATTTGCAACAACATTAAACTCTCTTTTCATTCTATCTACTAAAACTTCAAGTTGAAGCTCTCCCATTCCTGCAATAATAGTTTGACCTGTTTCAGGATTACTCTTAATTCTAAATGTTGGATCTTCATCAGAAAGTTTGTTTAATGCCAAGCCCATCTTCTCTTGATCAGCCTTTGTTGCAGGTTCAATTGCAAGAGAAATAACTGGCTCTGGGAAATTAATTGACTCCAAATGGATAGGATGTGCTGGATCACAAATAGTGTGACCTGTAGTTGTATCTTTCATACCGACAACTGCAACTATTTCTCCTGCATATGCTTCTTCAATTAGTTCTCTTTGATCAGCATGAAGTAGAACAAGTTTTCCTATTCTTTCTGAAATTTGTTTATTTGCATTATAAACAGTCTGACCAGTCTTTAATATTCCTGAGTAAACTCTAACATAAAGAAGCCTTCCTACATGTGGATCTGTAACAACTTTAAAAGCTATACCTGAAAATGGAGCTTCATTATTTCTTTCTCTGTGCTCAATTTCGCCTGTCTTTGCATTAGTTCCTTCAATTGGTTCAAGATCGATTGGGGATGGTAAGTATTGGACTACACCATCAAGTAAAAGTTGGGACTCTGCAGATCTGTTATCTCCACCAAAGACTGGGAAGAATTTACCGGTTATAACACCTTTTCTAATTGCTCTTTTAATTTCTACCTCAGTTGGTTCTACACCTTCTAAATATTTAGCTAGTGTATCATCATCAAATTCAGAAATAGCATCAAGTAATTCTCCTCTATATTTCTTGGCAGTTTCAAGAAGATCAGCTGGAATTTCTTCTTCAGTTAATTTTGCATCCTCAACTGCTTTATATGTAAAGGCTTTCATCTTGATAAGGTCAATTACTCCACGATGTGCATGTTCTTGACCAATTGGGTAAGTAACAGGAGAAGCGTTGGCCTTTAGTCTTTCTCTGATTGAGGCAATAGAACCATCAAAGTCAGCACCTATTAAATTAAGTTTATTCAGTACACAAATTCTAGGAACTTTGTATTTATCAGCTTGTCTCCAAACAGTTTCAGATTGTGATTCAACACCAGTTCTACCGTCAAAGACCATTAAAGCTCCATCCAATACGCGAAGAGATCTCTCAACTTCAGCAGTAAAATCAATGTGTCCTGGGGTATCAATTAAATTAATTCTGTAGTGCCCTTTTTCTACAGATGCTTCTTGTTGTAAATCCCAGAATGCTGTGATTGCAGCTGAGACAATTGTAATTCCTCTTTCTCTTTCTTGAACCATCCAGTCAGTAACTGTAGTTCCATCATCAACAGATCCTTGCTTATAAGTTCTACCTGTTTCAAAAAGTAGTCTTTCTGTTGTTGTAGTTTTACCTGCATCAATGTGAGCAATGATTCCTAAATTTCGAATTTTGTCCAACGAAACATTACGGTCTTTGGTAGCCGTCATAACCATTGCGGACTTTTTCTTTGCTTCTTCTGCCATTTTAAAAACTCCTTAGGAGCAAGAGTGATTGTAACAGAGGTATGAAATCAATTCAATGGATATTATTAATTGACACTAGTAATTTCAACCTCTTTTTCAAGACCATCAAAATTAACGATTACTGTTTCACCTCTCTTTAGTAAAGCATGACGTCCACCTCTTTTAATTATTGGTTTGTCATTCCCTTTATCAACATGCCCCCTATTAATCCAAATTCCTCTTCCCCTAACGGTTACACTATCAAAAATTTGACCATGCCCGACATGTGTTGCTTCTTCTAATAAAATTTCCTTTTTGCCAGGTAATACTATTAATCCAGATTGAACAGTTTTAAGTTTACCTTTAGTAGGTCCATAATTGCGTGAAAATTCAAATGGCATAATGAAGCTGATATTACACTCTCACTGGTCAAAATTCAATTATGAATTTATTTTCCACCTTCTAAAATTTGATTTCAGTTTACCAAGTCAATTCAATTAAAATGTTTGCATCTGCCCGACGAGGGCTTGACCCGAAGGAGTCATACAAACAAAAATGAGTTGAGTAAATTGAACTCAATATTTTGGCAGGTGTGTCTTTTCTTCTTCCAATTTCTTCTTTGGACAAGCAAAGAAGAATTGAGTTAAATTAAAAAAATGAACAATTGAAGATTATTAGCCCTAAATTACCACTTGAAGTGACTAAACGCTTTATTCGCTTCTGCCTGCTTTTCCATCTCTTGTCTTTTTCTTACTGCTCCGCCTTCACCTTTTGCAGCATCCATTAGTTCTTGTGCCATTTTTTCACCATATGTGTGGAATTCTGAATTACTCTTTGCTCTTGCTGCAGCAACTAACCATCTTATTGCTAATGATTCTTTTCTTTCTCCTCTAACCTGCATTGGAACTTGATACGCTGCTCCACCAACTCTTTTAGCTCTAACTTCCATTTCAGGTTTGATGTTTTCAATTGCTCTTTCAAAAATAGTTGTTGGATCTTCTTTGGTTTTTTCAGCAATTATTGTCAAGGCGCTATAAATTTCCTTTTGAGCAACTGATTTTTTACCATCATACATACTCCTATTTATAAGCTTCGCTATTAAGCGACTCTCATAAAGAGGATCTACCTCTACCATTCTTTTTCTTGCTGGTCCTTTTCTTGGCATATATTTTTATTAAATTATTTCTTTCCTACTACTGCGTCTTTCTTAACACCATATCTACTTCTTCCGTTCTTTCTACCACTTACTCCAGTTGTATCCAATTTTCCTCTAACTATTGTGTACTTTACACCGGCTAAGTCTTTAATCTTACCACCTCTTACAAGTACGACTGAATGTTCTGCAAGTTCATGTCCCTCTCCTGGAATATAAACTGTTACTTCTTGTTTGTTTGAAAGCCTTACTCTTGCAACTTTTCGAAGTGCTGAATTAGGTTTTCTAGGAGTCATAGTTCTAACAGTTAAAACTACTCCTCTTTTAAATGGAGATGAATTCTCTCCAAATTCTCGATCCTTTGCATTAAACCACTTTTTTAAAGAAGTTGTCTTTGACTTCTTTTTATTTGCAGTTCTTCCATGTTTTACTAATTGATTTGCAGTTGGCATAATTTAATTTTTAATCAAAGCTTTCTCAGCTGTTACTGGAATAAGTCTACCTATTATAACGTTCTCTTTAAGACCCAATAGTTTATCTTCTCTTGCCATAAGTGAACTTTCAGTTAATACATCAGTAGTTTGTTCAAATGATGCAGCTGACAACCATGATTCTGTATAAAGTGATCTTCTAGTTATACCTAATATTGTTTGTGATGCTGATGATGGTTCTCCACCTTCTGCCAAAGTCTTTTCATTTTCACTTTCAAAAGTTGCTCTGCTTGAAAGTTCACCTGGTAAAAATTGTGTGTCTCCAGCTGTCACAACCCTAACTTCATCACTCATCTTTCTTGCAATAACTTCAAAATGTTTGTCATTAATACCAATACCTTGAGATTCATAAACTTTTTGAAGTTCTGAAACTAGATATTCTTGAGCTGGTCTTAATCCATTTATTGCCAATATATCTTTGATATCAAGAGGACCAAATGAAAGTGGTGTACCAGCTTCAATAACTTGTCCATCTTTTACTGCAAGTTCAAGAGTCTTTGGTAATATATATTCTCTTTCTTCTTTTATTTTTCCTGTTGATCTCACTACAACTCTATATCCTTCTTCTGTCTCAGATACAACTGCTTTTCCAGAAATTTCAGATATAGATGAAACTACTTTAGGTGTTCTTGCTTCAACCAACTCTTCAACTCTTGGAAGTCCTTGTGTAACGTCAAGTACACCAAATACTCCAGCTGCGTGTTTAGTCTTAAGTGTAAGCTGTGTTCCTGGTTCTCCAATAGATTGTGCTGCAATTACTCCAACTGGTGTTCCTGGTTCCACATCTTTTTTAGTTGATAGATCCCAACCATAACACTTAGAACAAAGTCCATGTCGTGCACCACAAGTTAAGGCTGATCTTACTCCAACTTCACTAACTTCTGATTTATCAAATTTTGATGCCAATTCTTCATCAATTGCATCTCCCTTAACAGCGATTACTTTACCCTTTGCATCTTTAACATCAGCTGTCAAATATCTTCCAACTATTCTTGCTGCAAATACTGCAGGTCTATCTGATTTCTTAATTATAATTCCGTCGTTTGTTTCACAATCTACAAGTCTAATAATTAAATCATGGGATACATCAACCAAACGTCTTGTTAAGTAACCAGCATCAGCTGTCTTAATAGCAGAGTCAGTAAGTCCTTTTCTTGATCCTCTAGATGAGGTAACGTATTCAAATACTGAAAGTCCTTCTCTAAAGTTTGATTTAATAGGTAATTCAACAATCTTTCCAAGTGGATCAACAACCAATCCTCTCATAGCAGATAACTGTTTAACTTGATCACGGCTAGCACGTCCAACTTTAGCATCAATAACAACTTTAATAGGATTAGTTGGTCCCATTAATGCCCATGTTTTATCAGCAATATCTTCAGTAACTTCAACCCAGACTTCATTTCTCATTCTCTTCTTCTCATCTACTGTGATAAGACCCATATTAAAGTTGTTTTCAATATCGGCAACTTTAACTTCAGCTTCTTTAATAAGTTCTTTCTTTCCAGGAAGAAGTGCTGCATCAAAAACTCCAAATGAAATTCCAGAAATTGTACCTGCAGAAAATCCTAATGACTTTACAGCATCAATCATCAAAACTACTGTTGCTGCATCACATTTGGCATAAGCGATAGAGAATAACTTTTTAATAACAGTAGATGTCGCTGCTTCGTTAACAAAATCAAATACAGGAGGTAATATTTCATTGAAATAAACTCTTCCAACTGTTGTCTCAATTATTTTTCCATCAATACGAACCATTATTGGTTGTCTTAGTTCAATTTTCTCACTTTGATGAGCTAGAACTGCTTCATCTTTGTCTGAGAAAGTATTCTTGCTTAATTCAAGTTTGGTATCTACTGATGTTAAGTAATAAACTCCAAGTGCCATTTCTTTTGAAGCAGGTGTTGAGACAGGTGAACCGTCAGATGGTCTTAATAAATTATGTTCTGGAAGCATAAGAGTCTTTGCTTCTTCGATTGCCATTGTAGAAAGTGGAACATGAACTGCCATTTGATCTCCATCAAAGTCAGCATTAAATCCTGAACAGACTGCTGGATGAAGTCTGATAGCACTTCCTTCAATAAGTACTGGGTAAAATGCTTGAATTGAAAGTTTATGCAATGTTGGTGCACGGTTAAGCAATACTGGATGATCTTTTGTAATTTCTTCCAATATGTCAAAAACTTCAGGTGGTCTTCTATCAAGCATGTTTTTAGCTGATTTTACGTTTGGTGCAATTCCTCTTGAAATCATTTCACGAAGCACAAATGGCTTAAACATCTCAAGTGCCATTTCTTTTGGAAGTCCACATTGATTAAGTTTAAGATCTGGTCCAACGATAATTACGCTACGTCCTGAATAATCTACTCTTTTTCCAAGTAAGTTCTGTCTAAATCTTCCTTGTTTTCCTTTAAGTAAATCTGAAAGTGATCTTAATGGTTGTCTACCTCTTGCTCTTCTTGTTGCTTTTCGTTGAGATGAATCAAGAAGTGAATCAACAGCTTCTTGTAACATTCTCTTTTCATTTCGAAGAATTATCTCAGGTGCTCCAAGACCAATTAAGTGTTTAAGTCTATTATTTCTGTTTATTACTCTTCTATATAAATCATTTAAGTCAGATGTTGCAAACCTTCCACCTGATAATTGAACCATAGGTCTAAGATCTGGAGGTAATACTGGAAGAACCTTCATAATCATCCAAGTTGGGTCAATCTTTGATTTTCTAAGTCCGTCTACAAGCTTAAGCCTCTTAACAATTTTAATATACTTTGTACTTGTTGTTTTAGTTTCATCTACTTCTTTTCGAAGTTCTGTTGAAAGTTTTTCTAGATTTACGTCAGAAAGTACTGAAAGCACAGCTTCAGCACCCATTTTAGCTTCAAAGAAATCAGCTGCACCAAATGTATACAATTCATCATATTCTTCTTCAGAAAGAATACTTAATGACTTAAGACTTCTAACTAAATCAATTAAATTTTCGAAAAGTCTTGAATTTCTTGAAAGATTTGCCTTTTCATCTTCAGAAAGTGCAGTCTCTTTCTTTCTTGCATCAAGTTCAATCTCAGAAATTACAAGGGATAATTGTTCTTTATCTTTGATTTTAGATTCGATCTTCTCTCTTGCTTTTGCAGCCTCTACAGAAAGTTTATCTTTCTTTTCCTTAAAAGATGTAATTATCTGTGTTTCATTATCAGTTAAAGCAGTTTCAAGAAGTTTAATTGCATCCTTTTTCTTATCTTCGTCAACATTTAAAGCCATGTATCTAGCAAAATAAATAACTTGTTCCATTGCACGAGGAGCAACACCTAAAATTGTTGAAATCTTTGAAGGAGCTCCTTTGAAAAACCAAATATGAGCAACTGGACATGCAAGATTAATATGTCCCATTCTCTCTCTTCTTACTCGAGCTTGTGTAACTTCAACTCCACATTTGTCACAAATAACACCCTTATATCTAATTCTCTTATACTTTCCACAGTAACATTCCCAATCTTTTGTAGGTCCAAAGATTTTTTCATCAAACAAACCATCTTTTTCAGACTTTAAAGTTCTATAATTAATTGTTTCAGGTTTTGTAACTTCACCCTTGCTCCATCTTCGAATATCATCAGGAGATGCAAGCCTAATCATTAGAGTACCAAAGTCCTCTAAATTCTTAAGTTCAAACAATGTATCTAATGTATTAGTTAGCATCTATTACCTCCATTTTTCCTTTTGGATCCAATAATTCGTCAGTTGCAACATCTTCAGCACCTAAAGCTTCTGCAAATTTGATGCCATCTTTAATGTCTTCCACTGGAGAATCCTTTGCGAGTATAACACCTTTTGGAATAATATTTAAGCCTAAAGCGTTAAGTTCACGAACAAGGACCTTAAAGGACTCTGGAATAGTTGATTCTGGAATTTCAGTTCCCTTAACAATTGCTTCAAATGCTTTTGCACGTCCTACGATGTCATCTGACTTAATAGTCAACATCTCTTGTAAAATGTGTTGTGCCCTATGAGCCTCAAGTGCCCAGACTTCCATTTCTCCAAGTCTTTGTCCACCCATTTGTGCTTTACCACCTAATGGCTGTTGTGTGACTAATGAGTAAGGTCCAGTTGATCTTGCGTGAGTCTTGTCCTCGACCATGTGGGTCAACTTCAAAATGTATCCAATACCAACTACTGTATCTTCCTTAAATGGTTCACCAGTTCTACCATCAACAAGTCTCATCTTTCCAGTAACTGGAAGATTTGCAGATTTAAGTTCTTCGACTAATGTCCCTTCGGTAACGTGATCAAATACTGGGAATGCTCCCTTTTCGTTTTTGTTATGTAAAGCAAGACCAAAGTGAGCTTCTAATAATTGTCCTAAGTTCATACGAGAAAGAACAGAAAGAGGTGAAATAACAATGTCTACTGGTGTTCCATCTTGTAAATAAGGCATATCAGAAACTGCCATAATCTTTGCAATAACACCCTTATTTCCATGTCTTCCTGCAATTTTATCTCCAACTGTAATTTTTCTGATTTGAGCTACTTTAACAGTAATCTTTTCAATTACTCCAGGTCCTAAATCATCGCCTTTGTTACGATCTAAGATAGAAACTCCAACTACAATTCCTTTTTCGCCATGTGGAACACGAAGGGACGTATCTCTAACTTCACGGGCTTTTTCTCCAAATATAGCTCGAAGCAATCTTTCCTCAGAAGTTAATTCAGTCTCTCCTTTTGGTGCAATTTTACCAACCAAGATATCATTTGGTCCAACTTCTGCTCCAATTACTACAATTCCATCATCTGCCAAATTTGCAAGCTCACCTTCTGATACGTTTGGAATATCTTTTGTTCTTTCTTCTGCACCTAATTTTGTATCAACTACTTCTGCATCATATTCTTCAATATGAATTGAAGTTAACAAATCATCTTTAACAAGCCTTTCAGAAATTAAAATAGCATCTTCAAATCCATAACCACCAAATGAAGTATATGCAACCATTAAGTTTCGACCTAATGCAAGTTCTCCACCTGCGCTTGCAGGTCCATCAACAAGAAGTGAACCTGGTACAACTTTGTCACCTGGTACTACTGCAACTCTTTGATTGTAACAAGTAGAATGAGCTGTTCTCTTAAACTTCATTAAAGAATAAACTTCCTTTGTCCCACCATCTGTAACATCTATATCTTCAGTTGCATCTTCTATAGATAATTTTTTATGGGAACCACTCACATCAAGTTTAACTATAACTTTTTCATTATCAGCATATTCCACAACACCAGCATGTCTTGCCAAAACGTTTCTAACCATAGCTTTTGAAATTTCAGCTTCCATTCCTGTTCCAACTACTGGAGAATCTGGTGCAACAAGAGGTACAGCCTGACATTGCATGTTAGATCCCATAAGAGCTCTGTTACCTTCGTCATGCGCTAAGAATGGAATAAGTGACGCTGAGGTACCAACCAATTGTCTTGGTGTGATATCAATATAATCAACTAATGAGACATCTCCTTCAGCAAAACTTCCAAGATTTCGAAGTGGAACTCTTTGATCTTTTATATAACCACTTTCATCAATATTAATTCCTGAGTGAGTGATATGGAATGTTTCTTCATCATCTGCTGTTAAGTAAACAATCTCGTCAGTTACTTTTACTTTTTTACCTTCTTTAACAACCTTTTTATAAGGAGATTCCAAAAATCCGTACTCGTTAACGCGTGCGTATAACGAGAGATAAGTAACAAGACCAATGTTTGGTCCTTCAGGTGATCTTACAGGATCAAGTCTTCCATATTGAGATGAATTAACATCACGAATAGAGAACGATGCTCTTTCCCTATTAATTCCACCTGCACCCAAAACTGATACTCTTCGGAGGTTGTCTACTTCTGAAAGTGGATTTGTATCATCCAAAATTGTTGAGAGCTGATTACTTCTAAAGAACTCATTCAAAGATGAAATAAGTGGTCTTGCATTAATTAAGTTTGATGGAAGTGGTCTATCATCAGGTGAAATCAAACTCATCTTTTCTTTAACAGATCTTTCAAGTCTTAATAATCCGATTCTAAAGGCATTTACTCCAACTAATTCTCCAACTCTTCTAAGTCTTCTGTTTGATAAATGATCAATATCATCAACTCTTCCAGTTCCATTTTGTAAACCTAATACATAAGTTAAGGATGCAGTTATATCTTTAAGAGTTAATACATTTACATTTTTATCTGCAACGCTTACACCAAATCTTTTATTAATCTTATATCTTCCAACTTCTCCTAAATCATATCTTCTCTTATCCAAGAACATGCTTTCAAACAAATTAGTAGCATTTTCAATTAAAACTGGTTCTCCAGGTCGAAGTTTACGATAAATTTCAAGAAGTGCTTCGTCTCTTCCCTTTGTTGTGTCTTTTGCAAGTGTAGCTTCAATATATTTATGATTCTTATCAATATCAAAATCTTTAAAGAAATTTAGAATTTCTTTTTCAGATTCCATACCAAGAGCCTTCAAAAATACAGTTCCCAAAACTTTCTTTCTTCTATCAATTCTTGCATAAATTAAATCTCCTCTAGTAACCTCAAATTCAAGCCATGAACCATGTAAAGGTCTTACTTCTGCTTTATAAAGTGTTCTTCCTGAGGTTGCATCCAAATCTCCTGAGAAATAAATTCCTGGACTTCTTACAATTTGATTAATAACTGCTCTTTCAATACCGTTGACAATAAATGTTCCACGAGCTGTCATTTGAGGAAGATCTCCCAAGAATACTTCTTGGCTTACTTCTTTACCGGTTCTTTTGTTAATAAGAGTTGCTGTAATTTTAAGTGGAGAAGAATATGTTAATCCTTTAAGTTGTGCATAACTTGCAGTAATTGTTGGCTTTCCTAGTGAATGATCTCCTAAAAATAGTTGCCAGTTTTTTCCTGTGAAGTCATCAATTGGAGAAATTGCTTTAAGTTCTTCTGCTACACCTTTACTTAAAAACCATTCCCAAGATTCTCTTTGGACAAGTGTTAAATCAAGTACAGGAAGATTATGTTCTTCTTTTCCAAAGTTGCGTCTTTTGTTAGTTTTAGCCATTGATTTTGTTAGCGAAAAGTAAAGCCCGTATCGAAACGGGAAAAACGTACTTATGTACGCCTAAAGAGGATTATATATAAATTTGAGGCCTTGTCAACACCTAAAATAGCTATTTTTCAGCACAGGATAAATAATTAAAAGGATCTTTCCAATTTGTTGGATCACCGCTTTTAAAACCATACACGTGGAAACATTTAATTAAACTGTTTTCATATGCATCTACACCCCCACCACCACCTCCAGCAGATTCAGAAAAGTTTGGACTCAATTGGGTTGCTATATATGTTGTAAATGATTTCCCAAGATTTGAATTTACAAGATCTATTTTCCACGATTTTTTAGAAATCATTCCAGTAGGCGAATAAAATTGATTTTCTGCAATTTGTACTAGACTCAAATTAAAGTTTTTATTAATCGCATCAAATAAGTTTACGATCGATTTTGGAGTTGCTATTAAATCAGGAGTTGCACTATTAGTTGCAACTGGCTCAATTGTTGGTTCTGCAGTAACAACAGGTGTTGGTTCAATTCGTAATAAAGTTAACTCTTTAACAAGTTTTTGTGTTTGGAAGGCAAAAAAACCTGCGATTGCAAGCGAGATAATTAGTAAACTAGATAACAAGATAACTAGAAAATTACTTTTCTTTGGCAACTGTTCTGTCTGAATCACTGTCTCACTGATTGATTGATTTACTGGTAATTGTGTTTGATTTTCTTGCATAAGTTAATTATACAACTATTACCAAATAGTTTCATTTGGAAAATTAGCTCTTAAAATCTTGTCTTTTGTTATTAATGGGGTATTGGTAATAATTGCTGTAGCCACAATTATTCTATCGTGAATATCCATTTTTTCTGGAAGCTCAACGGACTGATTTAATACTTTTTTGTCAAATGAAACAATTTTAATGTTTGGTTTATCAATTATCTTTAAAAAATTAGAATAAATGAAATCGCTATGTTTTAAGCTCACATAAAATGCTTCGAGTACAACCATTGTAGAAATATAACAATTTGCGTTTCCTTCAAATATCTCTTGAATTATTTTCTTTGATTTTAGAGAGATAGTACTAAATCCTCGAATATACCAAATTAATGCATGTGTATCTAATATATAGCTATCCAATTTTTTGTATTCTTTTTTGCCAAGCTAAGGAAAAACTTTTAATTTCTTTTTCTGAAATTGGCCCACCAGACATTGATCCGTATGGATCAATAAATTTTGTTTTACCAAAAGAAACTGATTTCTTTTCTACAAAATCAACAAGATAATTATTCATAACAGAAGTTAAAGTTAATCCCAAACCTTCAGCGGTTTGTTGTGCCTCTTGTTTTAATTTAGAATCAATTTTAAAAATAACTGTGCTTGTCATATATATAGAGTATATATAGTGGATATACACTTGTCAACACCTAATTTAGATATTTCGCAATGTTTGCATTGTGTTCTTCAAGAGTCCTCCCAAAATGGATATTGCCATCATTATCATGAATATAGTACCAATAATCAGAAGTTTCTGGCGAAATTGAAGCAAGAATTGATGTCAATCCTGGGTTTGATATAGGGCTTGGAGGTAACCCCAAGTTTTTATAAGTATTAAATGGCGAATTGATTTCTTTATCTTCAGAATATATCGGATCCCAATATTTATTTCCTGAACTTATTGTTTTAAATTTTAAACTATCTTTGGCATATTGTAATGTTGCATCAACCTGCAATGGCCATTCATTTTCAATTCTTTTATAAAGTACTCCAGCAACAATTGGCTTTTCACTGTCTGCAAATGTTTCTCTCTCAAGCATAGAGGCCATAATTATTTGATTAAAAGTAGCATCTTTAACTTTTAAATTAAATGTTGAAGTTATTCGATTTACTATTTGAACTGCTGTCGCCTCTTTTGGAAATAAATAACTATCAGGGAACAAATACCCTTCTTTTGAAGCTGTTAGTGTCATAAATTCTGTAACAAAAACATCATCCTTATTTAATGCAGTTTTAAATCTCTGTGCAATCTCTTCTCTTCGAAGTCCTTCAGGAATAGTCACTAAAACTTCAGTTGGTCCTTTTTTAAGTTTCTCAATAATCTGAGTAACTGATAAATTTTTACTTAAGTCAAATTCGCCAGCCTGAATTTTATTTTGGATACCTGTAAACTGTACGTAGTACTTAAAAATATAAGCATTTTTAACAAACCCATTTTTTTGTAAATTATTTGCAATTTTAGTAATCGATGAACCTTTATCTACCATGAAGCTAACTATTTGAGAATCATTAGAAGGAGCTAAAAATAAGGTCCTTACATAGAATGATCCAAGAATAAATATTAAAAATAAAGAAATTATTACAACGACTATTTTTTTCAGCATTGAAGATCTATTATATCAAACCTCACTTAGGAGTGCTCTTCTGTACTTTTTAGTCTTAGAATTTTTGATGTAAATTCTTCCACATTTACAAGTTACCATTTCACCATTTTTGTTCTTTTTCTTTGATCCGTCAGAAAGAGGCATTCCACAACCAACACATTTTCCCTGTGACATTAACCAAGCCTGAATTGGAGCAATTACATTCTTAAACATACTACTGAAATTATATCATGAATTAAGATAAAACAAGCAGTAGAATTAACTTCTATCCAAATAATTTTGAAGCATTATTGAGGCGGCGAAGGCATCCTCCATTTCTTTTCTTTTCTTTCTTCCCATACCAGACTGGATAGACATTTCAATTGCATCATGGCTCGACAAAGTCTCATCAGAAAGAACACAGGGAATAAGCCGAGCTTGCTTCTCCGAAGTTGGGTTTAACAAAGTTTTCATATTTTCAACAAACTTTTTAATCTCCTCTCCCATTTCATTCTCAGACATTCCAACCACAACTATTTCTATTTTCTGTTTTTCGACTATTCTTTTAATATGAAAAATCATTTTTTCATAATCTGCACAACGAATTACTTGATATGGTTCTGCAAGTTTTCCATCAGAAACAGCCAATCCTATTTTTTTTCTTCCGTAATCGATTCCTAAATATTTCATAGCTTTATGCTTAATCTCATTATGTCTATTATACAACTTCAAGAAGTAACTCTGGCCCTTACTATCAATCTCTTAGGATTTCTAGGGTCCCCTGGTGGAGTACAAGTGACTAACGTCAAAAACGAATCTGATGGATTTTGCTCTAATATTTGAATGTCTGAAGGATAAATCTCAAACATTTCCTCCACTAAAAATTTAAAGGCAACTCCGTCATAATTAACTAGTATGTCGTCACCTGTTTTAAGTGTTGGAAGAGTAGAGAATATTGCCATATAATTTTTTGGGTTATAAAAAATTGGTAAAACTGAATGGCCAAAAACTACTGCATTTCCATTTTTTCCAGGTAATGCAGTTCCAGGATACTGAACAAGATTTTTTGACAAATCTTCCCCACCTATTGAAACAATTGCATTATCAATTTTTAATTTTGGTATCGAAATTGTATAGAAATCAACTTTTGACTTCTCGAACTGATCATTTTTAGGAGCATCTGGAAACCAATTAGAAGCTTTTGTTAAATCACCTGTTTTTTGTACCTGATCTTCTTTTGTTATTACTAATGGTGATAATAATGTTGTATAAGATCTGGCCTCAGTTAACTGATATTCTACTATTGGCCATACTGAAGATACAAGAATTGTAAGTCCCGAAAGACCTGAAATTAGACTAGCAAGTTTGACTACTTTACGACGATTCATTACTTTTGATTTACTTATTTATCAGCCGAAATTGTTATATATATTCTATCTGAAACATGAGGCAATGTTCCAAGTTTACCTGGAAATAAAGGAGTAACTCTTATTTCTGCCCTTATAAAACCAGGAACACTATTTAAATAATCTTCAGCAATACTAGAAATTTTACCTGAGACTTTTTTTGCAATATCATCAGGATTAATATTTGGTAATAAATTAGCAGAAATTCGCAGTTCAAAAACGTCATCTTCGTCTGTCTCTGAAAAATCATATGTTATCTGATCATCTTTTAACACAAAACCCTCTGGCACTTTGCTCTCTAAATTTTTCTTTGAAACAGCTGATAATCCAGTTTTAGAGACAACCTTTGCCTTTACAATTAATCCTAAATTAAGTTTCAAGTTCGAAGCTTCATCATTAACTTTATTGCTAAAATCTTCTTCATCACTTTCAGTAATTATTGATGACTCAACCAACATCTCATCCGAACCAACTTTTTCATTTAATTTTAATTTTGCATCGTTAGTTAACTCTTCAGTCAAGCTTTTAATTAGCGACTTTCTATCATCATCGCTAACTGATGAAATTTGACGGCTTGAACCACCAGTAAAATTATCAACAGCAGTTGCATCTACTTCTGCCTTTGGAAAATTAGATACTTTAAACACTTCATTCTTTGCTAAATTATATTCATTTCCAATATTTCCAGCCTCAACATCAATAGTTGCCGTTCCTGGTGTACTAGGAGATAATGCACCTGAAATTGATGCAGACTTTGTAGTTTGAAACTTCAAATCCCCGGCTGATAAAAGTATAGTTCCTGCAGGAACATTCACTGGAAAAGCCGTACCGTTTTGAATCTTCACAGAACCCTTCGCTCTATCTCCAACTAATTTTGTACCAGTTGTTGATTTTGTCTTTTCTCCAGATACAGCAACCTCAATTTCTGAACTAGTTAAATCAGACGCTATATTTACAGATGTACTTTCTTCAATTTTCTTTGGTGAAACATAAATTGTAATTGTTGCTTTTGGTGCAAACCACCAAAGTATAAATCCAACAACAAGTAGGGTAATTAATAAACTACCTCCCATTATCAACGGTCGATTACCTACTTTAAAGTTAAAATTAGGTTTTTTAAAGTTAAATTTTGGTAGTTTTGGCAATTGTATAGACTTTACAGGTTCAATAAATTTATCATTAACCACAGGTGCCACAAAAGATGCCTTTTGTGGTTCATTATTTACGACAAAACCTAAATCTTCTGCAGTAACATTTTCAGGCTCATGAACATTATCAAGTTCTTCAATAGGTAAAGTATCAGTTTCAGTATCAATATCAGTATCAACTTGTTCGTTAGCACCAACTTCATGCACTCCAATTACTTCACCCATTTCAGATCCTCCAGCAAGAGCCACAGCCATAATTTTCTTACTTGGTTCTAAAACCTCAATTCTTGGAGTATGAATAAACTTACTATTACCAATCTTTTCCCAATCTGCACTTCCCAAGGTTGTTTTTATCTCTTCCAATTCTTGTTCTTTTTGATTAATTAAGATAATTCTGGAGGGAAAATTTTCAAGTGTTCCACCAAGTCTACTTAATCCTTCCACCATATCTTCTTCAATTGACACACTTCTTAGAACACTTGTAGTACCTATTAATTTACCCAAACTAAATATTGATAAATCAACAACATCATTGCTTATTCCAGCAACAATACCGGATAGAGGAGATTCTTCATCTTGCTTTATAAAATGAGAAATAGCTTCAGATAATACTACAAATCCAGACGGTACTAAGGATAAATCATCACATAATTTTTTAAGTTTACCTAAATATTCTTCTTTTATATTTCCATCTTCAATCCAAGAATTAGGTACTCCAAAAACAGTTTTTGTTGGATCAATAAAATCCTCTGGTAAATTCTGTGTGCATGATGATAAAGAAGCATCAACTGCTTCAATTAAACCCAACCCTTCCACATTACTTTGGTTATCATATCTGGTAGAAGGTGAAGTACTAACTATTTCAACTTTCTTATCTACAATTTGCCAAATTGCTGAAGTAATCCACTCAGGTTCGATGAGTAAAGCCCAAAAACTTTCATTTTTCTCTTTTGATTTTGTCAGAAAGTCCAACATATATTCGTATTATTCCACTCCCAATTTTCTCCTGCTTAATCATTCTAGCATGACCTAAAAGGCTTGTGCTAGTGACGTGCGGTCCTCCACATATTTCGCGCGAAAAATAATCATTTTCTGAACCTATTGTATACATTTTAACCTTCTCACCATATTTTTCTGCAAAGAAATGTAATGCTCCTTTTTTGATGGCTTCAGCAGGTGTAGTTTCAACAAAACTTACCGTTAAATCCTGATCAATTTTCTCGTTAATCAAATCAAACACATCTTTAACTTGATCATCTGTTAATTTGTTTGTATATGAAAAATCAAATCTTAGCCTTTCAGCCGTAATATGACTTCCTTTCTGGCTTACAGTGTCGCCTAAAACTTTTCGTAGTGATGCATGCAACATGTGTGTTGCTGTATGTAACTTGGTCGTTTCTTCTGAGTGATCTTCAAGACCGCCTCTAAACATTCCTTTAGAAGTAGATCGGGATGCATCTTTATGTTTCTCAAACTCCTTTTTAAATTCTTCCAAATCCACTTTTTGTCCTTTATCTGCAAAAAGTTCTACAGTCAATTCAAGCGGAAACCCATAGGATTGATATAAATCAAAAGCTATTTTACCTGTAATTTTTTCAATTTTTTTAATCTCCTTTAAACCATTCTCAAGACTAACTTTAAACTTTCTGTATTCTTCTAAAATAAGCGGTTCTGTAACCAGCATTTCAAATTTATCAAGTTTAGTTACAACTCTTCTTACCAATCGTCTGAGAATATATCCATGCATCTTATTCGATGGAACAACCCCACTATCAATTAGAGCTTTTGAAGCTCTTAAATGATCTGAAATAATCCTAAAATTCTTTTTTTCATCATCATATTTTTTACCAGTTATTTCTTCAAGTTTTTCAATCGTTGGCCAAAAGATATCAGTTTTAAATACATCTGGATCATTATTAAGTGCTGCCGTAATTCTTTCTAAACCGCCTCCAAAATCGACATTTTTTTGAGGTAGTTCTGACAAAGAACCATCCTTATTTTTACTGTACTGAATAAAAACAGAGTTTCCGATTTCTAAAAACCTTCCGCAATCACAATTTGGATTACATTTATCATTTTTAAACTCAGATGCTTCATGTAATTTTAAAGATTCGCCAAAATCAAAAAATATCTCAGAATCTGGTCCCCCAATTTCTCCTTCAGGCATCTGGTCAGGTGTACCACTTCTACTCCACCAATTTTTTTTAACACCATATTCAAAAATATGGTCTTCAGGAACTCCTAACTTTCTCCAGATATTAAAGCTTTCAATATCTTCAGGAACATCTGATGTACCTTCAAAAATTGAGACATACAACTTCGTAGGTGATAATTTTAATTCTTTAGTTAAAAACTCCCAGATCCAAGGAAGTTGTTCTTCTTTAAAATAATCGCCAAGACTCCAATTACCCAACATTTCAAAGTAAGTAGTATGTCTGTTATCTCCAACCTCCTCTATATCTTGAAGCCTAATTGAAGGCTGCGAATCAACAAGCCTTGTTCCTAATTCATGTTTTTTGCCCATTAAATAAGGGACCAATGGCTGCATTCCAGATGATGTAAATAAAGTAGTTGGATCATTTTCTAATACAAGTGGGGCTGGAGGAATTATTGCATGTCCCCGTTTCTCAAAAAATTTTAAATATTTTTCCCTTACTTCATTACTTGTGATCATGAGGCTAATTTTACCACAAAAAATTATTCTTGTCCGTGGGTTTGAAGAGTTTTATTTTTTCTCAAAATTTCCATAATACCAGTGAGTTTATCAGGCCTAATTAACCCTCCTCCCAATATTGCATCTTCCAATATTGAATTCAACCGCTTAATTGATTTTCTTAAGTCTAAAATGATAAAAACTACTTGAACACCAACAATTACTAAAAGCACTGTAAGTGCAATTACTACTATTACCAATAATCTTTGTACTGAATCCATATTATTTTTCTACGACTATACTTTTTGTTACTTCTGTAACTTTACCAGATCTTGACCTACTTACAAATTTTATTTCTTTTGTGTCCTTGTTAACTTCAATAATTGAATCAAAATGGCCATCTTGGTCTAATATAATCGGTTGGTTGTTTACAATCAGCGAAGCATCAGTTGTTGTCGATCCTTTTATCCTAACAGTATTTTGCAATATTAGTTCATTTTCTGTAGGTGAAGTGATTAATAATTCAGGAGGTTTTATAAATTTCAAATACTCTAACCCTAAATAACTTAAGACAATTACAATAAGTCCTAAAATTCCAATTGCAAAAGTCAATTTTGGAGACCAAGTAAATTTTGAAACTGCATCAGGTTTCGGATTTATATTTAATTTCTTTGGCGGGTAATCTCTTCTAAGAACAGCTACGGTATTTTGAGATGACAAATCAAGTGCTGTACTTAGATTTTTAACAAACCCAGATACCACTGGATATTCAGGTAAATTGTTCCAATCATTTTTCTCAATCAAAACTATAAAATCTCTCTTTATCTTAGTTAAATTTTCAAGTTTAATTAAAGAAATTTTTTTCTTTAGACGAGCTTCTTTCAATATTTGCCCAACTGTAATCATAATTTAAATATTATTGTTTTTGAAATTGACCCAAGAACTCCTCAGCGTTTTTGATAAGCACTTCACGAGGCTTTGAAGATCCATCTGAGGGGGCAATTACACCTGCATCTTGTAGTTGATCAATTACCCTAGCTGCACGAGCATAGCCAATTGATAATCTTCTTTGTAACAATGAGGCAGATGCTCTGTCATACTGACACACAATTTTAATTGCTTCTGCAAATAAATTATCTGTTTCACCCTGAACACCGGGAACTGTAGGATTGCCAGATTTAGTTTGAGTAGTAACCTCTTCTGTATATTGAACTGGAACTCCTTGATTTTTAATAAAATTGACAAGTTTTTTGACTTCTTCATCATTAATAAAAGCTCCTTGAATTCTTGCAGGTTTTGCTTGGTCTGGAGGTAAAAACAGCATATCTCCTTTACCCAACAATTTTTCAGCACCTTGTGTATCCATGATAACCCTAGAATCTATTTGTGATGAAACTGCAAATGCAATTCTAGTAGGGATATTAGCTTTAATTAATCCAGTTATAACGTTTACAGATGGCCTTTGTGTAGCAAGAACCATGTGTATACCAACGGCACGACTCATCTGTGCAATTCTTGTAATTGCGTCTTCAACTTCAACTGGTGCCAAAAGCATAACATCGGCAAGTTCATCAATCAAAAGAACAATGTAAGGAAGTGCTTGGAAACCGCTCATCTCATTGTATGTATCAATATTTCTTGCCCCAGCTTGAGCAAACAACTCATATCTTCTATCCATTTCGCGTGTAAGCCATCTTAAAGCAGACAAAACCTTATCTGTTTCGACTATAACAGGAGACAATAAATGTGGGATGTCATTATATCCTGTAAGCTCAACTCTCTTTGGATCAACCATGATAAATTTAACTTCAGAAGGAGAGGCCCTGAAAAGAATTGATGCCAAAAATGTATTTACACAAACAGACTTACCAGATCCTGTTTGACCCGCAATCAAAACATGAGGCATTTTTCCTATATCTGCTATTACTGGTTTGCCTGCTACATCAAGTCCCAAAGTAACAGATAATTTTGATTTTTTAAGAGCCATTTCATCAGACTCCAATATTCTCTTTATTGGTACAAATTCAGGTGATTTATTAGGAAGTTCTATACCTACCAAGTTTCGTCCAGGAATAGGAGCTTCTATTCTGATAGCTCCAGTAGGAGCAGAAAGCGCCAAAGCCAAATCTCTTTCAAGACCAGTTATTTTACTAAGTTTTGTACCAAGTGCTACTTGGATTGCGTACTGGGTAACAGCAGGCCCCAAATTTACTTCAACTATATTTGCAGTAATGCCAAACGATTCAAGTGTTTTTTCAATAATATCTGCATTCCCATTAATATCTCCTCTATCTACTTTTCCTATCTGTTCTCCAGAAAGCAAACTAAGAGGTGGGTATTTCCAAATGGCATCTTCGCCTTTAACGTTACTAATTAATTTTTCTTCCAATGGCTCTTTAGCCTTTTCAGAAACTGTAATAGGCTTAGGTGCATTAATAATAGGGGCATTAGCTGTTGGTGAACCAGTGATTTTAAAATCCTTTCGAGCCATGATCCTTCCGCCACCAACTGATTTCTGTCCAAAAATGTAAAGACTAACAGTATCATAAAAACTTTTTAAAATTTTAAATACTTGATCAAAAGAAGTGTTAAACAAAATTACCAAGCCAGTTATGATCACCCCTAAAAATATTACTACCGCACCTGCGGGTGTAACCAAAGTTGAAACTCCATCCCAAAAAGTTGAACCTAAAAACCCAGATTTTCCAATTCCAGAAACTGATAAGAATATCAAAATTGATCCAACTATAACATTCGGTTGTGATAGTGGTAATTTAATTTTACTCATCATAAAAGCAAAGGAAAGAAAAATGAATGGCAAGAATAACGTAGCCCAGCCAAAGATATTCATTATAAAATCGTTAAACATTTTAAGAAGAGTACCGCTTCTTGAAAAAGATATAATAATAAGCCCAGCTAATGCAAAAAAAATAACTTGAGCAATAGAGGTATATGTTTGAGGCTTAAGTTTAAGCTTAAATGCCCTTTTATCCGTCTTTCTTGATTTCTTCTTTGCCATAGATAAATACATCATAGCAAACTAAACATTATGAAGCTAGTGATTGAAGTTAAACCTCTACAACAATAGGAATAATCATTGGACTTCTACCTGTAGATTTGAAGAAATAGCCTTCTAAAAATTTAATAGCTTCATCTTTTAATTTTTTAGCATTTAAATTATTATGTGTCCCCAAGTGTTTCACAAGTCTTTGGATAGAATCATTCAATAATCCTCCTGAAATACCTTCATACACAAATCCTTTACTTACTATTTCAGGTTTATTCAAAACCTTTCCATCCTTTGTAGCTTTAAAGACAATAACAACCATTCCCTGTTTTCCAAGAAGAGTTCTATGTTCCAAAACAGTTTTACCAATATCCCCAATCCCCAACCCATGAACCATAACTTCCTTAACTGATATCTTTTGTCCCCTTGTTGCAACTCCGTTTTTAAAATCAACACTATCTCCAGGTTTTAACTTAAAGACTTCTTCCTTTAACCTACCAGTAGACATAACTAATTTTTCAAAGGCATGCATGTGCTTAATAGTTCCTCCAGTTGGAATAAAATATTTTGGTTTTACAATATCAAAAAGCATTTTAATATCTTCTTGTCCACCATGGCCTGTAACATGCAAGCCTTCATTTAAATCGTAATAATGAACATCAACTCCACGATCTATTAATTCATCAATTACAAAATCTTGGCTTTCTTTAGAATATGGTGGGGCTGGGTTGGCTGAAAATACAAAAGTATCACCTTCCACAACTGAAATTCTGGAATCATCATCTGTTGCAACTCTGTAAACTGAGCTTCCAACCTGACCATAACAACCAGCAATTACGTACATTAAATTTCTTGGATGAATTTTCTTTGCTTGCTTAACATCAACCACCTGATCGTTTGTGTATTTCAAATATCCCAATTTATGAGCTGACTCTGTTTTGTTTTGAATTGAACGACCCACAAAAACTACTTTTCTTTGAAGTCTGTTTGCAACATTTATCATCTGTTGAAATCTACCGATAGATGAAGACATTGCAGTCATAAACAAAGCCTTTTTAGCATCCTTTGAGACCTTGTACAAATTTTCTTCGACAGGAACTCCACTAGGAGCAAATCCAGGTTCATTAGCACCTAAACAATCTGCAATTAAACAAATATTTTCCCCCTCAGAAAGTTTCTTGCATCGTGCCAAGTCAAACGATTGACCATCAACCGATTCTTGATCGATTTTGTGTTCAGGAACATGTATTACTTTTCCTTCAGGAGTTTCAATTGCAAACCCTACAGTATCAGGAACAGAGTGAGATACCCTAAAAGGAGAAATTTTAAAGCTTCCAATTTGAAATGTATCGGTATCTGGGTTAAATGTATTTATTTTGTAATCATTTATACCCTTATCTCTAAATTTTTCTTCAACAAATTCAGTTACAAGCGGAGCACAATATATTGGAACATTAATTTCACGAAACAAAAAGGGAAGAGCTCCAATATGATCCTCATGTCCTTGGGATAAAACTACCGCCTTTAGTTTGTGTTTATTCTTAACTACATATGAAAAATCAGGAATAACAAGATCAACTCCTGGCATTTCAAGGTCGGGAAATCCAACACCACAATCAAGGATAATCATTTCATCCTTGTATTCATAAACATTTAAGTTCTCAGTAACTCCTGTAGTACCCGAAAGGGCAATAAATCGAAGCATATTTAGCTCAATTGTACCATATCCTTTAATTTCTCAAAGTCCGCCTTCTCAGCTTCAAGTATTTTTCCATTTCTAAGTGATGCTGCTGGATGATACATTGGTATTATTGTATATTCTCCGACTTTAAAACTTTTTCCATGAGCGTCACTAATGAATACCCCGGGTAAAAATTTGTTCATAGAAAATCTTCCGAGTGTAATAATTATTTTGGGATCTAAAATCTCAATAATTTTATCTAAGTATTTTCCATAACTATCAATTTCGTTTGGAAGGGGATCGCGATTTTCTGGAGGCCTATGATGGACAATATTTGTAATGAATACTTTTTTTCTATCAAGTCCAGAAATTAACAATAACTTATCTAACAGTTTTCCTGCTTGTCCCACAAAAGGTAGTCCTTGAAGGTCTTCGTTTTTCCCCGGACCTTCACCGCACAAAAGTATTTTTGCTTCCATATTCCCCGACCCAAATACTAATTTCCCTGCACCCTTTTTTAATGGAAGGGATTCATCCATTTCCATCTCATTTTTAAGATTAAGAAGCTCTTCATATTTAGACATTTTTATGTTCTACTATATGCGCACCCAAATCAAAAATGGTTTTAAGTAAAATTAATGCAACAGCACTAAGCAGTTGAAACTCTTGACCAAATAACACCATTCCGCCTATCAACACAACAGCATGCATAATCATTATACGTGGATATGGTTTACCCATTTGTTGTCTTGGAGAAATTTTTAAATATTCCTTCTTCGCTAGATAATTATAATGATATGAAACCCAGTGACTAATAAAAATTGATATTGCCATAATAATTATTTTATAAATATCAGAAGAATTAAAATTAGCCCAAATTAAAAAATTTGTAAATAAAAATATTCCATGGACTAAACAAAAAAGTGAATAGTGTATCGAAAAAAATCCAAGAACAAACCATGTAGGCATATCAAAAGATACAATACGATTTGGGTCTACAGTAGTAATGTTCCTGCCTTTGGAAAGTGAAATTTTCAAAAAAGTAAAATATCCAATTACTAAATTCTCAAGCCAGTAAGCAATTAGGATTGGATAAATACTCCATCCAAAAAATAAAATGCCAAAAAGTGGCACCAAATTTGAAATTATTAACGAAAGAGAAGAGAAAAACATATTTATATATTAATTAATTCTACACTGTTTGTAAGCGTATCAAAAACCACAAAATTAATATCATTTTCTAACGCTCCAGGATTTACTATATTATTTTCTTTTAATTGTCTGTGTCTATGACCACAAAATATAAAATCAAAATTATTTATATTTTCTTTTAACTTTCTGATGTTGTGAGTTATACAAATAGTAATCCCATCAATCTCGATTTTTAAAAAATCTTCAGAAAATCCTTCAGCTTTTATTTTTAATTTTTTAGCCAATATTGGATCTATATCTGCATTACCTAATACCGTATAAATTGGAATATTATAATTAAAAACAGTTTCTAGACTTTTGACATCATTCCAATCCCCTGTGTGAATAACTGCACCAACTTTAATATGTTTCCCAAACCCCAAAACATGTTTTAAATTTGCAATATTTCCATGCGAATCGCCAATAATTAGAAGCTTCATAAATCAATTATATCAATTGTTAAAGTAAATCTTGCAGGGTCAATAGTTTTTTTATTGACCCTGCGGCTTAGGAAGATTGTCAGATATTATATATCTCTTTAGCAACTTCCTCGGCTGTCAGGGAGATGGGTGAAAGGCCAAACCAATCATTGACCCTTACAAAAACGTACTCCCACCGACAGGTACAATACCCAGTTGTCACAGATTCTGCACCTTGGTATATCACTCTTCCTCGCCCCTTCATTCCGTATTCCTTTCCTTTACACAAAGCACTAGTATTCATTTTTTGCTCCTTCAGCAAGTTGAATTGAGAAAAATATTACTTGAGAGGATTATACACCCAAATTAAAGAGGAAGAAATTCTTTTACATTTTGAGGCGTTACACTAAAGCTTGTTCCTTTTCCTTCAACTATCATCCTTGCAACTTTTCTAACAACTCCCCCAATTGTTCTTTCCATTGTACGAATACCAGCATCATAACCCAAAGGCCTAACCAAATTAATCCAAACATCATCGTCAATTTTTAAAGCATCTGGAGGAAGTCCTGATGACTTTAAAGCCTTTGGAAATACGTAAGTCTTACCAATAATTATCTTTTCTTGATCAGAATAAGAAGGCATCATAATAGGTTCTATTCTGTCCATTACGGCAGTTGAAATATTTGTTGTATTATTTGCAGTTGCAATAAAAATACATTCAGAAAGATTTACTGGAAAATCAATATAATGATCAGTAAATGCATGGTTTTGCCCAGGATCCAAAAGTTCAACCAAAACACCCATGATTGAAGCTCTTCCTTGTTCTGTAACCCTATCTATTTCATCAAGTAATATTACTGAATTTCTTGTGGCTGTGTCTCTTAGTGCCTTAATAATTTTTCCAGGCTCTGCTTCAGGATGCATTTTGGACTGACCACGCAAATCCAGTGGGTCTCCCATACCTCCAAAAGGAATACGTGCAATCTTTCTACCCAAGGCCTCTGCAATTGAGTATGCAATTGTAGTTTTTCCAGTACCAACAAGTCCTACAAAACACAATATTGGCGCCCTATATATATCTTGCCCTTCACCTTTTTCCTGCTTAAGTTTCATTACGGCTAAGTATTCCAAAACTCTATCTTTAATATCTTCCAATCCATAATGGTGTGCATCAAGTATCTTTTTAGCATTTACCAAGTCAAGATTATCTTGTGACTTTATATTCCATGGCAAATTTGAAACCCAATCAATATATTTATTCATTCTGTCATACTCAGGTAAAAATGTTGGGGAGTTTGTAAGTTTTTTTAGTTGATCAAGCCTAATTTCTATAGACTTTTTCAAATCATCAGGAATAGTAGACCTTCCTACTTTGTCACCTAATATATTAATTTCATCAAAGGCAGTATCAAGCATATTTTAAGTATATCATTGATTTAACTAAAAATTGAAGTTAGCGATCTACGTTTGTTCCAGTTTGGAAGTATCTTGAAGTTGGAAAGTGTGGACCACTTGACCTTCCATCAGTTGCTGGTCTATCAGCATTTCCTCTTGTATCCCTATTAAATCCACCAGTTCTTGGTCCTCTGGAAAATCCTCCTGGTCTTCCTCCACCTGAATGTCCTCTGTCATTTCCACCTCTATTAAATCCTCCACCTCTTGATCCACCTCTTGATCCACCTCTGTCTCCACCAGTTCTTTCTCTCTTTGAACTTTCAATCTTTTCATCCATTGCAGGATCCATATTCATAGAAAGATTTACTCTTCCTTGATCGTCAATCTTTTTAACTCTAACTTTTACTTTATCTCCAACATGTAACACATCATTAGCATCAGCTACAAATCCTTCTTGACCCATATCTGAAACATGAACCATTCCGTCTTTTCCAGGAAGTATATTTACAAAAGCTCCAAATGACATCATTCTTACAACTTCTCCATCATAAATCTCTCCTGCCATAACTTCCTTACCCATACCTTCAATGTACTCAATCGCACTCTTAATTCCTTCTTTATCAATTCCTGAAATTGCAACACTTCCATCATCCTCAACATCAATCTGTGTTCCTGTATCTGCCATTAAAGCCTTAATAGCTTTTCCTCCAGGTCCAATAAGTTCTCCAATTTTATCAACTGGAATCTTAACTAAAGTAATCTTTGGAGCATATGCTGAAACTTCAGCTCTAGGTTCAGAAATCGCATCAGTTACAACCTTTAACATTTCAGCTCTTCCAATTTTTGATTGAGCTAATGCTTTCTCAAGTATTGCTGGAGTTAAATTCAATGTTTTAACATCTAATTGAATAGCTGTAATACCTTTTGTAGTTCCTGCAACTTTAAAATCCATATCTCCATTAAAGTCCTCAATACCCATTATGTCAGAAAGTATTGCTACATCTTTTCCATCAATAATAAGTCCCATTGCAATTCCTGATACTGGAGCTGTTATTGGAACACCAGCATCCATAAGTGCTAAAGATGATCCACAGACAGAAGCCATTGAGGTTGATCCATTAGAGCTCATAACTTCAGATACAACTCGAATTGCATATGGAAAAACTGAAACATCAGGCAATACTGGCATTAATGCTTTTTCAGCTAATGCTCCATGTCCTATTTCACGTCTTCCAGGATTTCCAACTCTTCCAACTTCACCAGTTGTAAATGGTGGCATAGAATAATGATGCATATATCTTTTCTCTTGTTCGCCTTCTGCAGTTTCCAAAAGTTGTCCCATTTGAGTTGAACCTAGAGTTGCAATTGACAACACTTGAGTTTGTCCACGAGTAAACAATCCCGATCCATGAGTTCTAGGTAAAAATGATACTTCAGATGCAAGAGGTCTAATTTCTGTTAACTTTCTTCCATCAGGTCTAATACCTTTTTTAAGTATTTGTTCTCTTATATAGTCTTTCTTAATATGATCAATTATTTCAGCAACCCATTTTTTATCATTCTCATCTTCGACCTGTTCAGCCACAGAAGCAACCATTTCTTTAAACACATCAGATGCACCCTCATGTGTTGCCATATTTTTAACAAGTTCTGGAATATCTTTATCAACTAATTTATGGATTTGTTTTTCTAACTTCTCAGAAGGTTTTTCTTCTTCATATGTATCTCTTTTAATTTTCATAGCGGAGCTGGATCTCAATTCTGTTGCAAACTCTTCAATTGCCTTGTTAATATTTTGTGCTTCATCAAAAGCCATTTTAACGCCATCAACGATAACCTCTTCGCTTACTTCCTTAGCGCCAGTCTCAATCATGAGTACTGCTTCCTTTGTTGAGGAAACAACTAAATCAAGGTCAGATTCTGCCATTTCAGTATTTGTTGGATTAACTATATATTTACCTTCTTTAAAACCTAAGTTAACGACTCCAACTGGTCCTTTCCATGGAAGTGATGTGATATGAACTGCGGCTGAAGCTGCAACTGCAGCTAAAATTGATGGCATATTTTCACCATCAACTGAAAGAACAGAAACTATTATTTGAACTTCCTTTTTATATGTCTTAGGGAATAGTGGTCTAATAGATCTATCAATAAGTCTTGATACTAAAATTTCTTCATCTGTTGGTTTCCCATCTCTTTTAACCCATCTTGAACCTTTAATTCTTCCACCTGCATATAATTTTTCTTGATATTCTAGAGAAAGTGGAAAATAATCCATTTCCATTTTTAATGGAGCTGAAGTAACAGTTGCTAAAACTACAGTATCTCCCATTCTGGCCATAACAGCACTATCTGCTTGTTCTGCAACTACTCCTGTGGTTAATGTAATTTCTTTCCCACCTAATTTGAATGTTTTAACTGTCTTTTTTTGATTTATCATTAACTTCATCTAAACCTAAATCTAATAATTTTGAAGAATTATTTGTTTAATTTTAATTCTTTGATTAAATCCTTGTATCTTTTTTCGTCTTTCTTCTGCAAGTATGACAGAAGTCTACGTCTTTTTGCAACCATTGAAAGTAAACCTCTTCTTGAATGAACATCTTTTTTGTGTTCCTTTAAGTGTTCTGCAAGTTTATCAATCTTTGTGGAAAGAAGTGCAATTTGAATTTCTGGAGAACCAGTATCGCCCTTTTCTCTTGCAAACTTTTTAATTAATTCTTTTTTCTCTTCTACTTTTAATGCCATATTGTTTAGTCATGTGTAGCCAAAGATTTTATTCCTCGCTATCATCTAGTTCCTGTATTATATCAGTTAATTTGTGAATTTAAAAGTGGAAAGAATTTGATCAATAACTTCTTGGTCAATTCCAACAAATGACATTATTGTGTCCTCGTCATTGACCTTGAATTCATAGGATATTTGAACTAATTTATTATATGAATAATTTTTTTGTATTTTAGATTCTTGGTTTTGTATTTTTCCTGCTGAATATTCAAACTTTGAATTTGGATTGTCAGTTCCATCTGCAAACTGTCCTTGGTACATAATGATTTTTTCAACTAGTTTTGAGTCCACAAATTTGACTATATATTCAGGGACAATCTCTCCAACTTTTAGGCTGTCTGGATATTTAAAGCTAAAATTAGGATTTGTATATGTTTTCCAATTTGCTGTTGGATCGGCAGTTGCAATTGCACTATTTGTTGTAAGTGGTTCTACTGTTGCAACTGGTGTAGCTTCACTTCTTAGTAAAGTTAATTCTTTAACTAATTTCTGTGTTTGGAAAGCAAAAAAACCTGAAATAGCTACAGAGATAATTAGCAAGATAGATAACAACATAACTAAATAATTGTTTGATTTTGGATACTCAATCACAAGAGGTGGAGTAACTACTGGTGTTGAAATTGAATTGTTTCCTTGCATAAGAAATATTTTACTATATTTTCAAATTAAAAGTCTTGACTATATATACTGCCATCTGAGCTCTTGTGACAGGACTTTCTGGACAATATTTACCAGATCCACAACCAGAAGTTATCCCTTCTTTGGCTAATTGCTCAATCCATTTGTATGCCCAGTGTGAAGTGGGAACATCAGAAAATAATGATGTCGGAAAAACGGATGGGACATAACTAATTCCATGTTTTGTTTTTAACAATAATACTGCCATCTGAGCTCTTGTGACAGGACTTTCTGGACAATATTTACCAGATCCACAACCAGAAGTTATCCCTTCTTTGGCTAATTGCTCAATCCATTTGTATGCCCAGTGTGAAGTGGGAACATCAGAAAAACTTGTTTTAGTGGCTAACGGAGGCGAATAGTTCTGACCATACTTTCCTTTAAGTAAAAAGATACTAGCTGTAGAACGAGTAGTTGGGTCTTCTGGACAATATTTTAAAGGATTTTGAGAACACCCTTGTACTATACCTAGTATCTGTAAAATTCTTATATTACTGTAGGCCCAGTGTGAAGTGGGAACATCAGAAAAATCTAATATTGTGTTTGGTACAATATCAATCAAAATTGAATCACTGGTAGTTAGGGTGTTTGAGTTAATATTCATCGAAGTTACAATAGAATTCTGAGTAAAAGTAATTGAAGTTTTCTTTATAGTTTTAGCATGGACATTTAGTTTACCAACAATACCATTTCCATGGAAAGCTTTTGTTGGCATCACTCCAAGTGTTATAGACGCAATTCCATTGTTGGTAGAGAGCGGTTTTAAAACGACTGGGGTAATTGTGCCATTTGAAAATGTTACCTGATCCAAAACTGTAGGGTCGTAAGACAAATCGACTTGAACGGCGGTAATAAAATTAGTATCTGTCGACAGCAAAATGTCAAAAGATTTTGATTCTCCCAATTTCATTGTACTGGTCGTCGTTGAAAATGCTATCTTTGGCCCAACAACACCAGCGATAGAACCAAGATTATTTCTCCCTTTCAGAACAAGATTTACTCCAAGTACCAAAGAGACTAACAAAATGATTGCCACAACTATTTCTGCTACAATCTTTAATGTTTTAAGTCTGTTATTTACCATAATTTATAACAACCAAATCAAAATCTGCATAAGTATAAGGGTTTCCAAATTTCGAAATTAAAATATTGTAATCGAAAATATTTACAGAACCATCATTATTTAAATCTCCTGGTTTTGAAGTACATGTACGAAATGTATCTTCAGATATTGCCTCTACGACACCAAAATATGCAGGCTTTTTTAGATAATTTGTATCAAAAAGAAGTGGTTTAGGGTTTGGAAAATTATTTATACTGTTCAACCATGTTGACTTGTCAGATATTCCCCATGTTGAAAATGATTTACAGTTTGAGTATTTTAGACATGTAGCTACGATGTTTTTATATACATTTTTTTGAAGTTGTTCCCAATCAGCCATAGGTGACACTCCCTGATAAACATCCATTTCAGTGATATGTACAGGTAACTGCAATGACTGAGCTGCTGTCAAAAAATAATTTATTTCATCTATATATGTTTGGGACAACCCATCTAACCTTAAATGTAATTGGATTCCTAAAATATCTAGGGGAATATTTGCATTTTTCAGCTCTTTAACTAAATTAATAAAGGCGTCTATTTTCGGTTTGTCTTCAGTAAGTGAAGCAGTCCACCCAAAATGTTCATTCAACATTAATTTGATATCTTTATTAGGTCTTGCTTGGTCAGCATATCGAAAAGCATTGGCTATATACTCCCTACCAAGTATTTTGTACCAACATCTATAAAGATTGCCGTTGCCGTCAAACGGCTCATTAACCACCTCCCATATTGAATAATTTGACCCACCATGTGTAACTATTTTCTGAATATGGTCTTTCATTATTGAATCTAGTTCGACATTAGTCCACGAACCACAACTAGTGTCAGTAAATCCTAGCCATCCGGGACTTATTGAAGTAGTTCCAAAAATCAAACTGTCACCCTTTAGCTTTAAATTGTATTGCTTCGCAACTTCAATATCCTTATTCATTGATAAATAGTTGAATGTGTTTCTTGTTGGTTGGATTCTGGCCATGAAAACTGGTGAAACCGCAAATGAGAATTCTTTCAATAGTTTTGTCTCCTCGACAGAATCATTTACTAAACCAGTCATTTTTCCAAGTATAGGACCACCAATCTCTAGAGATTTTACCGTTCCGTAATCTCTTAGATTACTATCACCGATGGGAAAATTGCATGTTTGTGCACTGATATTATTTACTAATAAAAACAGATAACAAAAACTAGTTAAAATTAGAGTAATTATTTTATGACTCATGATGTTTAGTATAACATGGAATTTGTTGCTATTTCTTCAGTGTTCTCACTGGTAGATTTAATTTCATTCAAATTACAACGAAACATGATGATAAAGATGCTTTATCAATACTGATTTTTAGAATTGCTCTTTGCGCTAAAGAGGTACTAGAAATAGCTTCCGAAATTGATTGGGGAAAAGATTTAACTCACACTAGTTCCTGTGAAGATTTTTGGCTCACTCCATGATGGTGGAGCTGGTTGTGTTTCTTGTTCAACTTCTTCAATTGCCTCAACGTCTTCCGGTTTTGCATCCATGAATTTTGCAACTGTTGAAGCTGGCACCGGTTGAGCTTGTCTGTTGTATGGCTGGTTTGGAATTGCTCCAACTGGATAACTTTTCGCAGGAACTAATTTTGGCATTCTTTTACCACCCAAGTTCAAAAGTTCTGCAAAAATTGTAAATGTATCTGCAGTAACATCACTACTTTGAAAACCTTTACTTTGATCCTCAATACCAGCAAGTAAATTTGTAGCAATATCGGCATCAACTGCAAATTCTGACTCTTTAACTAAATTTGCAACTAGTTCTGAAGTTGAGCTTGCGGGTCTTGCAAATGATAGTACTTGCAAATCGTTATTTAAAATTTCAAGAAGTCTTGTACCGATATGAACTAGTTTTGCAGATTTAAACTCTTCTTTGGTAAGAGCAGGGAAATGAGAATCATTTGCTCCACCAATCAAGATAACCAAGTCTCCTGATGCACCAGAATAATTTATATCAAGTTGTTCTTTTGTTGGAGATTTTTGACCTGCTTTTGGAGAGATAGTTAACTTAAATTGACCTTCAATAATGTCATAACTTACTTTATCAACACTATTGGCATCATAATTTTTAAGAGAAATAACTAGATTATTATTTCCCAAATCTGATGATATTTTATCAACCCCAATTAACCTTGAAAATTCTGTAATCATTGGAGCTGGGCAGACAATAGAAACTGTTTTGCCAGTTGCTACTAAAGATAAATACAGGGCCAAACCTCCTGCAACTTGATCAGTAAAAGGCTTACTTGGAAGAAGTATCAACACTTCTTGGGCAGAATCTATTAGATTCTTAAATGAATTGTCCATCAATTTTTGTTTATTTAACCGAAACTATAACATCTCCTGTAATAAAATCAAGCTGTGGAACAAAAAGTATTCCACATTCTTCTCCTTGAGATACTCCAGGAACTTCTTGTTTTTGTTTCTTAATAGATAAAATCTTTACTTTTCCAAGTTCTTTTTCCCCTCTCATTAGCCTTATATCCCCAGTTTTTTCAATTCTTCCATGCAAGACTTTAGAACCAGCAATTTTTTTATTATCAAATGGGAAACTTGCTAAAATTTCAGCTTTGCCTAATATTTCAATTAAACCGCTTTTTACAATTTCATCAAGTTTCTGTAAAAGTTCATAAATAATATCGTATTTAAATATTTTTACTTTATCCATTTCTGCAAGTTTTTTAACACTTCCTGGAATTTTACTTTCAAACACAAAGATAACTGCATTATTAGCCTTTGCATTTAATACATCTGATTCTGTAACATCTCCAACAGTTGATTCAATAATTGAAAACTCTTGAGGAATTGAGGCTACAAGCGCTTCAAGAGATCCTGCACTTTCAGCCTTTAAATAAATTGCTATTTTACCTTTCTCAATTCTTGATTTGTTATCTTTAACAGTTAATTTCATATCTATTTTTTGATCGGATATTAACGCTCCTACTTCTGGCAAGTTATCAAAGCCTAATATTTTTGCTGGTTCACCAAGTCCTATTTCTTTTACCTGTTTATTGGCAAAGTCATAGAGCCCTTTTACTTTACCTTGCGCTGAATCACTAAATATCTCCTGTCCAACTTTTAAAACTCCATTTTTAACAACAACAGAAACCATGTTTCCGCCTCTTTCTTTGTTTGTTTCAATTACATAACTTTCAAGTGGAATTTCTGCGTCTCCTTCTATATTATTTACTTCAGCAAGCAAGCTAATTAAATCAATCAAGTCTTCTAACTTTTCTTTCTTTTTAGCTGAAACTCCAATATAAGGGGTTTGTCCACCTCGACCTTCAAACAAAATTCCTTCCTTTTCAAGTTCAGCCAATACCACATCGACAGAAGCTGCAGGCAAATCAATTTTTGTCACAACAACAATAAAAGGTATCTTTGATTCTTGAATTAAGCCAATTGCTTCTTTTGTTTGCGGTTTAACTCCACCAGAACCATCAACAATTAATAGGGCAATGTCGGCAATATTAGCACCTCTTGATCTCATCCCTGAAAAGATTGCGTGACCTGGAGTGTCTATAAATGTTATTTTACTTCCCTCTTTCGTTGTTACAACTGAAGCTCCAATTGATTGTGTAATACCACCAGCTTCGCCGCCAGTTATGTTTGTGTTTCTTAAAGCATCAAGAAGTGAGGTCTTACCGTGATCAACGTGGCCTAAAACTACTACAATTGGTTGTCTTTTTACTTTCATATATATTTTTTAAGATACTTTGGTTTGTCATGACTGTGGTGTATCTTCAGTAACTACTTCCTTCTTTTCAATCTTTTCATCAGGTGTAACAACCATTCCTTGTATTTCAATCTTATATCCTGTAAGTTTGCTTGCAAGTCTTACATTCTGACCTTCTTTACCAATAGCTAAAGACAATTGATCCTCAGGAGCAGTAACTGTTGCCTCCATTGTTTTCTTGCTAACTTTTACAGTTAAGTTGTCAGCTGGAGCCAATGCAAGCTTTATAAGTTCTGCAAAGTCTTCGTTATAAGGTATTACGTCAACTCTTTCTCCACCTAATTCATTTGTAACAGCTTGAACACGAACACCTTTTTGACCTACACAGCTTCCAACAGGATCAACCCCAGTTTGGCCTGAGAATACTGCAATTTTTGTTCTAACCCCAGCTTCCCTTGATATTAATTTAATTTCTACAGACTTTGAACTTATTTCTGGAACTTCTCTTGCAAAAAGTTTCACAACAAATTGTGGATCTGCACGAGACAATATAATTTCTTTGCCCTTAATAGTTTCTCTAATATCTTTAAGTAAGAATGTAAGTCTTTGTCCTTGTGACAATCGTTCTGTTGGAGTTCTTTCTTCAACTGGCATAAACCCTTCAGTTTTACCCATATCAACCCTGACGTTAGGGCCATCAAATCGTAGTACTATTCCAGAAACTAATGATCCAATTTTACCTTCAAATTCATCCATAATAACTCCCCTTTCAGCTTCTCTTATTTTTTGATGAATTACCTGCTTTGCAGTTTGAGCCGCAATTCTACCGAATCCAGGAGGCGTAACATCTTTTCCATCAAGAATTATTTTTGCTCCACCATCAAGTGAATTAATTTCTGCATCAAATACTGCTTCTTCAGGATATTCAGTACCATTTTCTTTCGCATCTCTCCTAAAAGCTGCAATTATTGCTTGTTTTATAGCATCAATAATTACTGATGCGTCAAGTCCACGCTCAGATGCAATTGCCTTTAGAGCCTGATTAAATTCAGTTCTTGGTTGATTATTTTGTGCCATATCTTGTGAAGTTTACAGCATTAGAGGATTTTAATCAATCTAAATTAATCTCGTTAACTGATTCTTTTTGTAAATCAGTAATCAAATTAGTAAATTCTGTATAAACTGAAGAATTATTATAAAAGTTACCAATACTGAGTCTCACCATAACAACATTAATAAAAGTAATAAATATCAAAAATATAATTCCGATAATATAAGTAGATTTATTTGTAATAACAACTAACGTATCAGCAACCATATCATGCCAACCTTTTCTCTCTTTATCTATAAATATCCAAATAAAACCAAGGTATAAAAACACACCGGAAATCATATAACCAATATGATTTCGCAAAAATGCTCGCCAAAAACTTAAATTCTTACCATCTTTTATAATTTTTGTACCAGTCAACAATTTTCCAATTGTTCCCCCAAATGTAGATATCAAAAACGACTTAATAAATGGATATAACAACCCAAACAGTAAAAAAACAATTACAGCTATTAATAATTGATCAAGTATTACTTCAATATTGCTACCTGTAGAAAACCAAAAAATTACATAAACATACATAAACAAAACAATAGAAAAATCTATTAGTCCTGCTAGTATTCTAAAAATTGGTTTTGCAATATTATTCATTTTTTATATTTTCATTATCAATAATTTGTTTAAAAAATAAATTCCAATTTCCATAATTAAATACTACAAATATTGACTTAATCATTAAGTTTATAGAGAAAAATAACATAAAGAAAATAATTATCATAATTATTTGTGGAACAGTTGGTATGACAAATCCATTCTTAAAAATTGGGTAAATTAATATAAACCCAGGAATTGAAAAGACAATTAAAAGTACCACAATACCCAAACACCCAACAGTCGTACCAATTACAGTATTTATTATACCCATTACTAAAGTTGGAAAAAAATTGCCTTTGCTTAGCTTAAATGCTTGTTTCCATGCATTCCAAGGTTCCATGTTTTTAATAACAATTAAACGCTCAGCGTAAATAGAAACCATCGTAAATATCATAACCATAAAAATAAACAACAAAACTCCTAACACTCCCATCAAAACTAATAATACTATTCCAAGTGTTTGAAATACTAAATAAATAAGATAAGAAATCCCAATAACTAAGGCAATACAAAAAATAACAGAGAGTGAAATTGATGTTGATAGTAACCCAAAAATAATTAACTTTTTTACATTTTTAAGTCCATAAGGTGAAACTGACTTTAAAGTTACCTGTTTGTCATTATTAGCATCCTCAAAACCCATAATTAATGCTCCCTTTGCCCAATTTGTTACTACCCAAACTACTACTGTTGCAAAAATAGCTAATAGCAAAACAATCAAACCTAAAACAATCCAATTTTGAACCGGAACATTTAAAAACCAATCTTGAAGATAATTAGTAGCAGTTCCTAAAACATAACTGGTTTTTTCTTTTAGATCATTTGGAAGTGGTGACCCCGAAGGACTATCACTAAAATTTGTTGAACTTCCGCTACTACTACCTCCGCCTCCGCCACCCCCACCACCGGCACCAAACATAGCCAATACTAATCCTAAAACCCATAACCATTTATTTTTCCAAGTTACATACCAAGAACGACTTATTATTTTTGAGTAATCGATATTTTTCATGTTTACTTCAAATCTGAAGTTTGAACTTTAACTACAATTGTATGAGCTATCTTGTCATGCCAACCTTGCTTCTTTACATCCCATATCATCCAGAAATACCCAAGTGAGAAAACTATTGATGAAAGCAACTTTCCTATTACTTCTCTTAAAAATGCTGATCCATAACCTGGTACTGAATTATCATCTTCTTTTACAACTTTAATTTTCATTGCCATCTTACCGACTGTTTGACCTTTTGATCCAATAAAGTAAACATAATATATTTGAGTTAGCACATAGACAATTAAATTAGTTATAAAACTAATCATAGTTGCTAATGTAGTATCGGCACTATTTACACTGACAGCAGAAGTTATAAACCCAATAATAAAACTAATTATAAATGTAGGAATTGCAATAACTACACCATCTATAATACTTGCCAATATTCTTGATCCAGTAGTTGCATATTGAACTTCCTGCACAGGATTAGACACAGGTATTGATGTAACTGCAGGCGTAACAGGCGAAACAGGTACAACTGGAGTTGGATTAGGTGTAACTTGAGTTGTAGGTTCCATATATCAAATTCTAATTACAGTTTAGAAACAAGTCAATGGCTAACTAAAGCCCTTCTTCCTTCAAATCATCAATTATTCTTTTTTGAGTCCTTGTCAATTTTTCAGGAACCAGAATATTTAATTTTACATATTGGTCCCCTTTAGTTTTATGATGTGGATTAGGAGCTCCCTTCCCACGAAGACGTATCATTGTTCCTGATCCAGTTCCCTCCCTTATTTTAATTTTAACCTCATCTGTGATTGTTGGTACTTTAATAGTTCCACCGAGTACTGCCATTGTGTATGGAATAGTTACATTTATATAAATATCGTCGTTATCTCTTTCAAAAAATTCATGAGTACCTACATTTACTGATAAAGTAAAATCACCAAAATTAATTTTTGTACCTTCATCTACTCCTGCAGGAATTTTAATTTTTCTCTTTTTTCCTTCTATTACAAATTCTTTTTCAACACCTTTAACTGCATCCATAAAATCAAGTTTTATAGAATACCTTGGAATCTGTCTTTGTCTTTGTCCACCAAATGGATTTCCTCCACCTCCAAAAAAAGATTCAAAAATATCAAACGGATCTCCAAAATCTGCATTACCAAATGGATTTTGCCCTCCAGCAGAAGACCAAGTATATGAAAATGGACTTCCCTGTCCTCCTCCTGCAAATGGATTTCCTCCACCTCTGGCACCTGCTCCTCCTGGAGCAAACGCATCATGACCATAATTATCATATGCACCTTTTTTAGATGGGTCAGAAAGAATTTGATATGCTTCGTTTATTTCTTTAAATTTACGCTCAGCCTCTTCTTTATCTCCACCCTGATGTCTATCTGGATGCCACTCAAGTGCTTTTTTACGGTAAGCATTTTTAATTTCCTGAGCAGACGAAGATTTAGTTACTCCTAGTAAATCATAATAATCATTTTTTGAGGACATATGAAGTTATTCTACCATTTTTATTTTGGCAAGCTATTCGCTTACTACTTGTCCCTCTTCAACAGGACCATCAGTTTTCTTTGATGATTTCTTTTCCTTTTCATCCGTAGCTTCAGCGGAGGATGATTCTGGTGCTGTTTCACCTGCTGGAGGTGTTTGATTTGCATACATTGCCTGTCCTACTTCAGATAGTGTTTCTGAAAGTTCTTTTGTTTTTGCCTCTAGATCCTCTTTTGTACCAGTCTCTAAAATATCTTTGAGATTTTTAATTTTTTCCTGTACTTTTTCAACTGTTTCCTTTGGAGCTTTTTCTCCTGCATCCTTAATAGATTTTTCAGCAGTTGTAATCATTGCATCTGCACTATTTTTAGCTTTAATTTGTTCTGCTTTCTTCTCATCCTCTGCTTTATTCTTTTCTGCATCTTCTTGAGCTTTTTTAACTTCTTCATCAGTTAATCCAACAGAACCAGTAATTTTAATATTTTGTGTTTTTCCTGTAGCTTTATCCTTTGCCGTAACAGTTAAGATTCCATTTGCATCCAAATCAAAAGCAACTTCAACTTGTGGAACTCCTCTTGGAGCTGGTGGAATACCATCAAGCGTAAATCTTCCAAGTGCTTTATTGTCGTTTGAAAGTGGTCTTTCACCTTGAGTGATATGAATTTCAACTTGTGTTTGATTATCAGCAGCAGTTGAAAATACTTCAGTTTTTGATGTTGGAACAGTTGTATTTCTTGGAATCATTGGTGTTGCTACTCCACCCATTGTTTCAATTGCCAGAGTTAATGGGGTAACATCAAGAAGCAATATATCTTTTACATCCCCTGCAAGTACTCCAGCTTGAATAGCAGCACCAATTGCCACAACTTCATCAGGATTAACTGATTTATTTGGTTCTTTACCAAAGAATTTTTTAACTTCTTCAACAACTTTTGGCATTCTAGTCATTCCACCAACCATAATGACCTCATTTATATCAGATGCTTTAAGCCCTGCGTCTTTAAGTGCAGCCTCAACTGGTTTAATTGTTTTTGCAATTAGATCCTCAACAATTCCTTCAAACTTTGATCTAGTAAGTTTCATTGTCAAATGAAGTGGCTGACCATCCTTTTGAGTTATATATGGTTGATTAATTTCAACTTCTTCAGATGCTGTTAATTCAATTTTTGCCTTTTCTGCAGCATCTCTTACTCTTTGTAATGCCTGTTTATCAAGCCTTAAATCCATTGAATTTTCTTTCTTAAATTCTTCAGCAATATAATCGACTATCTTTTCATCAAAATCATCTCCACCTAAGTGTGTATCACCGTTTGTAGATTTTACCTCAAACACACCATCTCCTAATTCCAAAATAGAAATGTCAAAAGTACCACCACCAAGGTCATAAACTGCAATTTTTTCAGCCTTTTTCTTGTCCAGTCCGTAAGCAAGTGCTGCTGCAGTTGGTTCATTAATAATTCTTTCAACCTTTAGTCCTGCAATTTCACCAGCTTGCTTTGTTGCTTGTCTTTGCGAATCATCAAAATATGCAGGAACGGTAATTACTGCGCTATCTACTGTTTCTCCTAGATATTTTTCTGCATCTTTCTTAAGTTTCATTAAAACTCTTGCAGAAATTTCCTGTGGAGTATATGTTTTTCCATTGATTTCAACATCTGCCATACCACCTTTACCTGAAACAATTTTGTAGGAAACCATTTTTCCGGTTCTTGTTACTTCACTGTCTTCAAATCTTCTTCCCATCAGCCTTTTAACTGAAGCAATAGTATTTTCTGAATTTAAAACCATTTGGCGTTTTGCAACGTCTCCAACTAAATTTTTAATAATTTCAATTACTGATGGGGTTGTATTTTTTCCAGTATCAGAAGCACTAATAACTTTAGGTTTTCCACCTTCCATTACAGCTACGCAGCTATTTGTTGTTCCTAAATCTATTCCTATTATTTTTGACATATTATTTAATTTATATTAGCTCCGATTAAATCGAAGTTAGCACTAATATACAACGAGTGCTAAGACGTTGTCAAGAGGCTTTTTTAAGTTTGCACACCTTTACTCTTGAATGTCTAACAACTGTACCACCAGCCTCGCCGAGTCTAGGCGGGTCATTATACTTCCAACCAGATAATACTACTTCTGACACATTATTATCGTCTTTTTCGTTATCAGTTTCAACAACTTCTGTAACTTCCATTATTAGTTCATTAAATTTTTCACCAACCTGAATCTTAATTTCTTCAAAGCCTTCTTCTTTTGCTAAAGTTTCAAGTTGTCCAATAATTATTGCTATTCCAGAATCATTAACATGGTTCTGAGCCTGTTTCAAGTTATCAATTATTGGGAGAATTTTCGTCATAAAAGAAATACTAGCAAGTTTATACATTGTTCCTCTTTCTTCATCTGTTCTTTTTTGCAAATTGGCATAATCTGCCATGGCTCTTGCAAGCTGATTTTTCATTGCATCAAGCTCTTCACTATTTTTTTCTATATCCTGTTTTTTATTATTTATTATTTTTTTCATATTAATTTATTTTAAAATTATTGCATTACATCTTCAAGCATTCCTCTATAGTATCTGATCACTGGAACCAAGCTTGCATAAGACTGTCTAACAGGACCAATCACCCCAAGTGCACCATTTCTACCCTTCACATTAAAATGAGCTGCAACTATTCCCACAGGCATATTCCTAAATCCTAAATCTTCAGTAAATAGTACATCAAATGCAGTCTCTATTGGAAACCTATTAAAAAATAAATCCATTAGTTGTTCATCCTCATCCATGAATCCAAATAAAGAAGAGCAAATTCCTATATTTGCAAATTCTGGGTAACTAAATAAATTTCCATGTCCTGCTTGCCAGACTGAACCGTCTTGAGTTGCGGTAACTGCCATTCCGCCAGTTCTGTCTGCTAACGAATGAGTCATTTCATTTATAAATTTATCAAAATTACCTCTATCATCCCAAACCTCTTCTTTAGCCTTAACTTCCTCAGCTAAACTCATCTGTTTTTCTTCCATAAGTTGATCAACGTAGAATTTCATAGCACCAGATGTTGGAATTCTTCCAGCTGATGTATGAGGCTGTTTTAAAAATCCTAATAAAGTTAAGTTAGCCATTTCATTTCGAATAGTTGCAGGGGAAACTCCTAAATTATATTTCTTCTCAAGAGGACCAGAACCAACAGGCTCGGCTGTTTCAATATATTCATCGATAAGTGCCTTTAAAATTTGTGTCTGTCTCGATGTTAATGCATTCATAATAAATTGATATTTACCCCGATTTAATCGAGGTTAGCACTAATATACATTGAGTGCCAACAGTTGTCAACTATCAATTTGAAGATTTTTATTTTTCAATAACTTAAAATTCTTTTTGGTTGAAACTTTTACCCCACTTTCTTTTTCGAGTTCTTTTCTTGCATTACCTGCGACTGTTCCACCTTTTTGTGCAGAGATTTTATTTTCTATAAATCCTTGAGAATTCTGATTTTTAGCAATTTCAGTCGTTGATGCCTCACCAAGCATTGAAAAAATTAATTCTAGGTCATTCATATGATCACGAAGATTTTCTCTTTTTAAACCTTTGAACTTTTTATATTCACTTGGGATCATTCCAAAAGTAGCCTTTGAAATTTCAGCAGTTAGAATTGCGTATTCTAAATCCCCTCCAACCCGCCTCTTTTTCCATTCATCTGTTAATGTTTCTCGGATTTCAATACCACGCATTCTTTTTTCAATCCAAGAATCGGGATAACCTTTTGCTTTATAAATAGCTCTTGTTCTTTTTGTGGCAAGTTCAGGATCTTCAATCTCCTGTACCCTTTCATATCCAACTTTAGCCAGCCAGCGCTTAAAAGGCTCTGCTTTTGGAGAAGGAATCGATTGGATAATCCTAAAAATACTTTCAGTATTTGCACAGTCCGTATTATATTTTTTACCATCAGACGATTCTAATTTCAGTTGTCGACAAATTGTCGACAACTCAATTCCATCATCACTTTTAACTCTGACTTTCATTCTAAACCAGTAATCACGCGGATCTACGCTATCTGTCAAAGCTTCAACAACATCAACAACAGAAAACCACCACTCATTTTGAAAAATAACTTTTCTTACCTTTTTGCCTTTGAAGATTGCGATCTTACTCACTTCCATACTTTCATTTTACACTAATACTTCAAACTCTTCTTTTCTTAATAACTAAAAATATAATTACAACCCCCATCCCTCCTAACCAATCATTATTTGTAATCTTAGAGTTAACTCTCCAATGTTTGTTCAGTATTTGATACGGTAGAAAACTTTTGACCACGAAGCATTCTTTTAAATAAATTTATGAATGTATCAAGCTCTGTTGATTTTAATAATTTTAAAACTATTATATAAACAACAACACCTATTAAACCTACGATCGCAGTCAACATCAATAAATTTCCAGCATACCTAGTGTCTAATACAAACTTCTCAAACGGCAAATCAAGGTTTGAGATAAAGGATATTTTCTTAAGCCAAACAGATTTATCAAAAAACTTTAATATGAAAAACATAGTGCTCCCTGAAACTAAACCTGAAAAAAACATTTTCAAAACTGGGATGTATAAACTTTTCTTTGCACCATCATGAATTCTATTTGTTATTAGTACAAAAAGTATTACGGATTGAATAATGCATGAAACAGAAAACGCAGCTGCCAAACTCCAAACTGGAAGCTTGTATACAATTACTAATATATAGTCCATAACAATATTTAAAATTAATGTAGAAACCGAAACAATTACAGGAGTTTTTGTGTCTGATAATGCGTAAAAAGACCTTGCTAGGATTGAATTAATTGATTGAGAAAATATTCCAAAAGCAAAGGCAGACACAACAAGGGATGTTTCAACTGTAGCATTCCAAGTAAAGATATCAGTTCCAAAAATAAGTCTTACAACTGGAACCCTTGCGACCATCAAAAATGCAACAATGGGTGCCATTAAAAATATAACTTGATTTAGCGTTTCAAACAAAGTCTTCTTAAATGCAGGAAGGTCGTCAGCTTGTCTTGCAAGTGTAGGAAGAGCAGCTTTTGCAATTGAAGTACCAAAAAGCCCAACCGGCAATAGTTGAATTGTGTTTCCAAAGGTAAAATAAGTGTACGCAGGGACAGAAATTAGGCTCGCTAACGTGAGCTCAACAAATTTAGCAACTTGCAAGAAAGAAACCTCTGCAATGCGAGGAAGTGATAATTTGGCTATTTTTTTTACTTCAGGCGTAAGAGTAAACGCCTTACTAAATCTAAACCCAAGTTTAATGGCAAGTGGCAATTGGATAAAAAAATGCATTGCCGATCCCACTACTACACCAATTACAGGGGCATAAAGTCCCAACTTATCTGCAAATAGTATCGTAGAAAGTATCATTCCAAGGTTATAAAAAAGTGGTGCTAAAGCAGGTACAAAAAATCGTTTGGATGACTCAAGGACTGCAGTCAATACATACGAGATTACAAAAAACCCTTGTGCCACAAAAAGAATTCTTGCAAGATCGGCAATTTTTGCCTGATCAGAATAATTAAACCCAGGAGTTATTATTCTATACAAAGGATGCGCAAATATAACCACAATAGTAGCCAAAACTATAAAAATTACTCCACCCCAATTTGCAATAATTCCAGCAACTTTCCAAGCATTTTCTTTTGATTTTTTAAGTGTTGTGGTAAATATAGGAATAAACGCGGATGCAAAAGTTCCAAAAACCAAAACTTCAAAAATAGTATCAGGTAATCTAAATGCAGCAAAAAACAAACTTAAGTCACTAGATTCAAAAAAATGAGCAAGTACTCTTTGTCTAACCAAACCCAACAGCCTTGATATGACAATCATCACCATAATTAAAGTAGCTGCAGAAAGTACTGAGTGCTGCTGATCTTGAAAAAGTGATTTTATTTTATTTGTTAATATTTTCATGTTCATATTGTCAAATTAGCTTTTCCAGATTATACTACCCATATGCCAGTAACAAAAACAGCCAAAAGAGCATTAAGAGGTTCTCAAAGAAAAGAAGCTATAAATAAAGTAGTTTTAACCAAGCTCGAAGTAGCAATTAAAAAAGCTAAAAAAACAAAATCTAAAAAAGATATAGAATCAGCATCATCTTTTGCCGACAAAGCTTCAAAAAGCAGATCAATTCATGCAAACAAAGCTGCAAGAATTAAATCTCAGCTATCAAAACTTTCAAAATAAATTTTCTCTTCTAACGCGACTTTCTATGTGATATATTGAGTACATGCCCATTAGAAAAACAAAACAAATTAATCTAATACCTCAAGAAGAATTCGAAGGTTCCACTGTTGGTCGAATATTAAAATGGGCTCTTTCTACATTTCGTGTCACAGTTATTATTACTGAACTTATTGTTATGAGTGCATTTCTTTCAAGATTTTGGTTTGACTCAAGAAATTCAGATCTTAACGATGAACTTAATGTTAAAAAATCACAAGTTTTAGCATATGCTAGTACGGAAGACCAGTTCCGACTTAACCAAAACAAACTAAAAATTCTAAATGTCCTCTATTCTGAACCAAGTGTGAATAACACCATTGAAGCTGTCTCAAAATACATACCAAGTGACACCATTCTAAGTTCAATTTCAATTACAAACAAAGACTTAACTATTAAAGCAATTTCTTTCTCTGAACAATCAATTGCTCAATTTTTAATAAACCTTGAAAATTCTAAGTTTTTAACAAATGTTAATTTAACTCAAGTTTCATCAAACACTGAAAATTCCGCAATTACAAATTTTACTATTACTGCTGAAGTGTCTAGTAATCAACTAACGACTAATAAATAATATGGCAATTGGATGGAAACATGACTATTATAGATATAAAGAATTTTTTTTAAATATTCTTAGTGTCTATAATAGCAAACCAAACTTAAAAATATATCTTGAACTAATATTATCCATTGTAACGATAATTATATTTTCAATTTTTGCGATCAAACCAACAGTACTTACAATTGTAGAATTAAGTAAAGAAATTGAATCAAAGACAGCAACAATTGCAGAATTAAATCAAAAAATTAGTAATTTACAAAAAGCAAGCAACTTGCTTCAAACAAATTCAGAAAAATTACAATATCTTGATCAAGCTATTCCAAACTCATCATCACCAGAAACGCTTATAAAACAATTTGAAAAAATTGCATTATCTTCAAATGTCCAAATTGTTGGTATGTCATCATCTGACATCGTCATGAAAGGTGTGCCACCTGCAAAACAAAAATCAGCTGACGTATCTAATGTATTTGGTGACATTAGTGAATTACCTTTTTCAATTACAGTATCTGGTGAATATCAAAATTTATCATCATACTTAAAAAGTATTGAATATTTAAGACGACCAATAAAAATTGATTCAATAATAGTTAATGCAAATACTACTGAAAACGGTAAGATAATAAGCTTATTAATCTCAGGAAGAGTTCCTTATACAATAGATACTAAACAAAATGAAAAAAAATAAATTACCAAGTTTAATAATATTAATTATTCTTACTTTAATTACTACACTATTTTGGATCAGTTTTTCTATATATAGTGTTTTTACTAAAGAATCAAAAACTGATATTCCACAAGAATTAATTTTAAAGCTTGATCCAAACCTTGACATAAAAACATTAGATGAGATAAAACTTAGAACTCACGATGAATAGAGCTAAACTTCCTACAATACTTGGAGTAATTATATTAGTAATTGGTGTTGTAGCAGGAGTCTTTTTAATTAATTCAAAATCAGTTTTTAAAATCGGCGCTAGTGTTGCCACTACACCTAAGAATGTTAGATTTAGCAATGTAACAAACACAGAAGCAACAGTAACCTGGAACACAGACATTGAGACCAAAGGATTTGTCAAATGGGGTAAATCTCAAAATAGTTTAAGTAAAGTTGCACTTGAGACAAACTCTGAAAAAAGCTTTGTACATTCAGCTACAATATCTGGGATAGATGCCGGTTCAAATATATTCTTCAAAGTAAATTCAGAAGGAAAAGATTATGATAACGATGGAATTGCATGGCAATTAACCACAAATAACAATAAAGTTGCAAGAACTGAAAATTTAATTGCATCAGGTATAGTCTACCTTGCAGACGGAGCAACACCGGCACAAGCAATCGTTACAATCAATATAAACGGAACTCTGTTAACAAATATTACTTCACCAGAAGGTAGTTATATTATTCCAATATCAAATTATGTTGACAACGTCTCAGAATCAGCAGCTATTGAAATAACAGTAAATGGAGGATCAAATGGAAACTCATCAGCTGTAATTTATTCTAAAAACATTAAGTCAATTCCAGTAATAGTCTTAGGTAAAACATATGACTTTAGAACTTTAACTCAAAACAACGATACAACACTTCCTGAAAGTTCATTGTCTGTACCACAAGCGATAGAAGCTTCTTCAAGATTTGAAATTACTAAATCAGAAGTACCAAATACAGTAAGTACTTTATCTATTGAATCTATAGATGAAGGAGAAATAATAAATACAACTGATCCAGAATTTTTTGGTAAAGCACCAACAAAAGCACAAATAGAAATTCAGGTTGAATCAGAATTACAATCCGCAGTTATTACAGCAGATTCTAAAGGTGCGTGGAAATGGAGTCCACCAAATAACCTTGAACCAGGTGAACACAAAGTAACTTTAAAATGGAGAGACGCAACTGGTATTTTAAGAACAGTTACAAAATCATTTGTCGTTTCTGCTGCGGAAGGACCAGCATTTGAGTCTACTCCATCAGCAACACCAACTCAAAAAGCTACTTCAACTGCAACAACTCAAGCATCTGCAACATCTACTGCAACAGCAACTGTATCTGCGACTCAAAAGGCCACTGCAACTGCAGTTAGTACACTGATGCCAACACCAGAAACTGGTAGCTTGACACCAACACTTGGCTTATTCATAATGGGTATAGGGATATTGTTATCCAGTATATTTGTATACAAAAAGTCATATGCCTAACGATCAGAAACAAGCTAAAACAGACGATACACAGTCACAACCAACCAGTATTCCACCTGTATTAATACAAGAAGATATTCTTCCTCCTATGCCCTCGCTAAGCGAGGACAAAACTCCGCTTAGCGGAGTGGCACAAGATGTTGTTAATCCATCTCCAGTTGTTGATTCTGGTTCTGCTGCACCTGCAGATGACATAAAAATTGATACAGTAATGCCCGCAGTAGTAATCTCAGGTCCAAAGAAAAAATTTGCAGGCGGAAAAGTAATAGCAACAATTTTAGGATTGTTTTTGTTAGTAGGAGGAGTTGGTGCAGGAGTATTTTTAACAGGCCAAAATCAAAATATAAATGAGCAAGCAGGAGGTGGATGTGGAACTAATACAACACAATCGTCATGTAATAGTAGTTGCTCTCCTCTAAAAGGCGATCCTAAAAAAAGTTATGAGTGTAAATGGTATTCACAATCAGACAGTTGTGGCGAATCAGGACAAGAATGTGGCGGAGGTGGTGGAGGTGGTGGAGAAGAAATCACAGCTGGAAATTGTTCTTCTAGCCAAACCGAAGGAGCAGGATGGTTTCAATGTGGTAGTGGTACTGGGGGATCTGAATGTACTTTTTGTCTCAAAGTCGCCAACAGAACTTGTAATCAAGTGTTAGAGGAGAGACAATGTTACAACGTTACAGGCGGTAATTGTAGTACTATAACTGGGTCTGTACAGACATATTATTGTAAAGGTGAAGAAGGAATTGGAAGTACAGGTGGTGTTCCTAATGGTTGTCAACGAAAAGATCCCTTACCATCTGGTGTTGGGTGGAACGGTACAAGTAAAACAATAACTGGAAGCTTTTGTGGAATTGTACAAGTAGACGCAGACAATCAATCAGGTTTTTGTTCAAGGACTGATGATTCTGGATGTAATACAAATCCACCACCAACAACTCCTCCTACAGTCCCACCAACTATTGCACCAACACCAACTGCACCTGCAATTACAGCTTCATGCCAAACCATAAAAGCATATAGTCCAACTTGGACTGAATTAACAGTTACTCAACTTGGTGCATTAAGAGCAGGTAGCGTTGTAAACTTCTGTGCAACAGGAACTGCAACAGGAGGATCTTTCGACAAAGCAATCTTTAAAATAAACGGTGTCCAAATGCCAGAAACAACAGCAGTTAGACCAGGTTCTACAGATTTCTGTCAATCATATACAATTCCTGCACTTTCAGCAGGAACAACTAGATTTGAAGTAAAAGCACAATTAAACCATGTATCACTAGGATGGAAACCAAAAATAATCTAAATGAAAAATAAATACACAACAATAGGAATAATAATTACAACTTTAATACTTGCAGGAGTTGCAATTTTTACAGCTATTAAACTATACCAATCAAGAGATGTAGCAGTAGCTCCAAATGTCCCATCAAGTCAACCAGCCGCAGCAGGAGAATCATGTAATCCTAGATTACGAGACTTATGTCCTGATCCAAACGAAGTCTGCACACAAACAGGAACAGACAATACCGTTGGATTATGTATGCCAAGAGCTTGTTCTTTAGTATTTACAATTGCACTACCTACAGCAACACCAACAATAACACCTACAGCAACTCCAACTAGAACTGCAACACCAACTGCAACACCTACAAGAACAGCAACACCAACTGCAACAGCTACAGCAACAGCTGTTCCACAATGTAATACTGCATGTACTAATACAACACAATGTCCAACAACCATGACTTGTTACATTCCAACAGGACAAACTGCAGGTAACTGTAGAAATAATTCTTGTTCAACATCAACAACTTGTGTCTGTGCAACTGCAACTCCAACAGCTACAGCGTCATCGACATCAACAGCTACAGCTACAGCGACATCAACTGCAACAGCTACAGCTACTGCAAACCCACAATGTAACAACAGTTGTACAACAAATGCCAACTGTCCTTCAGGCCTAATGTGTTACATTGCTTCAGGCGCATCTACCGGAAGTTGTAGAAACACACAATGTCTAACTGAAACTGATTGTACCTGCCCAGTTGCAACAAATGCTGCAACATCTACACCTACAAATCAGCCTTCACTACCAGTTGTAGGAACAAGCTGGCCAACAGTACTTGCTACAGGATTTGGAATACTTGTAATACTTGGAAGCCTACTTCTAGCACTATAATTTCAGATAAATCAGATACACCTGATAAATCGGACAAGTCAGATCAGATTAGATTGCTAGAAAGCATAAGTGTGCCAATTTTTATGAAGTGTATTCAATCTCTTCGAGAGAATAGTATATTTAGACATTAATATTCTGGCTTTATCATTTAATCTCGGAATTACAGCAATCAATGTTTCTAAATGCGCAATTACCTCATCGCTAGACCCGAGCGATATCAATAAGTGATTCTTAAATACTGCTTCATGAGTTCTTTTAGCGAAGCCCTCAGCAATGTTTGCAGGAATTGATTTGGCTGCTCTTTTACAATTCTTCGAAAGATCAAATTCAGATGAGGGTGCAGATTTTAAAAATATATATAGATCCTTTAATAATTCTATTGACATCTTATATACCTCAAGATCTGCAATTTTATATATCATATGTAAATATTATCAGAATTTTTTCTGTCTTTCAGATTATCTGAATTCTTCCGGTCTATCTGGTTTATCCGAAATTATCTCCAAGAAGCAAACCAATAATAACTCTCGTCTAGCTTTAATGGTATTCTCATACCTGTCCAATGAGGATAAAAATAGACAAAAAGAAGAACACTAGGAATTAATAGATAAGGGATAATTTTAGGAAAACGACGTAATATAAACCCTGCAGCAATCGCCATATAAGGAATAGACGGTAAATAGTGATACAAAAACATAATACGAGGTGAAGCAATCCATGGCAAAAATAAAATAAGGTATGAAAATACGACAAAACCTAATTTTCTAAACCTTTCTTTGTAAGATATGAATCCAGAAAGGATGATTGAAAAAAATCCAAACCAGAAAACTAATGGATTTCCAAAAGCATAAATCCTTGCAACCATCCCATTTATTTCTTGTCCATCATAAAGGTAGATAGGCCTTAATAATAACGGCCAAGACCACGCAGGTGATGTATAAGGATGCTCCGCCACAAGACTAGTATGATACCACCACATTTGTTTTTGTACCTCTATAAATTGCGCCCAAGTATGTCCAGTTGCAAACATAATTCCATAACTTGCAATGTAAACTGCAATCGGGAAAACGATAAACGAGAGATAAGAAATAGTAATCTTTTTTCTAAACACAAAATGAGAAATAAATAAAATAGGAAAGACATAAAGAGCAGACCATTTTGAAGATAACGCCAATCCATAAACAAGCGAAGATAAAAAGTTTTTGTCCTTAATAAATAAATATACTGAAAGTAGTGCAAAAAACAAAACATATGAATCATTCATTCCCATACGACTCAACACTAAAGGCAATCCATCTAAACTAAAAACAAAAGCTGAAAGTATTGATGTTTTTCTATCCTTAAATATTTCGTTTGCCAAAAGGTAAATCATAAGGACTGAAAGGGTTCCTAAAATAGCTTGCGGTATCCTCCACCCAAAAGAATTATCACCAGCGATGTACATCGCCAACGCCATGCCAAGTTTTGATAATGGGGGATGGGTCCACTCATAAGCAAAACCTTCTGGATGTGGATTCCACCATTCCCAAGCTTTTGGGTCATTATTCAAAACTAACCTAGCAGTAAAAGAATGGTATATTTCATCAAAATACATTTCCTTAGGTGTTCCTAAATTGTAAATTCTTGTAAAGAGACTAAACAATAAAACTGCAAAAAGTAATATGTTTGCATATTTTTTAGTAATATCTTTCGTTGGAAATTTAACAATTGAATTTATTTTAATTGTATTTGTTTTATTAGACTTAAATTTAAAGAGCCCAACCAAATCAAATTTGGACTTAAACTTTTTAAATATTGTTACCACAGTTAATATCAACAAACTTAAATTTGTAATTATAAAAAATTTAATAAGCGTTGGATTAAATATCTCTTTAAAATTATCAGTAATCCAAAAATATGAGTATGATAAATTTAAAATATACGTTGACGACAAACCTAGATAGGCAATAAGTAATACCGGATTACCAAACGAAGAAATCAAGAGAGGAGCAAGTACAGGCAAAAGATGCCTTTCATGTATTCTTGTCAAAAACATAAAGAATATTAAAAGCGACAACGCAGCAATTTGATACTGACCGTTATCAATTTTCTTTTTATACACAGAAACTGACACCACTGCAGTAAACAATACAGAAACCAAAAGGCCTATCCAAAATGAAATGTTGTCAGGTTTCCAGAAGCCAAATAGACCCCAAAAAGAAAATGCATTTATAGACCCATATGGATACTGTCCTGATGATACAGTTAATCGTTCAAGAATAAAATTATATAAAGTAGAAGAGTTATTAAAAGGAATAAAACCAGCTACAAAAAAAATTAAACCAACTAAAGAATATTTAATTAATTTAAATATTCTCTGAATAAATAATTTATTTATGTCAGATTTAACAAATAAGTATAAAATTGCAGGTAAAATAAAGGCTGCTTGAGGTTTAATCAAAGTTCCAAGTGATAAAAATACAGCAGATAATAAATAACTGTAGGGAAAGATATACAAAGACAATACAGAAAACATTGCAGTTAATGAATCAGCCTGTCCCCAAAGAGATGAATTTGCAAAGATTGCAGGGTTAAAAATGTAAAATATTGAAAAAAGAATCCCCTTCTTCTTACCCACTATTTTGTATATCAAATATCCAGTAGCCAGATCAGCGAAAATTGCAGGGAGCTTAAATAAAATTGTTTGGAGGTAAGGAAAAATCATATTTATTTTTCCTAGTAACCATAAAATATATAAATATCCAGGAAGATAATCAGACCACCCATTATAAAAATTTTTAAGTCCATAAGTTGCAAGTGAATTTCCCCAAGCGACAAAAGTACCATGATCAAGCTCAAGTGTTCCAAAATTTGCAATGAAAACTCTAAACAAGAAACCAATAACTAAAACATATATAATGTTAGGAATGAAAAAACTTCTTTTTTTATCTTTCATATTTTTGTTGCTAGTATACTTTCTATCATCAAGTGGCACAACGCCCTTTGACTATTTTACTAGACTTGCAGACGCTTTTATACACGGAAGACTATGGATTCTAAACCCACCTCCCTGGTTAACAGAACTTATTCCGTCTGAAGGAAACCGTTTTTTCATAGTTTACCCACCAATGCCTGCTATTTTACTAGTTCCAATTCAACTTTTGTGGAGATATTTTCCTCAACAATATTTAGCTCACATACTAGGTGCCCTAATTGCAATTATACATATGAAGATTGCAAAAACTATTAACCCAAAAAAAAGTTTAATAGTTTGGACTTTTTTATTAGTTGGACTAGGAAACATAATTTGGTATATGGCGTCAACAGGTTCAGTATGGTATTTAGGCCAAATTACAGCAGCCTTCTTCATGTCTCTAGCAATACTAGAATCCATTACACGTAAAAGACCATTACAGCTTGGAATCCTCTTGGGTGCTATGTACCTATCAAGACTTAATACAATTATTGCACTACCTTATTTTCTTTACGCTATTTATGACAAAAATTGGTTCAAAAATTATTTCAAGTTAGGTTTAGGGATCGCACCCTTTATATTATTTAATTTCTTTTATAACTACGCAAGATTCGGAACAATTTTCGATACAGCATACTTTCTGTTACCTAAAATATTAAATGAAGAAAATATGCCCTGGTTTATAAACGGCGTAGCAAATATTTCTTATATTCCAAATAACATAATTGCCATGTTCTGGACATTCCCTAAAGTATTATCAAGTTTTCCATACATACAACCATCATGGGCAGGTTTAGCAATATGGATAACAACACCAGCATTTATATATAGTTTATTTGCTCCTCTTAAGGAAAATGTAAATAAATTGACTTGGCTTTCAATCTTGTTAGTTTTTTTAATAGTTGCCTCACATGGTGGAACAGGTTGGTCACAATTTGGATATCGTTTTGCTGTAGATTTTTATCCATTACTATTTCTGTTAGTAATTAAAGGTGTCAATAAAATGAACGGTCCAAAATGGCACCATTGGTTATTTTTAATCATTTCAATCGTTGTAAATTTATGGGGAGTACTATGGATTAATTTTTTTAATTGGGTTAGCTTTTAATTACTTTAAATATAGTTACTGCATCATTAGAATATACATTCTGCAAAAAATTCATATTGTTTAGTTTGTCCTTTGCGTCAGGGAATTCGTTACGTTCTTCGTTTCCTAAATATACGTAATTTATTTTATATTTATCAAGTAAACTCAAAACATAATTATTGTCATCTTCCCCTCTATATATTTTTCTAATATCATCAAGCCTAGTAAATACATTATCTACCCCAATATTATATCCATGAGAATGAGGCCAATTAATGTAAGATAAAACTCTAAGCCTTCCTCCTACTTCTGTGATTGGAGAATGTAAATTGGCAAGATCCATAAATACGGAATTTCGAGGAGTATTATCTCTTATCCAATACCCAGCGTCAATTTCAAAATATGAATAAGCCATAGTCTTGTTTAAGAAACTATTAGTAAGGTTGGTAAATGAGGCAGGAATAATAAGCAACAAGACAATAACTGACACAGCAAATCTTAATAATTTATTTTTTATCAACTTGAATATAAACCAAAAAGTAACAATTACTAAAAATATTTCTGCAAAATAATAAAACTTTAACATATCATATTTCATAATAGTAAATCTACATATTAAAGGTATAAAAAGTAATATAGTTCCAATAAAAAATACTGATCCAATCTTTGTAACACTTTGGAAATTAATCCTCTTAAATAACAGCAATATTGGAACAGACAATGAAAAAATTACTAAAGGTAGACCAAGGTTAGCAAGTAGAAATCTAAAATACCAAATAAAAGGTTTTCCTTCTTCCCATGGGGAAAATTTAAAATTATCTACAACAACCTTAACTATTGACTCATTATTTATTTTAGATGCACCAGAAAATATAATAATAAATACTAGAGGAACTATTAAATATAGTATTACGGCTAACAGCAATTGTTTTATTTTTTTAAACTTAAAATTAAAAATAGTAAGTGCCCCAAAAATGAAAAATGAAACTACAAAAGCAAAAAATTGAAACTTCAAAAGCATTGCAGAAATAATTCCAGGAAGTATCATCCATTCATATTTTTTATTTTTAAATATATATATTGCAAGAGCTGTAATAATTACTACAGCAGGAAGCCCTACCATCATTGGTCTATTTTGTAAAAAATAATCAGCCATTGGACTAATCTGGAAAAATTTTCCAAATTCTATGGCATAACTATTATTTCTTAATAAATCAATTCCTACTAAAAATTTATTTTTAACTTCTGAGGAGTACAAATCACTTAGAAAATTTGTATAAATTAAACTTCCAAAAAAAGTGGCCCCAATCCCTGAAAAGATAGACGCATTTTTATTTTTAATAACCTCGTACGAAAGTAAATACACCGAAAGAAAAAATATTGCAGCAAATAATGGATTGTCATAAACAATAACTCTGGGGAAAAATTGACCATATAATGTTTCTAAAATTGATGAATGAAAATCGGTAAAATAATAATAATTAAGTGGTACCCCAGAAAAATATGGAGCCTGCGGAGGAAAATTTCCCTGACTTATACTTTCTATAATTCCAGAATGCATTGCAGTATCCTGCCAATTTGAAGAGGACATAACAACAAACCCATCATGATTCGTAAATATTCCAGGAAAAAGCGCAATAAGATATATCAAAAAAACAATTACTGCAGTTACAACTATATATATGTTTACTGATAATAATTTTAAGAAAATATTAATATTCCTTTTAAAGTGAATTACTATCCAGGGAATAAAAAAACTAAATGACACTAATATTGAATACCTAGAAAATCCAAGTAACAAGCTAACGAAATAAACTAAATAAGTAGAAACCATTACACTTAGCAACATATATAATGGCAATTTAAATCTGTTTGGGAGATGCTCAAAAAAAGTTTCAACAATATACATTCCGGGAATCAGAAAAGTAAATAAATATCCAACAATTAAAAGTGTCGAATTAATTATTGATGTAGTCATTTACTAATTTTGCAGATTATTCTTCATCCAGTTATTAATCTCTTGCCAAGAACCAGATGCTGGAATAAAAACATATTGTTTATCATATTTTTTATTTCCTTGAGAAACTTTAACTAATTCTTCAGGAAATGTTAAAAAGAATACATTAGATTGAGACTCCAAAACAAATTTAAATAATCCAATAGCAGTATCGCGATCCATGTCTGTTTCAAGATGAGACAGAAGTGTATTGTATAATTTTTTAAGAACCTCAAAGTTAGTCAAAACTTGTCTCGAAAGTAATTTTTCCTTAATTCCAGAAATTACTTGTTGTTGTCTTTTCTCTCTGGCCAAATCTGTACCTTCATCACCAACTGCATTTCTACTTCTAACAAATTTCAAAGCAAGTTCACCGTTCATATTAACCTGTCCCTTTTCAAATTTTATAGTTTCATACCTACATTTAAAAAGTTTGTCTCCATTGCACAAATCGTCCTCAAGTCCAGCAATAGGATATTTCTCATCTGTAAATGAATTTTCGACATTAACATTTATACCTCCAATAGTATCAATCAAATCTTTAAACAAAGAAAAATCAACAACCACAGTATAATTAACAGGAACACCTGTTACAGTAAAGGCACTTTCTGTTGCCATTTTAAGGCCTCCATAGTGATATGCAGTGTTTAATTTTGCCCTTATTTCATCGACCCATAAATCACGAGGAAGCGAAACTACTTTTATACTTTTCTTTTCAGTATTTAGATGTGAAATCATAATAGTATCTGTTAAATTGGCTGCTGTATGCCCTATACCTCCCTTTCCTAAAATTAAAATGGAGACAGGCCTTTCTATTCTTGGAATTTTAGAATATAAAATCCAGGTACTAACCCCAGTAACAAAAATTAATATAAGCACAAATATCAAGACAATTTTTAGGAAGCGCATGTTACTATTGTATTTGCAATTAACAACTTAAACAAGATATGGATAAACTAAACAAAGATCAAAACGAAGCTGTTACATATACTAATGGACCACTTTTAGTACTAGCTGGTGCAGGGTCAGGTAAAACTAAGGTATTAACACATAGAGTAGCCTATTTGATTAACAAGAAAATAGTTAGTCCTGAAAATTGCTTGCTATTAACTTTTACCAACAAAGCAGCAAAAGAGATGAAAGAGAGAATGGGTGGAATTAATTTGGGTTTTGCAGGCACATTCCACGGCTTTTGTGCAAAAATATTAAAAATCGATGGTAAAACAATTGGAATAGATCAAAACTTTCTAATTTACGACGACAGCGATCAAAAAGATTTAGTCAAAGAAATAATAAACAATTTAGGAATTAATACCTCAATTAAACCAGCTTCTATTTTATATACAATTTCAGAAGCAAAAAACCAAATGCTATCTCCCCAGCAGTTTGCTGAAATTGCGACAGGCGATTTAGGGGAGGCGACTGCAAAAGTATATTTAAGATACGAACAAAGATTATCAGAAATAAACGCCTTAGACTTTGACGACCTTTTACTTAAAACCGTTAAACTTTTTGAAGTCCCTGAAATACTATCTAAATGGCATGAAAGAATTACTCAAATATTTGTAGATGAATGGCAGGATACAAACAAAATCCAATACAGACTTATTAGATTACTTGATGGAAATAGAGGATTAATTACTGCTGTAGGTGATGCTAGCCAAAGTGTATATTCATGGAGGGGAGCAGATTATAGAAATATTAATTATTTAATGAAAGATTATCCTACAATTAAAGTTATTAATCTTGAACAAAATTATAGAAGTACTCAAACAATTCTTGATGCAGCAAATGCAGTTATCTCTAAAAATACAGGTCACCCTATTTTAAAACTGTGGACAGAAAAAACGGAAGGCGAAAAAATATCAATTTACCCTGCATCAAGCGGATCAGACGAAGCAGAATTTGTAATAAGAAAGGTTAAATCAACAGCAAGGTTTAAAGATACTGCAATACTATATAGAACAAATGCACAATCACGTGTTTTAGAAGAAACATTAATACACATGGGGATTCCATATACACTTGTCGGGGGAACTAGATTCTATGACAGAAAAGAAATTAAAGACGTATTATCTTACTTAAGATTACTATTTAACAAAAAGGATTCAGTATCTGAAAAAAGAGCACTTTCATTAGGAAAGAGAAGGTATGACAAGTTTATGAGTATAAATACAGACATTGAAAAATATACAACATTAGAATTATTAGATTTAGTAATTAGAGAAACAGAATATTTAAATAAATTCAAAGAAGATGACCCAGAAGATAATCAACGACTTGAAAATATTAAGGAATTAAGATCAGTAGCCCAAGAATTTCCAGCCATTTCAGACTTTTTAGAAAATGTATCCTTAGTTGAAGCCAGCAGTTCAAAAGGAAATTCGTCTGAAGGCGTAACGCTCACCAGCGAAGCTGGGAGCGTAACGCTCATGACTTTGCACGCTGCAAAAGGGCTTGAATTTCCAATTGTTTTTATAGTTGGGATGGAAGAAGGGCTATTCCCACATTCAAGGTCTTTATGGGAAAAAGAACAAATGGAAGAAGAAAGAAGACTGTGCTACGTAGGAATAACAAGAGCAAAAGAAATTTTATGTCTATCTTTTGCTTCAAAAAGAATGATATATGGAGAAACTTCATCAAATGCCCCGTCAAGATTTATCGCAGACATCCCAGAGCATTTACTTGATGGGAAACTTGAAGTTAAAAGTTTTGATGGAGGAGATAGCTACAATGACTCTCAAATTTCAGATGACGATCTAAATTTCGACAATATTCTAGATAAATATTTAAAATAGCTAGTATAATTACCTAAATGACACATCCACTACAAACAAAAGAATGGGCAGAATTTAGGAAAGAGTGGGGGAATGAGATAATTAATACAAAATATGGCATTCTAACTGCTCATAAAATTCCACTCACCTCTTATAAAATTGGAATATTTGAAAAAGGTCCAACTCCCACTTCTTCAATGCTTAAAGAATTAAAAATAATAGGTAACGAAAATAAACTAATTTTCATAAAGCTTGAGCCAGACCAATTAACTAATAACCAATTAACTAATCTTCTTGTCAAGGCTGGCGCAGTGCAAGGCCGCAGACTATTTACTCCAACAACATTCTGGATCGATTTACAACCTAACGAAGAAGATTTGATGAAAAGCTTCTCATCAAAAACTCGTTACAATATAAGATTAGCCCAAAAACACGGTGTTATAATAAAAATAGACAATTCAGACAAAGCTTTTGAAAAATATTTACAATTGACTTCAGAAACTAATAAAAGGCAAGGATTTTACTCACACACACCAAAGTATCACAGATTAATGTGGAAACATTTAAAAGAAAAAATCGCGCACCTAATGACTGCAACCTATAATGGAGAAATTATAACTACTTGGATATTGTTTGCACACGACGGATTTTTATATTATCCATATGGGGCTTCAACTGATAAACACAAAGAAGTAATGGCAAACAATTTAATGATGTGGGAAGCAATAAAGTTTGGTAAAAGCAAAGGATTAAAAACATTTGATCTCTGGGGAAGGGAAGAGGGAAGAGGTTTTACAAAATTCAAAGAAGGTTACAATCCAAAAGTAATAGAATTTATTGGTAGCTGGGACTTAATCATAAATAAACCACTTTATTATTTGTACAGAGTAACCGAAAAAATAAGATGGACTCTTCTTCGACTAAAATCGAAAATATGAATGACATTCGTCAATCAAAAAATTATGCAGACTATTTATTAACTCAAGGTTGGATTGTTGAACGAATTGGTAACATTAATTATTTCGTTAAAAAAATACCATTTTTAGGCTCAATTTTAAAAATTCAACGACCAGAAAAAATTGATTTTAGGACAATACAAAAATTAGAGAAAAAATACAAAGTATTCCAAACTATAATTGAACCAATTAATGAAATTGAGGCTAAATTTCTCATAAACAAAGGTTATAAACTATCAAAAAGCCCATATTTACCATCTAAAACACTGCATTTAGATTTAACACAGTCAAAAGAAAAAATTTTCCGTAATTTTTCAAAGGATTGTCGTTACAGTATCAAGAAAGGGGAGGGTATAAAGATAAGTGATTGCTCCACAACACAAGAAATTACAAATTTTTATAATGCATGGAAAAAGTCTGTAAACTTTAATCGATATGTACCAAGTCTTGAAAGCCTATTGAAATTAGAAGAAAATTTTCCCTGCCTTGCCGGCAGGCAGGCACAAAAGCGCTCCCTCTTTCTTACGTCGCACAATAATGTTGGCACTATTATAGGTGGAGCGATTTTCACGACTTCTTTCCACGACGTATCAAACTATATCATTTATGACGAAGGCACAATTTATTACTGGCATGGTTTTACAAACTCCGAAGGTCGCACCTCCCTCTCCCAATACCCACTCCTCTATCAAGCCATACTATGGGGTAAAGAAATGAAATACAAAATATTTGATTTCGAAGGAATTTATGATGAAAGATTTCCACAGCAAAGTTGGATTGGTTTCACTCACTTCAAAAAATCCTTTGGTGGCACTGAAGTCTCCTACCCGGGATGCTACACTAAATTTAGGCTACCAGTATGATAATTATTAATAAAATATTAAATTCTGCCAATCTAGACAGCAAAGATTTTGACGATCAAATTTTTGAATCATGTAAATTTACAGGAGATATAAAATTTGTAAATTTTAATAATTGTAATTTTGTAGATTGCGATTTGGCTGGAGCAATATTTAATATTACAAGTTTTTCTAAATGTACTTTTTCTGGAAGCAAACTAAGTAATATTGATTTTAGAGATATAAGAATTCAAAATTGTGATTTTTCAAACTCTGTCATGGAAAACTGTATTTTCCAAAAAATAATAGTTAAAAATGAAGTCAAAAAATTAGATTTAAGAAATTGCATATTCAATAACACAAATTTAAAAAGTTCAGCATTTATCTTTTGCAATTTAGCAAAAGTAAGCTTTGAGAAATCGGACCTTTCAAGTGTTGTTTTTGAACGATGTAATTTAACCGAATCAAATTTAGCTAAAGCTATTATAGATGGTGCTGGATTTGAAACAAGCAATATTGATAAAACTATTCTAGATATATCTGGCTTTGTCTCCTTTGGAAACTCAAAAGGATTTATTCTTCACAATTAATCGTTATTTTTACAAAACATTGAATACTCACATCCTTGCATACAGAAGTAGCTATTGTTACATTTAAAATCACTATTCTCTATTTCCTTTTTGATTTCGATGATCTCTTTTTTTAATTCCTCTAGTTGCTCTTTATTTCTTACTGTTGTTATTTTTTGTTGACCTTCAAAGTAATATAAAGATAATTTTATGTCCTCAGGATTTACTTTATAAATTGTTGAAACTGCAAGTGCATAGAAAGACAATTGCATATCTTTGTCAACATCCTTCTGTGTTGGTATAGTAGCCCCCGTCTTGTAATCTATTATTTCATATCTCCCCTTCCCTAATTCGTCTACCCTATCAATTGTTCCACCAATTTTAAGAGTTTTATCAATTTTTAAATTAAATTTATGCTCTAACGCAACTGTTTTAATTTTGACATCATATCCCCCTTTTAGAAATTCCAGAAGGTATTCAGATCCCTTCTTAAAAAATTCTTGTTTATGTTTTTTATTCAAGTATCCCTCTTCAACCCAATTCTTTTTATAAATCTCTAAGATATCACCCTTGTTTTCAACAAATTCTTTTAAAGTTTTGTGAATAGAAACACCAAATGAAATCGATGCGGATGAAGGCGTTTGAATTTTATAAATATACTTTAATTTATAATGCATAGGGCAAGATTTAAATGTTTCAATTTGACTAACAGACAAATATTCAATTTTTACTTTTCGACTTTTAATTTTGCTGTTATTTTTGTTTTGTAATTGATAATTGTTAATTGACTGGAAATTGGAAATTGGAAATTGGAAATTTTGAATCTTTGGTAAAGATTCAAACACAAAAGAGCTTATCTTTTTCTCCCTTACTCCATCTCCATAATATTGTGCAGCTGTTAAATAAAGTCTTTCCTTAGCCCTAGTCATTCCAACATAGAAAAGTCTTCTTTCTTCTTGAACATGATAATCACCTTTTGGAAGAACCTCCTTAATCAATTCATCAGCTATTGGAATTTGTTCATGTCGTTCCCTACTCGGAAACCTCTCCCCTACCAAATTAACCAAGAACACGACAGGGAATTCCAACCCTTTTGAAGAATGAATGGTTAATATATTAACTGCATTATTTTCTTGCCAATCACCATCTGTTATATTAGGTGACTCCCCGACTTCTATAAGTAAATCGATATAATCGACAACTGCTATAACTCCTGCATTTTGGTTATCATCTTCAAACGCTTTAATCTTTTCAAAAAACTTAGCAATATTTTTAGCCTTTACGTCTTCACTGTCTTCAATTATTTTCTTGTAAATACCAACTTCATTAATAAAATCATATAGGATCTGTCCTGCTGAATCCTTATTTATTAATCTTAAATGTTTATCAATTAACTTCAAAAGGTTAACTATTCTTGAATTAGAATTCTCCGCAAGTATTTCATATAACGACAAACTACGTTTCTTCGCAGCGCTAGATATTTTAATTAGCTCCAGGCTCGAGATATCTAATATCTCAGATGATAATAATCTATACAATGAAACCGAATCCTCGGGATTATATAAAACTTTAAGGTAAGAAATTAGATCAACAATTTCTTTCAACTCAAATAATTTACTTGGACCTAAAAACTGGTGCGGAATTCCTGCTCGTTCAAATTCCTTAACAAATAAATCTGCATGGTTATTTGCCCTAACTAAAATTGCCACATCTTTATATTCATATCCTGATTCACTGATTAACTGAATTACTGTATTACTTACCTCCTCAGCTTCCTCCTGTCCATTTTTTGTATGTATAAACCTGTTCGAAGTTGGCTTTTGTCCGTTCACAGCTTTTAGTTTCTTAGATATTCCCAGCTGATATTCCAAAGTATCTGGATCATTATGTTTAATTAATTTATAAGCGCCATCAAGAATAGTTTGGGTAGATCTGTAATTTTCATTCAAAGTTATAACTTTTGCATCAGGATAAGTATTTTTAAATTGAATAATGTTACTTATTGCTGCACCACGAAAGCGATAAATTGACTGATTATCATCTCCTACTATAGTTATATTTTTGTATTTTTTTGCTAACAAATTAACAAGTACATTTTGTGCAAAATTTGTGTCTTGAAATTCATCAACAAGAATATATTTAAATTTTTCTTGATAAACTTTTAACACATTAGGCCTATCAATAAATAATTTATTTACATAATTTATTAAATCTCCAAAATCTAATACATTATTTTTAAGTTTTAATTTGTTATAAAAAAAATATGCATTTGAAAGTTCATTAATTTTCTTGATTTCTAATTGTTCTTCACTTTCAAATTTTTTAGCATATTTTAGATAATCATCTTGGGATACACATTCGTCTTGAAGTCTAGAAAAATGTTGCAATAAACCTTCAATAAATTTGTTTGGATTTCCAAGTGGTTTAAAATAATCTAAATTAAAATCAAAGAGATTTCTTTTAATTAAATCAACTGTTTGTGCAGAAGTCATTAATTTATAATTCGACGATAATCCAATCTGGATTCCAGACTCACGAAGTATTCTGTCACAAAATGAATGAAACGTTGAAACCCACATATCGCCGTATCCAAGAGGAAGTGCAACATCTATTCTTGCTTCCATTTCAGTCGCGCCTTTTTCAGTAAAAGTAAGAGCTAAAATTTCCTCAGGTTTTGCATAACCCTTGGTTATCAAATGTTTAATTCTTTCAGTAATAACTGTAGTCTTTCCTGTCCCCGCCCCTGCAATAATTAAAAGTGGCCCCTTTCCATGTTTTACTGCCTGAAGTTGCTGTTTGTTTAATTTTTTCTCTGAAGATTTCATCCCTCGATTTTATCACGCTTCTCATTGATATCTATACTTTGTGTATTTTCAATTTTATGCCCTAGATTGGTAAAACTTGAATATACATTCCCCATCATGTTAGTTGCGTTTACCAAATGTTTTTGGAGTATCCCTAAATTTTCTTCAACTTTTCCATAATCTTTTTTAATAGCCCTGAGTGAAGACAATATCTCTTTTGCCTGTTTCTCAATCTTCTGACCTTCAAAGCTCATTAGAATTGCTTTTAAATAAGCATAAAAAGTTGTTGGTGAAACAGGAAGAACACGTTTACTTTGTGCATAATCAAACAAATCCTGATTGTTTGCAATTTCATAGTAAATTACTTCAGAAGGAATATACATTAAGGCGTAATCAATTGTTCCTTCATCAGTTAATATGTATTTTCTTGATATATCATCAATGTGTTTACGTACATCCCGTACAAAAGCACGGCCTGACTCGCCGGAACTATCTGCGGCGGCGGTCATCTTTCTAAAATTTTCTAATGGAAATTTGGAATCAATTGGAATTATTCCTCCAGATGTCATTATTGCAGCATCAACTTTTTCTCCAGATTTAAATGTATATTGAAGATTAAAGGATTCGTTTGGTAAAAATTGCTTTAATAATTCTTTTAGTACCTGCTCCCCTATATTCCCCCTAAGTTTTGGAGATGATAAAAATTCTTGCAAATCCTTCATTCCCCTACCAATCTCACTAAACTCCCCTATATTCTTATTTACATCATTTATTACCCTAGCCGCGTGGTCAAGCCTTTCATTAAATGATTTATTTTGAACCTCTAGCCTCTGCCCAGTGCTCCTCAGCCACTCGACCAAATCTCCTGATGGTTTTTGTTTTAAAACTAAAGTGATGAGCACTATTAAAGTAATTAATATTATAATTAGTAGTATGGTCTCCATACACTAAGTATATAGCATGCATAAAGAAATTAGAAAAAAAATGATATTGAGAAGGAGAAATTTCTTACCTTCGTTAATATTAACCTTATCTTTACTTTTAACTCTCATTTCAATCGTTTTTTTCACTGACCCAAATTCGACTTTGTTTGTATTTCTGTTTTTTGTGAATTTATTTGTTTTTTTATTCTTTTCAGTTTCACTAATATTTGTCAGTACTAGGCGTGGATTATTAATTGCAGCCCTCCTAACTATTTTTGCCATATTCCGTCTTTTAGGAATTGGTAATATACTTAATATTATTCTATTAATTGGGTTAGGCGTAATTGCCGAAATTTATGCGGGTTTCCAAAAATAGATTAAACTCAAGCTTGAGAAAAGAAATATTAAACTCATTTATTCAAACTCTTGATGACCTAAAAGGTGCAAGAGAAAAAGAGATTTTTTTAAATGATTTTTTTAATTTACTTGAGCTTGATACATACATTAAAAGGCTAGCAATTGCATACTGGCTAAAAAAGGGTCGAAGCTACGAAAACATTAAAACAAATTTAAAAGTCTCCTCCGCAACCATCGCAGTTGTTGAAAAACAACTAGAAACTCCAGGATTTAAACTTGCTCTTAAAAAGATGGAGGCTGAAGAATGGGCCAATGTATGGAGTGAAAAAATCAAAAAACTAGCTTCTAGACGTTAGAAGCTAGTATAATAGCCGTATGGCTAAAAAATATTACATCACTACAGCTATTCCTTATGTAAACGCAGCTCCCCACGTTGGGCATGCATTAGAATTTGTACAAGGAGATACTATTGCAAGATACCATAAATTACTTGGAGATGATGTGCTTTTACTTTCTGGTGGTGATGAAAATGCATTAAAAAATGTTCAGGCCGCAGAAAACGCTGGTGAACCTGTACAAGAATTTGTAGACAAAAATAATAACCTCTTTGTTGAACTTACAAAAAATTTAAATTGTAAGTTTGATATTTGGCAAAAAGGAAGCGACAAGGTCAATCATTTTAAATCATCCCAAAAACTTTGGGAGCTATGTGACAAATCAGGCGATATTTATAAAAAAGAATACAGTGGACTATATTGTGTAGGATGTGAAGCATTCTACCCTCTTGATGAATTAAATGCTGATGGAGAATGTTTTGAACATCCAGGAAAAAAGCTATTTGAAGTAAAAGAGGAAAATTATTTCTTTAAACTTTCAAAGTATCAAGACAAATTAATAAAGTTAATAGAATCAGACAAATTAAAAATATTTCCTCAAGAACGAAAAAATGAAGTACTTTCTTTCTTAAAAGAGCCACTTCAAGATATTTCAATCTCTCGTTCTAACGAGAGAGCCAAAAACTGGGGTGTTCCTGTACCAAACGATAGCAACCAAAGAATTTATGTCTGGTTTGACGCCTTAAACATATACCAATCAGGAATAGGATTTGGATCAGATGAAGAAAAATACAACAAATATTGGCCAGCAGATTTACATGTAATAGGAAAAGGAATATCAAGATTTCATGCTGTATACTGGCCAGCATTTTTAATGTCTGCAGGTCTTCCTTTACCTAAAGCGCTCATGGTTCATGGATATTTTACTGTAAACGGTCAAAAAATGAGTAAAACGTTAGGCAATGTAATCGATCCAAATAAAATAATTGATATTTACGGTGCAGATGCGCTTCGTTATTATTTCCTAGCCAAATTCGCACCATTCACAGATGGCGATTTTTCAGAAGAAAAACTTAAAGATGTATATAACGCAGATCTTGCAAACGGGCTTGGAAACTTAGTCTCAAGAGTGGCAAGGTTGTGTGAAAAATCAGAATTCGCTTTCAAATCAAAAGAAACAAATCTATATCCTGAAGTAATCAAATCACTCGAAGAATTTAGATTTGATATGGCATTAAAATTTATTTGGGAAAAAGTTACAAATGTTGATCAAAAAATAAACAAGGACGAACCTTGGAAATTAGAAGGTCAAAGCCTTCATAATGCCTTGCAAGAGTATTTATACGAGATCGCAGAAATCGCGTTAAACCTAAAACCATTTATTCCTGATACAGTAACAAAAATAGCCGAAGTATTTGGTGGCCTTAAAATTAAAATGCTTAAACCATTATTTCCTCGCATCGCCGACAAGTGAATTAATTAAAATATATGCGTAACTATATTCTTAAGCATGAAAAACAGGTTCTTCGTTTTTTTGAGATTCTTCCTGGGTTTTTCTCTTGGAACATGATATTACTTCCATATTGGGGTATATTTTTATTTCCTAACTTCGTAGCTTATTTTGTTCTTCTTTTTAACGTCTATTGGTTCTACCAATCTTTTTTAATTGCAATCACATCAGTGATATCTCACACAAAAATACAAGCAGCTATTGGTTACAACTGGCTAAATGATTTAAAAACTTTCCCAGATTGGGAAAGGGTTCACAACGTTGTTATTATTCCTACATATAAAGAACCAATTCATATTCTAATACGAACATTAGAATCCCTTGCCAACCAGACTCTACCCACCAAAATGATTACAGTAATACTAGCAATGGAGGAAAAGGAAGATAAAAATAGTAGAAAAGAAAAATGGAACGAGTTAAATAAAAAATTTAAGAACAAATTTGGAAATTTATTAAAAACAGACCACAAACTAATTTCAGGTGAAGTTATTGGAAAAGCATCAAACGAAAGATTTGCAGCCATTTGGTTCAAAAAAAATTATATAGACACAAAAAAATTTGATATTGATTATTTAACTGTTACAAGTTGTGATGCCGACCACAAATACCACCCAAACCACTTTGCATGTTTATCATTTAAATTTTTAGACAGCCCAACAAGGTACAGGCATTTTTGGCAACCAGCAGTCATGTTTTATAACAATATCTGGGAGCTACCTGCAATAACCAGAGTCCCAAACACATTTGGTTCAATCTGGAATTTATCCCAGCTTCCAAGAAAAGATAGACTCATTAATGCTCAAAATTATTCACTTTCCTTCAAATTACTTGATGAAGTTGGCTACTGGGATGCAGACAGAATTCCCGAAGATTGGGGAATATTTTTCAAAGCCTATTACAAAGTATTTGGAGGTTTAGAAGTAGAACCAATTTATTTGCCTTTACATGCCGACGCAGCACAATCAACAACTTCATGGAAAACCATGAAAAACCAATATGAACAATATAGAAGATGGGCATGGGGTACATCTGATGATTCTTGGATCATCAAAAATTATTTAATGGACACACAAATTCCTTTTTGGGACAAAACAACAAGAGTATTACATGTCGTTTGGTCTCACTTTATGTGGCCTGTAAACTGGTTTATAGTAACAATTGGATTAACAATACCAACTCTTATAAATCCTGCCTTCGGTAGAACAGCCTTAGGTTACATGGTTCCAAAATTATCATCCATTATCCTTACTCTTTCTCTAAGTTTCTTCTTTGTATTATTTTTTGTAGATAATGTCTATAAACCTAAAAGGCCAGAAGGGATGTCTGTCTGGAGATCAATACTAGCTCCATTTGAGTTTATCTTAATGCCAATTGCAGGGTTTTTCTTTTCAGCTCTTCCTGGTCTTGATGCCCACACAAGACTTATGCTTGGTAAATATATAGAGTATAAAGTAACAGAAAAAGTATAAAGACTAAAGAGATTTATAGTATTCTATAGTTTTGGATAGCCCCTCAGTAAGTTTTATTTTTGGTTCCCAACCAAGTTTTTCCTTTGCTTTAGATATGTCTGGTTTTCTTCTCATCGGATCGTCTGGCCTAAATTCTTTGCTATAAATGACCTCCGAAGCTGATCCTGTCAATTCTTTTACTTGCTCTGCAAGTTGCCGTATAGTAAACTCGTCAGGATTTCCAAGATTATAGATTTCTCCTTTAGTACCATCAGTAAACATTGCGTTTTTAATTCCATGTACTAAATCTGAGACATAACAAAAAGATCTAGTTTGGCTTCCATCTCCATCAATTTTTATCTCTTCGTTATTTATTGCCCAATTAATAAAATTGCTGACTACTCTACCATCATCCTTTTGCATTTGTGGTCCATAGGTATTAAATATTCTAATTATTCGCACATCTAAATCATATTTATGTAAAAAAACATAAGAAGCAGTTTCGGCAAACCTTTTACCTTCATCATAACAACTTCGTGAGCCAAAACTATTTACATTCCCCCAGTATTCCTCCTTTTGTGGATGCATCAATGGATCACCATATACTTCAGAAGTGGATGCAATCAACACCTTAGCTTTTATGTTATTAGCAAAACGTAAAATATTTAACGTACCCGCTGAATTTGTAACTAAAGTTTCTTCAGGTAAATTTTGATAATCTATAGGTGAAGCAGGAGATGCAAGATGAAAAATAAAGTCGCTATCTATTAGCTGTTTATCATTAAAATGAAAAGAACAAACATCACTTTCAATAAATTTAAAATTTGGATCATCCAACAATCCCTCAACATTTTTTTTACTACCTGTGACCAAATTGTCCATACATATTACTTCGTACCCATCGTCAAGAAGAGATTTACACAAATGTGAGCCAATGAATCCTGCTCCACCAGTAACCAAAATTTTTTGCATATGCTAGAATTATATCAGAATGATTAAGTATTGGAACAAACTAATATCTGTAATTGATACTCCATTATGGCTTGAGTTCTTCTTCGTCTTTTTAATTTTACTTCGAATACCTTCGTTTTTTGAACCATACTATTACGGTGATGAAATGATTTACCTCGCATTAGGTGAAGGTGTTAGACAAGGCGTTCCACTTTATCTCGGATTGCATGACAACAAACCCCCTCTTTTATACTTAACAGCTGCAATATCAGGAAATCTATTTATATTCAAAGCAATTTTAGCATTTTGGAATTTACTTACAGTCTATGGATTTTGGAAACTTGTTAAACACTTGTTCCCTCAAAACACCAAACTTCAAAACATATCAACAGTTTTATTTGGACTATTTACAACACTACCACTACTTGAAGGTAATACTGTTAATGCAGAATTATTTATGATCGGCCCAGTAATCTTTGCGCTGTGGATATTACTATCAAAAGAAAATAATATAAAAAACTTGTTTATCTCCGGTGCATTATTTTCAATCGCTTCCTTATTTAAGATACCTGCTACTTTTGATATATTAGGCATCATATCTTTTTGGTTTATTTATACCAAACTTTCAATTCACGATGTTAAAGAGTTTTTAAGAAAATCTATCATATTAGCACTTGGTTTTGCTGTACCAATTGGTTTATCATTCGTTTGGTATTACTTTGCTGGAAGTTTTAAAGAATACTTAGTTGCGGCATACCTACAAAATTTTGGCTATGTATCAAGTTGGAGGGTAAATACAGAAAATATTCCATTTTTAATTAAAAATGGACCATTACTAATTCGTGCGTCAATAATGTTTTTAGGGTTCTTTGTACTATGGATACTTAAAAATAAACTCTCTAAAAATTTTGTTTTAATAACTGCTTGGCTTCTTGCATCACTTTTTGCAGTCACTCTATCTGAAAGACCATATCCTCATTATTTAATGCAGTCTCTTGCACCAATTTCAATTCTTATTGGAATGTTAATTAGTCTAAAAACTCTTGAACAAGGCTTAGTTATTATTCCCTTAACGCTTGCCTTTTTCGTGCCTTTTTATTACAAATTTTACCATTACCCAACAATAAGTTATTACCAAAGATTTATTAATTTTGCAACAAATCAAATATCAAAAGATGATTATTTTAAAAGTTTTTCACCTAACACAATTAGTAATTACAAAATTGCAGATTTCATAGCAAGAACTACTACAAAAAAGGATAAAATATTTGTTTGGAGTAATGATTCAGCTGCCATCTATTCTCTAGCCAGAAGGCTTCCTCCTGTCAAATATGTCGCAGACTATCATTTTGTTGATTTTTCAAGCAAACCAGAAATAATTAGCATGCTAAATAAATCAAAACCAAAGTTTATAGTAATTTCACCAAATTCATTCGAGTTTCCAGAATTGACTCTTTTTGTTCAAGAAAACTATTATATAATCTCTGAGATTGATTCATCTCAGATATGGTTAGAGATGACAAAATAATAATTGAAAACTTATGAGGATTAATCCAGAATTTGAAAAATTACCTCTAAAAGGTACATTTATTGCATCAATTATTACAGGTGCTGTTACTATATTACTTTCATTTATCGCTCAAATTATATTACCTCCCCAGATTCCTTTGTATTATGGCCTTCCCCAAACCGTTGGCCAGTTAGCACCAAGTTATTTAATAATGTTGCCATCACTTTTAGCTGTAATCATGACTATCATAAACATCATTTTATCGATTAATTCCCATTCATCACACGTTAAAAAAACACTTGCCTTTGCCTCAATATTAATTAGTGTTCTTGCAACAATTACCACATTCAAAATAATTTTTTTGGTGGGGACAATATGACAAGCTTACTTTTTATACCATTATTTGTTGCCGTTGTAATTTCTTACTTAATTACTCCTTTAGTAATTAAACTTGCAAGCAAGTTAAAAATAATCGACGATCCACAAAAAACCAAACACCCAAAAGTCATACATACAACACCCACCCCAAGAGGTGGTGGTATACCTATTTATTTTGCAATTTTAATAACATCATTATTTTTTATACCACTCGATAAACACATAATATCAATCCTACTTGGTGCAACAGTAATCGTTATCATGGGATTTCTTGATGATAAATATAATTTAAATCCCTATTTAAGATTAATTATTGGTGGAGTTGCAGCTTTAATTCCAATACTTTCTGGTATAGGAATTTCTTTTTTGACAAATCCCTTGGGTGGGATAATTGATCTTTCAAATCCAATTATTTCAGATATCTTTGCCCTAATTTGGATAGTATTTTTAATGAACATATTAAACATGGGGGCAAAAGGAATTGATGGACAACTTTCAGGAGTAGTGGTTATTGCTGCCCTTACAATTACAGCACTTTCTTTTTATTACTCAGCAGATATTACCCAGTGGCCAGTAATTTTATTAACAAGTATTACTGCAGGTGCCTTTTTAGGTTTTCTACCATGGCATAAATTTCCTCAAAAAATTATGCCAGGATACGGTGGAGCAACACTCGCAGGTTACATCCTTGCAATCGCATCAATTCTCTCAACAACAAAGGTCGGCACCTTAATTGTAGTTTTAGGAATACCTTTAATTGATACAGGATATACCGTGTTAAGAAGAATTTTATCTGGTAAATCGCCAGTCTGGGGAGATAGAGGTCATTTACACCACAAGTTACTAGATTTTGGATTGTCCAAAAGACAAGTTTCTCAAGTTTATTGGTCAACTACTGCCATATTAGGAATTCTTGCCCTAAATTTGAATAGTACGTATAAGTTATATACAATTATCGGAGTATCACTAGTTTTGGGTGGTCTAATAATATGGTTGACAATGCGCTCCAAATAATTCGTGTAGCAAGACCAATTCATTGGGTTAAAAATTTTGCACTCTTCGGAGCCCTACTACTAACTGGTACACTATTTGAAAAGGGACTTTTTTATGATGTATTAATTGCATTTATTGCTTTTTCCTTTGCCACTTCTGCAACATATATTTTCAACGACATTATAGATTCCAATTTAGACAAACTTCACCCTGTTAAAAAATTTAGGCCAATAGCATCCGGAAAATTACCAATCCCAATCGCTATATTCGAATTTTTTATATTTATTACCCTTTCGCTTTTAATTGCCTATTCACTAAATCAACTTTTCTTTAGCTTGATAATCACATACCTAATTATGCAGGCATTCTACAGTCTGGGCTTAAAAAACATGCATGTAATAGACATTTTAATTATAGCTTCAGGTTTTGTTATACGAGTCTATGCTGGTGCATTTATCATAAATGCACATCTTTCTGCATGGTTTTTATTATGTGTAGTCTCCGCCTCACTTTTTCTTGCTGCAGGTAAAAGAAGGTCAGAAATAAACTTACTTGAGGCAGTTGATGGAGGAACCAGGAAAAGCCTCTCAAAGTACTCTAAGGAGCTCTTAAATAGCTATGTAACAATGTTTGGTAATGCAACTTGGATGAGTTGGAGTTTATATACTTTTTTTGAAAGTCCAAAAGCATCTTTTGATTTTTGGCTAGCACTTGCAGAACTCTCAAGAGCTACAACTATTGATAAGCTTATGATGCTTACAATTCCAGTCGTAATCTTTGGAATCATGCGTTATGAAGCCTTAATTTTTGAAGGAAAGTCTGAAGCTCCTGAAAAGCTACTCTTAACAGATAAGGCGCTAATAATAGCCATCGGTCTTTGGGTTACTCTTGTTTATTGGATTATCTACTCCGGCGTATCAGTGAGTGGAATTTAAGAATTAGTTTTCTTCAAGTTTGCTTTTTTTCTCAAAAAAATTACTTTTGCACACTTAAAACATTGGTCACCTAGAAGAGGCGACTCTTTAACTGCCTCCAAGATACAAACTTTATTACTATCAGCTTCTAAATTAGGGTCTGGATCTTCATGAAACAAGTAATCAACACCATCAATTTGACCGCTGGTTACAGTTCCTGTTGTATCCCAGAATTTATCCTCACCAACATCTGTTAAACCATTTAATCTATCACACATAATTTTAAATTTATAGGTAGAGGGGAAGCATAATTTTAAGTTTTTTTAGGCTTAAGATTAGGCTTCCCTTTTTTGCACTTTTAATACCGATTAATAATCTTTTCCACATCGGAACCGGAGATATCATTTTCCTTCATTTCCAGTCCTTGCAGTTCCATCTTCTTGCGTTCAATTCTATTTCTCTCAACCATTGCATTTGCAACCTTATCGATAGCAGACGCTATCGAGCTGAGAGCGACAAATAACATCGCTACAGTTCCCATTCCGACACCAATCAAAATTCCTTCCATGATGCACTCTCCTTTTATCTAGTTGATTTGTGCAAAAAACTCTACCTAATAGATATCCTATAACTTAAAGATTGAATTATCTTGACTGAAGTTTGACAATTAATTGTTACATCATTTCGTGTTGATACCAGCTGTTTTCTGTTTCTTCATACGGAATAACTCCAAATTTCTTTCTAGCTCCCTCAATATCGTCAGGGTATTTTTCTAAATATTGAGCCATCTCCAAATGTCTCTTTTTATTTTCATCACCAATTTGTCTTTCCAAAACAATAATCTTAGGTCTAACAATTGATTGTCCTAATTCTGCTATTATTTCTGTAAATCTTTCAGCAACACTCATATTACCCATTTTAATTATTTATCTTTTTTTATCTTGACTGAAGTTTGACAAAATATTTCAAAAAAATTGGTTTACATACCATATTTTTCTTTAATAAATTTCTTAGCTCCTGCTTGGACAATACCTTCAATCTTATTAAAATCTTCCCAAGTCCAGGAAGTAACACCCTCCGCTTCCACAAGTTTTAGTGCTTCATTCACAGCAGTTGCTTCAATATCATTGGGACACATTCCCATCATTCCACCAACAGCTCTAGGATTGGATCGTGTGTCAATTGCAGAAATTGCTAGTGAACCCACACCAGAATCTCGTATTGTTCTCATTGCAGCGCGTAGCTCATTTGACATAATTACATTTTAAAAACTAACTAAAAGTTATCTTGACTCAAATTGACTATTTTTATATTAAAATGATATACTATAGGTATGAAATCTATAACCAGTTGGGAATACTCTATTGAATCTGAAGCCAAGAGATTAATTCACTGTGCTCATCAGATTATTGTTGGCTTCTACAAAACAAATAATTTTATAGTTTTGCCTTATAATCCTAACATCAATTCTGTTAATATGGTCACTTTTCCACTTTTACCTTATAACAAAATACCAAGATTCTGGGAACAAGCTAAAAAAACAGATGTTAAAGATTTACCCATAAAAGTTGATAAAAAATTACTTAAGACAGTAGTTAACCTACTTCAGACAGTATTGATTAAAGAACCAAATTTTGAGAGCACAAAAAATATTTGGTCAAAAGCTGAGAAATATATTTTGAGTGAAATATATAAAGTTATTCCAAGCAAAAACAATATTGTAAAAAAGATTACTATATATCCAACCTTATTTGGAACTAGCTGTAGTTTTAACTTTATAAATAATGAAGGTGAAATAATAATTTATCTTCGTGAAGACCAAGGAATTCATACTATAACTGAAGCTATCATTACTTCTCTCACAAGAGTAGATATTTATGAAAAACTAGAAGGATTATGGCAAGAGTCTGAAATTATCACAGATTATTTAGTGACCGAAACTTCAATTGCCAAGGTTTTACAAAAATACGAAAAAGCAGAAAATTATATCCCAACACTTAAAGGAGTTAGAATAAAAGAACAGGCAAAGCTACTTGCAGAATCTGATGAATTCTACAAAAAGTTAGGTATCCCAAGTTTTGATAAGCCGTTTGGTTATAACGGTCTAATTCCTGAACTATTTGGTAAACCAGTTGCAAATTTAACTGAAACAGAAAAGAAAGTGCTATTAAGTTTAATCAGAAATTCAAATACAGTTACAGAGGTTGACGATATTGGAAGTGTAATGTTTAAGTCTGAAGATAACTTTTCACTATATGCAATTTCAAAAACAATACAAAGACTTCGAGACAAACTAGAAGCTAATGGAATAAGTGGAAGTTACATCCAAACCCTAAGAGGTAAAGGATATGTACTAAAAAATTAAAAAAATGATTATTTAGAATATTCAGATCTTTCCTTGCTTGGAACCAATTTCAACAATTCAGTTTCTCCCTCTAAAGAAGTGTCAAACGCTAACGTTTCAGGTATATCTTGTTTTTTGCCTAAATATCTTAGGCTAACTATGTTTTCTTTTCTAGAACCAAATTCCATCCAAATTTTGTGGCCACTAAACAGAATTTTGACAGCGTCGCCCTCTTTAGCTTCCTTTAAAAACATAATAAAGAAATTTTGTCGCTTTTCCTGTCTGGTCAATATATCAATGTTACCTTTTAATTTTTCCATATATTTATTTTTAAATCTGGATGGTACATCTTTTTATGTTTCAAGATGTACCATCCTATTCCTGTTTCTTTTAAATTATCATTGTTTTTTGTTATGGTTTTGGGACAATGTAGACGGATCCACGGATGAGCATTACTGGTTTTGAATCAATTGATCCCTCAATTGAACCTTCAAGGCTTCCTGAGACAAATCCCCATCCACCCATCATGAGCCCGCCGATGTTACCATCTTGTGTTCCACTTACTGACCCGTGTGTTTGGTTTCCACTTTGGCTGGAACTTTGGATGAATGAAAAAGATGGTTCATATGTAGAGAGTGGAAGAATGGCTTCAATTATCTTGACAAAAATGTCACGAGACTTATGATCTTCCTGATTTACGACAAACGATCCAATCTCCTTAGTATTCAAGCTTTCAATGGGGTATGACTTTTCAACGGTAGGTAAAGGTAACTTTGCAAGTTTCAGCTTTTCAGCGTCTTCAAACATTATGCCTTCAACAAGGTTATACAGTCGGTCACCGTCAAAAGATATCCCAAGATGCGCACCAGTAGAGAGATTTGAAACATCGAAGTAAAAACTCCCATTCGACTCCACCATTTCTGCAGTTGGAAGTTTTTTAGTGTATCCATATTCACTATCAACTTCCTCTTCACCTATATTCTCCCAAGGTACTTCGATTGCACTTTCAAAAACATAAACAATGTCTTGATCGGAACACCACCAGTTAATATCGTCTTCAGACCACGCGCTAAAATCCGGCTGCCAGCTCATATCATAATTGTAATCAGATTTAAGCTCTACAATGGCAACTTTATCAAACAAACTATATATCTCTTCGTTGGTGAGTTTAAACTTACGGTTCAGACCTTCTTGTATTGCATTTAGGATATCCCAATCTTCTTGACTAACTACACAATCAGGATAACTATCATCACTAACCAAAGTTACATCGACCTCCTTTTCGATTATGACAATCCGTTCATTTCCAATTACAACGGATGCCGAATAGACAACTGTTTTGTTATTCGGACTTTGTACAATTTCTACTTTCTGTTCACGAGTGGAAAAATAGGCAACCATTCCAATCAGCAAAACAGCAAGTATCCAATACACCTTTTTGTTCACAATCTTCTCCTTTTTATCTACAATCCTAACATCAAACACACCAAACTTATGGCACCGATCACAACTATTAACCCACTCGCTCCAAGTACTAAGAAAAATAGTAAATAAAAAGGAGCAAGAATAATATCTATGATAGTGCTAATCCGATCTTCTTTTGTCATTTCTGTCAACCTATGTGCTGCAATTATTGCTTTAGCACCATTACTAGTTATCACAGCCTCCTCCTTTCGCTAGATTAAAAAAATCACAACATAGGGAATTTCTTCCTTTTTTAAAAACAATGATACGTCAAAGAACAGGAATGCATACTATAGGAAATTTAGTGGAATTTATCTTGACATCAGTTTGACACTTCTACGTTAAAACTACGAAGTGCAGGCTATTGAAGTTTTATAATTTAGTCACAAATTCAGCACTTACCCAACCCTCAATCTCCCCAACTTTTATTTTATACCAACTAGCACGCTCTCCTTCTTCAAGAATATCATATTCTTCATCTGGTTTAACCTGTGCAACCTCAGGAAATCCAATATTTGCACCACTTCTAACTCTTAAAAACCCAACCTCATTATTATTAATTTTAATTCTCCCTAATGAAACTATTTCTTCTGCAAGAACCGCGAGTTCTTCAGTTTGCTTTTCTTTAACTCTTGCAAGTTTAACTGAAGCTGTTAATTTATAACCTTTGTAAACCCTAATAGGGAGTGATTTCTCTAAATACTTTTCAGATGAAACTATTAAGGTGTGATCCCCTGCAGGAACCTTAACACGAAGCGGTGTATAACCTTGGACCTTACCATCTATTAACACCTGAGAATTATCAGGTATAGAAATGACAGTGACAAATGATTCATCTCCACCCAACTTTTCAAACGAAACAATTGCGCCACTTGAATCATCCTCACTCTCCTTAAACGATCTTTTTATAATTGTTTTTATTCCCGGAACTAATGAAAGTTTAGTTTCAAAATCATCCAATATCACACCTTCTGGAGAAACCGGCTTTATTCTAATTGTTATCTCTTCAGCCTTTCTATTTTGTTCATATGGCGTCTTTCCTACTTCCTCATTGTTTATATAAACCACAGCTTCAGGATCAGATTCAATTAAAATACCAGAAATTTGATCACGAAATATACCTAAAAAGGCTAAAACAGCAAAACCAATTAATCCCAACCCAAGCATTGCCAATACTGCTGATATTAATTTCTTTTTAGTCATGAATTCATATAGTTTAACAGATTCTAAAAACCACTTGACAAAATAAACAGTTATAATTATATTATATTAGCACTCATGTTAAATGAGTGCCAAGATAAGGAGGTGAAACATAAATATGCAATTAGTAAGATTCGACCCGTTTAAAAGCCTAATGTATGATGATGTTTGGCAATCAGCTAGACAATCTGGATTAAAAATCCACGAGACTGACAAAGATATCATCGCCCAAGCTGTTGTAGCAGGCGTACCTTCAGAAAATGTTGAGGCCAACATTGAAGATGGAGTACTAACCATAAAAGCAGAAGTCAAAGAGGAGGATAAAACAAAAGACGAATTTAAATCTTCTTCATATCAATACTACTACACAGCTGCTCTATCAGGTGGCGATTGGCAAAAAGCAGAAGCTGAAGTAAAACACGGAATTTTAACAGTTACTATTCCAAAAGCAGATGCTGCAAAACCAAAAAAGATAGAGATTAAAACAAAATAAAACTATCCGGATTCCAGTAGCTGTATGATACAATATGGCTACTGGCCGGGTGGCGAAGTGGAAACGCCGGAGTCTGCAAAACTTCTATGCGCGGGTTCGATTCCCGCTCCGGCCTCCCAGCCCCGACCTGTCGGGGTCGAGCGAAGCGAAGACCACGACTTTTGCCCATCCCCTCGGACTATTTTGTTTTCTAGAAAGAGGTTCGAGCCGAAGATTTTAACGGCGAGGACCTTTTTAAGTTGCAAGTCCGCAGACTTAGCAACTTCTTCTACTGTTTGAGCTTCATTTATCCATTCTCTCATTGGTTCGATCCAACTCCCTTTCTTGTTTTGTAAATTGATAATTTGTTCTTCAATTGTTTTTCTTTTAGATACTAGTTCATACTTCTTTTGTCTATATATTTCTTTATCTACTTCTTGATCTAAATAAGTATCTAAAAGAATTTTCAATTTGGTGTTCAAATTATCAATCTCTCTCCTCTTTGAGGAGATGAGTGAAAGGGATGATTGGGATATATCAGATTCTTCTTTTTTAAGTTTTAATAGCATCTGATTAGCCCAATCACGTCTTAAAGCATACTTTTTGAGTAATGTGGTGAGTTGGGAATGAATACTTTCTTCAGTTGTGTTATATGGCTGAGAACACCTTATGTTTTTATTCTTTTTTGTACAATGATAATAATGATATTCACTAAAACCTCCATTTTTATATCTTTTAATTTTATTCTCAGCCGTTATCATCATTCCGCACTCACCACACCTTAAAAGTCCAAGAAAAGGTTTTGGAATTCTTTCTACTTTTGCATAACTCCATTGTTTATTTTTAGAATTCAAAACTTCTTGGACTTTATCAAAAAGTTGTTTTGAGACAATTGGATCATATCTGCCCTCATATATTTCTCCAACGAAACGAAAATGACCATAATAATATGAGTTGGTTAATATATTTTTAACTCTACCTAAACGATATGGTTTTTTATTTCGTTGGAGAATACCTTTTGAAGCCAAAAAGAGAGAAATGTCTAACATTCTTTGATTACCCACAGCATATTTTTCAAAAACTTCTTTGATAATGGGAGATATCTTTTTATTTAAAACAACTGTTTTTGTCCTTGAATCATTTAAATAACCAATAGGTGCAGGTCCCGGACAAAAACCATTTCTTGCTTTTTGCCTTAACCCACGACTGGTATTTTCAGACAAAGAATCAACATAATATTTACTTTGTGAAAACGACATTGACAACATGAATTTACCTTGAGGAGTGGGTTCAAACCAAAAGGTATTGAACTTGAGGGCAGATATTTTTCCTGTATCAACGAGGTATATTATTTTTCCTCCATCAACGGAGTTGCGAGCAAGTCTATCTGGGTGCCAACAGATGATGCCTGATGCAAGTCCTTTTTCAATTGAATCTAACATCTTGTTAAAAATTGGTCTCCCTGGAATTTTGGCTGACTGTTTTTCAATAAATTCTTCTACAATATTTAAACTTTCTTTTTTAGCCAAAATTCTTAACTCGTCCAATTGACCTTCAATTGATTGTACTTGCATATCCTCTACATCCGTAGACTTGCGAGCGTATATGAAGTATTTTTGATTGGGGTTATTTACACTAGTAGTCATACTACTATCATTTATACGCCCGTAAATAATCCAAATCAATATATC